>JANNRW010000445.1:0-27850 GCA_031401815.1 Geobacteraceae bacterium | reverse complement strand
GATTTACAAGCACTTACAGACCCAAAGTCCGTTCGCCCTGAGCTTGTCGAAGGGTGATATGAACTTTTTGCGAGTGCATCAATCTTGAGGTGAGGATGAATAAGCAACATTTCATTGCATCCTGCCTAATGGTCTTGATTCTTTTGTCGGGGGGTGCGGGGCAAGTGATATGGCTGGGTGAGGTGAGGGCAAAAAGTAATGATTAATAATGATACCGTGCCTGAAGAAAATCTATTCTGTCATCACGGACAAGATATACAATTCTGTGTTCTTGTGTGAGGCGTCTCGACCAGGTGCCGGATGACAGGTATTTGAGTGGCTCAGGCTTGCCAATGCCAATAAAGGGGTCGCGCATGATTGCTTCTATCAAATCAAAAGCCCGTAAAGCAACTTTGCGGTCTGTTTCCACCCAATAACGCAAGTCTTCACGGAACTCTGGTTGAAAAACAGTGTCCCGTTGTTTACTACTCAAGTCCAACCTCGGAACGAAGCGATTTCACTGAAGATGTTGTGCCAGCCCCCTTCAGTGCACGTTCCAGCGCAGAAAGAAGCCTTTCGGCATTTTTGGGAGAACGCATCAGGTGGGAACTTTCCACCAAGCTTTGCAGTTCATCAGCAGCAATCATGGCTACATTGTTACCATTGCGACGACGAATGAGGACGATCTCTCTATTTTCTGTTACCTCGTCACAAAGTCCGGCTAAATTGGCTCTAGCATTGGTATAGGTTGTTTGTAGCATGTCTGGCCTCCGTTATACGTACATGATCACTGTACAGCATGGTTTGCTGTCAGTCAAGAAGTCAGATGCGAATGACGAATTGATCCCAAATAGCTGTGCTGGCAAAAATCTTGAAGTTGAACTGGCATAACTAAGCGCAAGGTGTACTCATGAAAAAACAAACCATATTCTTATCATTGCCACTCATGCTGTTACTCATGTCAGTTTTAAGTTGCTCAATAAGTGAGCCTGGCAAGGGGCCAACTGCGGTTAAAGCGCCTGCCATTAATACAAAAGATGGGACTGCCATAGAGCTTGAACCTTTCCCGGAGGGCTTTCCACTAGGGCTTGGCACATCCCAAGGGTTTGCCCTTCATCTGTTTGACACTCCAGGGGCCAATCAGGGTTTCAAGAAGTTTCCTCCCGAGAGCGGTTCCAAACGTCATTACGACGAATTTACCCTTGCAGGCAAGGTTCATCTGGTCATCACGGAAGAGTCTAGCCCGCCCAAACTCTTCTTCGACGAAAACCGTAACGGCGATCTGACCGATGACCGTCCGCCCGCCAGCGGCGAAGGGCCTCTACTTGTGCCGAACCATTACTCTATCCAAGTGCTGTACGACGAGGAAAAAGTGGTGGCTCCGTATCGACTCTGGCTGTTTGGCAGCAACATGGGGGGGGTACGCTTCTACCCCAAATGCCACTGGCACGGCACGTTGGCTGTCAATGGCAAACCCTACAAAATCGTTGCCTTTGACGGTAATTCTGATGGAGACTACTCCAACGACCCGGTTGTAATTGACGCCAATGGTAACGACAAGGCCGAGGACGAGGAAAAGCTCACGCCAGGTAAAAGTATCATCATCGACGGCAAGCAGGTGACTCTTATCTCGATCTCACGTAGCGGATTGAAAGTTCGTTTCAAGATCTGAATTATCCCAGGAGGAATGAAGCATGAGTTCGCTCTCCATTTCCTGCCCATCGTGCGGCTATTCGCGCCAAGTACTGGCCGACAAGGTTCCGGAAGGCACGATCCGGGTCACTTGCCCAAAATGCAGCCATGCTTTCCCATACGCCAAACCAGCGGCAGCTGCTCTACCTGCCATTGAGAATGAAGCACCACCACCCTTGCCGACACAGCCGATGCAATCAGAACTACCACCAGCACCAACCAAACCATCTGCTCCGGACAGTGCTGAGCCCTTGCCTGATCCACCACCAGTACGACGCAGATCCAGACCAGCCCCCAAAAAAAAGCTCCCCGACATTGGCGATCTCTTTAAGGAGAGCTGGGAAATCTTCCAGCGCCGCTTCGCAGTCCTGATCGGACTTTACCTGCTGACCATGGTCGCCTTCATGCTCCCCGTCGGCATAACAGTCGGTGTAGCCCTGCTGGCCGGTATGGCCAAGGGAGGAGGGGCAGTTGTTCTGATCGGAATTACTGGCCTGCTGGTCGGGATGTATCTCGGATTTCGCTGTTTTGCAGCGTTCCTGCATGCGGTGGTTGATGATCAACTCCCCTTCGGGGATGCCCTGGAGCAAGGGAAAGGGCTCATCTTCCCCCTGATCTGGATCGGATTCCTGGCCGGGCTCATTATTGGCGGCGGCTTTATCCTCCTGATCATCCCCGGCATCATCTTCATGGTATGGTTCTTCTTCTCCCAGTTCATTCTGGTCAAGGAGGATTTACGCGGTATGAGCGCTCTTCTCAAGAGCAGGGAGTATGTAAGGGGGGAGTGGTTCAATGTGGCACTGCGCCTGCTGCTGGTCTGGGCAGTATCAGGGCTGCTCGGCATAATCCCGCTGGCAGGACCTTTTTTGTGTATTGCCTTTTTCCCCTTTGTCATGATTTTCCATTATCTGCTTTATCGTGATCTCAGGGAGATGAAGGGGGATGTCCCCTTCTCCTGCTCAACTGTTGACACCCTCAAATGGCCCGCAGTTGGGCTTTCGGGCTTTGTGGTTGTTCCTCTGCTACTGGTATCCTTTCTTGGGTTTTCCATGTTCGGAAAACTCGCCGGTTTTGCGCCATCAGGCAGTGCAGTCACCATTAAAGGGGCTCCCGCAAAAAGTAGCGATACCAACCAGCAAGGGTTAAGGGTGATCAACTTCCCTCAGAAAGAGAGTCAAGGAGTGCCTGTTGTTACGCCAGAGACTTCCGCTGGATCAGCCCCTTTTGCCTCTTCTCCTTCGACCGGCTCTCAACTTGCGTATCCAGGCCGTGAAGAGACTCCCGACAACATCCATCTCTTCATCTATGTGGTAAACTACACCGGAACGGTCAAGGCAAACGGCACAACGATCAAGGAGATGGGAGGGAAGCCTGATATGCAGTACAACTACAATATGGGTGGCAATGGGCTACGCTATGGACAGAACCAGATAGAGATTGATTATGCGGAGATTCCCAACCCTCCATCAACAATGCTCGAAGTGCATATAAAAGTGTCGCGCAATACCCCGGCCAGGGGGAAGGAAATATTGGGTGACTGGCGTTTCAGCGACAAGGGGAGTGGTAAAAAGAGTTATACCTTTGATGTTCCGAAGTAGGCTAAAAGGGTGGTGAAGGGGGGCAAAATGGATGACGGTGATTGAGACGTGAAATATTGCTGTATTTAATTAGCTGAAAATCACGACAAAAACTCCCAACAAAGCGCAGCAATGAAGGAGCACATTGCTCTCAGCTGTAATTCGTACTGATCAATCTACTTGATCTGATAACTACCGTCCTTTCTGAATTCTATTTTGCCTTGAAGGTAATTGAGCCGGTAACCGAGCTGTTTGAGGAGATCATAAGCCATTTCCGCCTGCTGTTCGTCAGTGCCGAAAACAACCTGTATCTTCTCCTTTGACAACTCTCCATGCCTCAGTGACAGCTCCTGCAAAGGGATATGTTTACCTACAGGAAGTTTCCCCCCCTTATATTCGTCATGACTTCTCACATCAACAATTTCAACCATGGCCGGCGAAATCATTGCCATCTCGAAATCCCTTCCTTTTAACTGTCCGGTGAATGTAGTTCCGCTCAAATGCCGGTCTTGCTCGACAGGTTCGATGCTGAGAACTTCTGCACTCTCCAGCCATGCGCCAGTCCCACCTTTGAATATGGTTATGTTTCTGTATCCCCACCCTTTGATGACTCTTGCTGCGGCAATTGCCTGCTGATCGCTTTCGCCATAAAGAACGATCGCACCTCGCCTGTCCATTGGGAAATGTCCGAACATCTCCTTAAGTCTTGCTGCCGGAAAATTGAGAGCACCTTCAAGGTGGCCGGCAGCAACCTGCTCTTCACCCCTCAGGTCGACTATCAACGGTCTCTTTTTTCGAATAAATGCAGTTGAAGATGATGCGAATCTTCCGGATTTAAGCCATCCTGAAATCCCTTCAGAATAGATTGTTATATTGCTGTAGCCAAGGTTTCTGGCAAGTTCTGCACTTTTTGATGCCTCGGTTCCGCCGGCACCCTGATCATAAAATATCAGGCGGGCAGATCTGCTTTCAGGCAGAAGTCCTGACGTACGTTTGATTATGCGGGATAATGGAACTGAAACTGCGCCAGGGATATGTGCTGCATCATAAAGATCAAGAGCTCTTGTGTCTATCAGGCTGAAAGGGGGATCTTTATCGAGCTGGTCTAAAGTATCTGCAAGTTCTCTGGTCGATATGCTCCTGATGCCGGGAGAGGGGGTTGGAATTGCCTTTGTTACAGATGTAGCGAGTAACTGACTCCCGTTTCGAGAAAACACGACAGTCAGGAAGTCGTCAGTATCGAGCTCGTCAGGAGATATAAGATTTTTCCACTGTGTGGTACTGTTGTAATTGATAAAGAGCACTTTCCCCGGCTCAGATTCCATGGTAAAAACTTTAGCAACTTTGGCCAGGGATTTGAGCTTCCCCTGATCTTGTTCCGAGTGGGCTGGCTCAACAAATATCAATGCAGCTATTATAACAGACAGGATCATCGGCACTGTTTTTTTCAATCTGTTCATGATCATCTCCCTTTTTATTGGTAGCACTATAGCACAGCCTGCCCTGAATTCAACAGCCAGAGCGAAGCAGCGCGACAGGTATCATATCTGGTCTCGGCAGACATAAACAGAAAACCCAAAAATGGCGGTTAGCCACAGATAAAGGCCGATAACTGCGGATAAACCCGAAACCGAGAAAAATCAAGCTTTACCCATTGGGTTAGGGTGTTTCTATTTCTGAGTTCTTGATTTATCCCGGTTTATCCTGTCCTCCCAGTTTCATATTTTTATACAGGTTAAAGGAGAATTCGATGCCAAGAACAGTTTCACGCTCTGTATGTCCTTACGACTGTCCTGATACCTGCGGGCTCATCGTAGAGGTTGAACACGATCATGTTCTGAAAGTGGGCGGTGATCCGGATCACCCTTACACCAGAGGGTTTCTCTGCTCCAAGATGCAGCACTATGAGTTGACGGTTCACTCTCCAAGGAGGCTAACTACCCCGCTTTTAAGAATCGGGAAGAAAGGGGAGGGGAGTTTTGAACCGTTTTCCTGGGATGATGCCATATCCATGATTGCTGACAGATGGAAAAATATTCTGGCAACTTATGGTGCTGAGGCTGTTTTGCCTTATTCGTACGCCGGTACAATGGGTTTGATACAGAGAAACTGCGGGCATCCGTTTTTTTATCGTCTTGGTGCATCAAGGCTGGACAGAACAATCTGTTCTCCGGCAAAGAGTGCAGGCTGGAGAGCTGTCATGGGTGATACTCCGACCGTGGATCCGGATGAGGTTTTACAGAGTGATCTGATAATACTATGGGGGATAAATGCCGCAGTAACAAACATCCATTTCATGCAGAGGGTCAGGGAGGCGCAAAAGCTTGGTGCTCAACTCTGGGTGATAGATACCTACAGTACTCTCACAGCAAAAGGGGCAGACAGGGTTATTCTGGTTCGTCCAGGCAGCGACGGTGCCCTTGCGCTTGGCCTGATGCATATTCTGCAGCGCGATGCTCTTATTGATCGTGAATTTATCAATAAGCACGTAGAGGGGTATGATGAGCTTGCCGCCAAAATACTTCCCGAATACTCCCCATCAGCGGTCTCTCATCTTACCGGGATTTCTCCGGAGGTAATCGAAGAGATGGCAATCGCCTACGGAAAGGCGAGCAGACCATTTATCCGGCTAGGGAGCGGCCTTTCCCGGTATGGTAACGGGGCGATGACGGTCAGAACCATTGCCTGTCTGCCAGCAGTTATCGGCGCATATGGCAAAAAGGGCGCAGGATGTTTCCCGGACTCCTCGACAGGGGGAGCTTTTACCATGAACGAGGTGACAAGGGAAGATTTCATCACAACCCCCACAAGGGCGGTGAATATGAACTGTCTCGGCAAGGCACTTGCAGAGCTGGATGACCCTCCGGTGAAGTCACTTTATGTCTATCACAGTAACCCTGCTGCCATTACACCGGATCAAAATGCTGTAATAAGAGGGCTCCTGCGGGAGGATCTCTTCACAGTAGTTCACGAGCGTTTCATGACAGATACTGCCCGTTATGCCGATATTGTGCTCCCTGCCACATCTTCGCTGGAGCATAGCGATATCTATCGAGCCTACGGCACCTGCTGTATCCAGCGCACCAGAGCGGTTATCCCCCCTGTCGGGGAGAGCAGATCCAATTTTGAACTATTCTCGCAGCTTGCTGAGGCGATGGGTTTTCAGGAGCCTTTTTTCAGGCAGAGCGCAGACGATCTGATTGATCATCTTCTAGCCATACCATCCCAGCTTAGAGAAGGGATCGATACCGGTCGTCTGGACGAGCTTAAGGCAGTCCAGCTAACTATTGACAGAGAGGATGGTTTTAAGACTCCATCCGGCAAGATTGAGATTTTCAATCCGGCAGAGCCCGAGCCCTTTCCGCGCTATCTGCCGACCCATGAAGAGAGTGGGGGGTATCCGCTTTACCTTATGACAGCCCCGAATTTTCATGCACTTAACGCATCATTTTATGAACGTGATGACCTGCGCAAAAAGCAGAACTGTATGCAGTTAAGGATGAATCCTGAAGATGCGGCTGTCCGCTCTCTTGGTAACGGGGAGAAGGTAACTGCTTTCAATGATCTTGGTGAAGTTGTCTTTTATCTGGAGATCTCTCCTGACATCCCTTGTGGGGTAGTAGTTGCAGAAGGGGTCTGGTGGAGCGAGTTCGCACCCGGCAAAAGTACGGTCAATGCTCTGGTCTCCCAGAGGCTGACCGACAGGGGGGGCGGGAGTACTTTTTACGATAACAGGGTGGATGTCAGGTGATGGCTTGGCTGAGCATGAAAGGAATCGTTTTTGAAAAATATATTGCTACTTAATCCGCCAAATATTGACGAGATCAAGGTTGAGTCTGAAAGCGTCCCGTTAGGACTGCGCTCGATAAAAGAGTATTTACTGGAAAACGGCTATCAGGTGGAGTTGGTTAATCTGGGGAATCACATGACCTGGGATGGAGTCCGGTCCAGCCTGGAAAACAGAATCTTTGATGTAGTTGGCATAACATGTTATACCCCCCAGAGACTCAGCATATACAAGCTGGTTGATCTTTGCAAAGAGTTGCAGCGAAAGTGCCGGGTAGTTCTGGGTGGTCCTCATGCAACATTTTTGGATAAGGAGATACTACAGAGATTCACTTCAGTAGATTTTGTCATTCGAAACGAAGGCGAATATACTTTTCTTGAGTTGTTGACCGCCCTTAACGGGGACGATGTCAAAATGCTGCGCAAAGTTAGCGGGTTGACATTCAGAGACGGAGATCTTGTTGTCAGGAATGAGTCGAGAAGTTGCATAACGGATTTGTCGCTTTTGCCGCCACTACAGTATTCTCAAGCTGATTTTCTTGATAACAAAAAAAGCAAGGGGCTAACCTTCTCTTTTGAACGCTATAACCACGACGTCACTGTCGCCTGTATACTGACTTCGAGAGGGTGTAACAACTCCTGCCTGTTCTGCTGTAATGGCGCCTTTTGGGAAAAGCATAATTACTTTTCACCAGCATATATTGTTAACCAGATGTCTCGACTGGTCACAGAGCACGGAGTCAACTGTTTTGATATCAGTGATGATGATTTTCTTTTTTCAACTGACTATGTCCATGAGCTCTGCGATTTGATAATCGCCCGCAAACTGGAAATTAACTGGTGGTGTGCCGGTCGGGTTAATAATGTTGACAAGGCAACGCTCATAAAAATGCGACAGGCCGGATGCTTTATGGTTTCGTATGGTTTCGAAACAGGGTCGGAACAAATACTGAAGACGATCAATAAAAACAGGACGGTAGCGCACGCTGTCGAAAGTGCTCGTTTGACAAAGGAAGCAGGTCTGCTGGTGCGCTGCACGCTTACAATCGGGCATCCGGGAGAAGACGCGCAGAGCATTGCCGACACCATTGCTTTTTTAAAAGTCAGCAAGCCCGACCAGATTGGCTTATATCTGCTCAAACTGTATCCGGGGACTCCGATCTATCACAGATTCAAGGAGGAAGGGGGAATTACCGATGATTACTGGTTCAGCTCGAACAATAAAGATTTGCCCTTTTATACAACTGAAAGCAGCGTTGCGAGACAATTACTATATAGAGACATGATTATTGAGAGTTTGTCCGATGCCATTGTCTCTTGCCATGAAGATACAGTTCTGCATAATATCCATTTGCGGTTGAACTGGGCGTAACTCAATAATATTACAAATATATATCCAGAGGGATTATGATGCAGCAGTTGCGATTTGTTGAGTTTTCACCCGACGACCGAGCCTTGCTTGAGAAAGCGACCCGACTACGTGCAACTGTCTGGAACAGTCATGCTGGTCTGGATATATTTGCAGGAAAGGTCTGGACAGATCATCATGATTGTCACGCGAACCATTGGGGTATCCTTAACCAAAAAGATTGCATGATCGCTTCAGCGAGATTGTGCATTCACGCTTCTATTGAAGAGTTCCCTGACTTCTATCCCGGCAATAGATTTACTTGTGATTTTATCTCGCCAATAGCCATGATGAACAGGCTGGTTGTCCATCCTGACTATCAAAGGCAAGGTCTTGCTTCCAGTCTGGATCTGGCACGAATACAAAAAGCACGTTCCTTAAACTGCCGATCAATCGTAATCGAGATACCAACTTACCGAAGGCAATCCCTTGAAAAGCTGGGATTTGAATATGTTGGAAAAACAGTGGATATTACCAATATAAAACTGGTAAACGTGCAGTTTTATTTATACAAGAAAGCATTGACAACGGGTGAGGGAGGATTATTTGGAAATCAACAACAAATATCAATACCAGGTCTCCAGAGGGAATGAATTAAAATTCGGATACTCCGGAAAAGTATTCAACCGGCGTGAAACAGGAGATGACCAGTTCTGGATCACGTATCCACGCTGTTCAAGGCCGACACATGATTGGAGAACCGAGTGTGTCATAGCAGCGCAAGAGATAGGAAGAGTCTATCAGGGGAGGGAGTTATTCCTCTGTTTGAGCGGCGGCATCGACAGCGAGGTCATGGCTCGCGCTTTTGTTGCAGGCGGGATTCCGTTCCGGACTATTATCACACGATACAGCAATGACATTAACATCCATGATATCTCCTGGGCAGTAATTTTTTGTGAAGGAAACGCAATCCCTTATGAAATATATGATCTGGATGTTGTCAGTTTCTGGGAATCAGGAGAGATGTACGTATATGCAGAGGTCGGACAGTGTATTTCTCCACAGATGGCTAATCTGCTGAAAATAATGGATCATATCCATGGCAGAGGAGGAGTGCCGGTTTTAGGTTGTGGAGAAATCATGATCGCTTATGAAAGCTCTGCCTGGTTTGTGCATGGGTCAGAGCGGTATTTCAGTTTGTATCATTACCTGATGAGACGTGGCAAGCCAGGGGCACCGCGATTTTTTCAATGGAATCCGGAGATAATGTATTCCTATTTGACAGCTCCCGTCTTAAAACGTCACCTGATGCGTCCAGGAAATGAAACTTCCAATTCATTGGCTTTTAAGCCGGACATTTACGGTACATATTGGCCTCTGCAACCCCGCCCCAAATATACCGGCTATGAAAAAATCTGGAAACTTGACCAAAAGCACCGGGCTGAGTTGATGAAACGACACCCCTTTTCCGGTGCAGTGGTTAAAACCGAGCTTGGTCAGCTGATCGATCAGATGCGTCCCGGTTAGACTGCTCCTGCACAGGCAGCGAAGGAACCTGTGCAGGATTACCGCCAAAAAAACTGGAGAAGTTTTTTTGTGCCGCTGGCTTCGGCAGTCCCTGTTCTGATCTGACCAGCTGCGGAAATTCACCGGTTCTCCCCAGATGAGCAAGGATTTTCTCGTTTTTCTTGCAAGTATGACAGAGTCCGCAGGGATAGCCTACATCGTTATAAAAGTCAGGCATACGACATGACCAGCAGAGTTTCAGCAAGCTTGCCGGTAACATTTTGAAGATTTCTTCCTTGGGAATTTTTTGATCGATAAGAGGCCGAGAGATTACAGTATTAAGTTTCCCCTTTTCCTCCGCGCTGTCTATGAGCGCTTTCCAGAGATTGGGGAGCAGTTGTAGCCGCGCCCGCGCTTGTGTCTCCGGTGATTCATAATCTTCAAGGCAATGCCCGAGTGCCAGAGTGATTTTGTCGCCAGGCAGGTTCGGGCCGATTTTAGATGCAACCAGAAGGTGTAAATCCGAATCGCGGCCAACAAGCCTGAAGGGGGGCATATCAAACCGGGATGCTGAATAATCAAAACCCCGGTAGTTGTCACGGCAATAAGACAAAATTCTCTCAACAGCAGGGTCTTCCGTCTTCCAGCGGTCAAACTGCGGATAGCGCAGCGAGATATGGTGCACATGCAAGGGGATATCTGTTTTTGTCAGATAATAATGAAGAAGGTACGTGCTGTCCACCCCGCCTGAAAACATCAAAAGAACGGTTTCCATTGATAACTCTACTCTCCTAACGGTGTATTCACATCTGCTGCAAAAAGTCCCTTACGGCAAGTGCTATGAGCCGGAGGTTAACAGAATAGCCATATTTTTCAAACTGTTTTTGTCTGCCCTTCAGCTTGTTATTGTTCTGTGTTTATTGCGGGAATTCAATTATTTATTACTGTTGAAGTAATACTCATAAAAAAGTGTTGACAAAAATAAAACGGCAATATAAAAACACCAATCAGTTTAAGTTAATAAATGTTATCAATAGCGAGGGGCGCATGCAATTTTCAAAGTATGCAATAAATGGGGAACTTGACCTGCTTTCAGGAAAGAGTTTTCATTTTTTAGTTTTTCAGCGAGATTCCTTTCTCAGACGCCTAAACAGCTGCAACAGTTATACATCCCCATGCGCATTTTAATAATCCACCAGAATTTCCCCGGCCAGTTCCGGCATCTGGCGCATGCCTGGCTCCGCAAGCCGGGAGTGCAGCTTATGGGAATGGGACGGGAGAGAGCCCCCGGTCTCCCCGGTTTTCCATGTATCAAGTATACCCCCCACCGCTTTCGCTCAAAGAATCAACACCATTACCTCCGGAAGATGGAGGATGCCGTGCTGCATGGTCAGGCAACGGCACGGCGGCTGCTCGATCTGAAGAAAAAGGATGCAGCGCCCGATGTCATCCTGGCGCACCCCGGCTGGGGCGAGACGCTGTACGTCAAGGATGTCTTTCCCGATGTCCGGCTTATCCATCTCTGTGAATGGTACTACCACTTTGCCACGGGTGACGTCGGTTTTGACCCGGAGTTCTCCAGCAGCTTTGATGATGCAGCCCGCATCAGAACCTGGAACGCCCTGCACACACTTAATCTTGAAAACTGCGACCAGGGGGTAAGCCCGACAATCTGGCAGAAACAGCGCCATCCGGCTGCTTATCAGGAGCGGATTGCGGTAGTCCACGAAGGGATCGACAGCGACCTGTCCCCTGATCCGGAAGCCACGTTCACCACCCCCTCCGGGGTGCTACTGCGCGTCGGTGATCCGGTAATCACCTATGTGGCGCGCAATCTGGAGCCCTACCGTGGCTTTCACAGTTTCATGCGCACCCTTGAAGTCATCCAGCGCCGGCACAAACGGTGCCACGCCGTGATTGTTGGTGGTGACGAGGTGAGTTACGGCAAGCCGCCGGTCGGCGCTGCCACCTGGCGCGAAAAGATGCTCCAGGAAGTAACCCTCGACCCTGCCCGCACCCATTTCACCGGGAGAATCCCTAACGATAGCTACCGCCGGCTCCTCCAGGTTTCGGCAGCTCATATCTACCTCACCTACCCGTTTGTCCTCTCCTGGTCTCTGCTTGAAGCAATGGCCAGCGGCTGTCTCGTTATCGGTTCCCGTACCCCGCCGGTGGAAGAGGTGATCCGCGCAGGAGAAAACGGCCTGCTGGTCGATATGTTCAACCGCGAGGAGATTGCCAACTGCACACTTGATGCCCTGGAATCGCCGGAGCGTTTTGCCCGGCTGCGGCAGCGGGCCAGGGTGGAGGCCATGGAGCGGTTCAGCCGGGAGAAGGGGGTTGAGGGGTATGGGGAGTTGGTTGGGGTGGCGTGAATGGAGGTAGATTATTGATTTTCGGAGGATTGTTGGATGAAAGATAATGAAATTGTTGTTAATTTATCTGGTAGAAGTCCTGCAAGGGTTAGGAGATTGAGACCCGTTCGTTTTGGATTTTCACTTAGCATGGTCATGTCACTAATTAGTTTTTTGCCGAGTGTTGTGTTGGCTGCAAGTTTTGACTGTTTAAAGGCAAGGACACGGGTTGAAAAACTTATCTGCTTTGACCCTTCCCTGTCAGAGCTTGATGACAAATTGAAAGTCGCCTTCGATGCAGTAATGAATGCCGGTAACGCAACTGATATAACCGCACAACAGCGTAAATGGCTTAAGGAGCGCAATGCCTGTACAACCGCTGGTTGCGTGGAGCAGCAATATAGCAAACGATTAAAAGAGTTGTCGGTAAAACAGGAATCATCAACAGTTCTTCGCCAAATTACTCGCCCCAAAGATGACGCCAAGCAACAAAAACTACATAGCGCCGAGGCATTCCTCAAACCATCAACGATAAAATACCCGCCCTATCCTGATATCTGGGGGGTTGATTTGCCCAAAGGTGTCAGCGTGTTTAGCGTACATGCTGCCGGAAACGGCGATTATGTGTTCGGTGCAAGTGGTGAAGAAAAAAGTGGTTACGAATGGCTTACCGCAAACCATAGCTACTTGATGACGGGACTTTTCTCCGGTGAACAATGGCGTATCCCGGAGCGAGATAGAGCACTTGAGTTGGACAAAAATAACGGATGGCATACAAAAACAAAAGAGATCCCCTGTCCGGTTCCGATACCTTCAGATGACTTCTATGAAAGAAGCCAGTGTAGTGCTGAAATAGACTATACATTTCCAAACGGAAATCGCCTTCTTTACGTGCACACCGCGTTATATGGAAAGTACTGCTACAATGAGCGTTACTTTTCATATCTTGTGTTGTTGTCCCCTGACGGACGGACACTGCATCAAGTAACGCCTATCACAGTTTATAAAACAAAAGACCCATGGGTGGACTTAGGTGACTTGCCCTCTTGTGATGGATTGAACGGCGGGGGGGAATACAAACTCGTAAACAGCTGGGCTACGGCACCAAGAATAAAACTATTTATGCCATTAGCAGACAACTCATTTCTTCTTGACGTCGGAAATAGCCAAGCAAAAAAGTCATACTTTTTACGCTTTGATCACAAGTTTAACAGCAAACACCCTGCATTTGGTAAGGAAGTGTTTATGATGAACACCGGCATATTAGAAAAAATGGGAAGTATTGTAAATGAGCCCAGCAAGAGTATCCATGACAATGCACTACAAACCGACCGTAAAATTTTTAATTATCTAACTGGCGTTAACTTAAAAGGAGGAAATGATCATGGGTTTTAATTCGGGACGGCCAGCACCAACAAACTCTTTTGACTGGGGAAACTCAATACTAACTCTCAAACAGCAAGCTTTTTACAAAATATTCACACGAAATGAAGAAAGTGCCAGTAACTCACTGCGTTTAAGTAATGCTGGGATGATAAACTCAAAAGGAGACATATCGCCCAACAATGACGCAAGAGCAAGTGGCTTTTCTTTTGGCCCCGTTCAATTTGACTTGGCAGTAAATGAAAATGCGCGCGAAATTTTTGTTGACATCATTACCAACAGCACCGATGCGAAAGGGCAAAAGATATTTTCCCAAATTGATATCGCGTCGATTGTTGGGAATAATATAAATACTGGGGCATATTCTTACAGAGATCGCAATATGACCTTATCTGCAATTCTAGGTCGGAAAACAATGCTTAGGTTTCGGGACAAAATTGATGCCGCCCTTCAAAGTGAGTATGGTGAACAAGCCGTCCGTACTGCTACAATTAATCAGTTCAATTTTCTTGCTAGTGGTACTCAAGCTTTTATCAACAAACAGGCTCCTGCTGTACAAGATTATTTAAATAATAGTGATTTGGCACAACTGCTGATTGCTGACATCCTAAATCAATGTGGTAACACCAGAGTATTAATAGCGCCAATCAGCAACATATCAGGGGAAATCAATGATTCATCCTTTGCAGATGCCGTTAAAACAGTAAACCGACACAATAGAATTGGCCGCGTAGATAACATTGTAAATCTTATCAATAGTGGTGAAATTCAGCCATTCAGATCAACTGCTGTCCCTCATTTAGATACCGCTGGCAGCACCATGACAATAAACCCTGACGGTACAATATCCCAGGAATACGACGTAATAGCTGACTCTGCGGATGGTACCCTTAAAAAGGGCGATGTAATCAGTATCACCTCCAACGGCATTGATGATGGCAGTTACAACGAAATTACAATCTGGCGTGTAAATGGAACTCAAGAGTCGCGTGAACGTAATGCTGACGGCACTGTAACTTTGACAGTGTGGGGGGCGCTTGATCCTATCCTTGCTGATGTTTCACCAGAAGAAGGCCCGCCGATCTTGACGGAAATCACCTATAATCCCACCACGTTTCAGCGGATAGGCGCATTCACGTTTGATGGACAGAGCTTCAATGCAGACGGTACGCCACTGGGTTCTCCAAATTTACCGCCAATAAATGAAAATCTGGTTGCCGGGCGTATAAGCACAGTGCCACAGATACCGGGAATAAAAGCCGCTGTTAACACCGAACTTGCCGCTAGCAGTTACGGCCTCGGCACTGCCGATATCAGCGGTTTACCTATAGCCGGTGTGGGATACATACCGACAGGCACAACTGAGCAGATGATAGCCGCTCTAACCTCTCTCGGCTATAGCGTGAAACAGGACAAAGATAGCTTGGTTGCCGAAAAAGACGATCAATATCTGGACATACGGAATGGGTCGATTGAGATCGGCAACGGTTCACGTTATGGCTATATTGATCTGGCAAGCAACACTCTCATCATGAGCGACAGCAGTATTGGCGCGACCACCTATGCTGCCTTGTCCAACAGTGCCGGACAACCGGTTCAAATCGCCAGAATAGAGCAGACTTCTTTACAGTTAAATGAAAGCACAAATATTGACCTGTTGGCAGACAGGATGGCAGAGCAGGACATACCGCTATCCTCAACAGTTGCAGGTGACGCTGCTGCCGAACTGAACGCCGAAGCCAGACTGGCGCTGGTAAACGAATGGAAGCTCCGTCTGGCATCTGTCCGGAGCGATATAGATGGCGGCATTGCTGGCGATATCACCATCAGCGAAACTGTAACTCCCGATGGCGAGACGACGACTATCAACAGTTTCGACATTGACGGCAATCAGCTGGCTGAACATCTGGTCAACACCAATGCCGACGGTGTAACCAGCACCACCGACATCAACTACCATTACGTTTCTGACAATGAACTGATAACCACCACCCGCGAAAACGGCGCTGTCATTGAAAGAGAAATTACCCGCTTTGGCGCAAACGGGAATGATACGGTAATCACTCAGGATGCCGACGGCAATATTGCTTCTATTACCAATGATTACCTGGCGCAAGCTGACGATACGCTTGAAAGTTTAGCTGAGCAATACGGAATTCCCCTTACCCTGCTGCAAGACGCCAACCCTGAAATAACCGGTCAAAATATATCTGTTGCGGGCGAATCAATCACAATTCCCGTTTCCATACTCGACGGCAACGTTGCGGCTGCACCGGCAACAACGAATCTGGGGGTAAATCAGTTCTATGTTGACGATACTATCCGGACTGGTGCCGAAATAGCCTTTGTCACCGGTGTTTCTGTCGCCGCGCTTCAGGCCGCCAACCCTTCAATCGATTTCGATTCCGATTTCGAACCCGGTCAGATCGTTAACCTGCCCGCAAGCGCCAATGACTTCACCTTTACCGCCAACATAAGCGGCACAGATGCCAACATCATCGACCTGAATGCAGGCGCAACAAGCAGCAATAACCTCGGAGTGGGAGTAAATTTCACCGATAGCTTTATTGATCTCTCTGCAGCACTCAAAACCGAGATTTCCAGTGTCGCCAGCGAAGGCTTCAACACCTGGGCTGAAGAAGCATATACAAGCTGGACATCAGATCATAGCTATACACCACCGGCAGCAGTTGCCGCTCTTGCTAACAGTGTGGGTCTCCCGGTAAGTACCGCAGTAATCAACAGCCAGTGGAATGATCCTCTCAGTGAATATAACCCAGTGAATATTGATGCCGGAATACAGCAAAGTCTGCTGGAAGATGCCGCCGACCAGGAAACCGGCAGCGACGTACAGTACTGGGGCAACGCAAATATTGGCAATGCCGGTAACAGTAACCCAAACCCGGAAGGCACCCCAATTGCGCCGATTGACCCCAATCCGACACCTTTGTGGAAAGAGGGTGAGGGGACTTATGATGTAACCACGCAAGTATGGGTTGTCAGCAGCCGCACTGACACCTTCTGGGTGGATACTAGTTATTACGCAGACGTAGAGGTTCCCGACGGCTACTGGTACACCGACTGGGTTGATACCGGTTTAGAATGGGAATCCAATTGGGTGTATCATGAGGAATTGGGATATTCTGTTGACGAAGGTGATAATGTTCCCACTGGGTACTATGACGATTTCTGGCAGGACACCAGCTATACCGAAAATAGATATTTTCCAGATGGTTACGAAGACACTGTCGAAGTAGATACCAGCCATAACGAAACCGTCACCACCACGATGCATGTACAGGTACCATATGACGATCCCGTTGTCCTTGACCTGGACGGCAACGGCATTAAATTGAGCGCCTACAGCAGCAGTACGCTTCGCTTTAATGTTGATAATGACATCACAGCCAGCCAGGAAATCACCGGTTGGGTTAGCAGCGGCGATGGCCTGTTGGCTATGGATCAAAATGACAATGGCAAGATTGATGGCGCCAATGAACTGGTCAGCGAATTCTTTCTCGCCAATGCCGGTACACGCACCTTTACTGGGGGACTGGCAGCGCTGGCAGCGCTTGATGGCTCTACGTTGAACGGCGCTAAAGACGGCAAACTGAACGCCAATGACAACTACTGGAACCAGCTAAAAGTCTGGGTTGATGCCAACAGCAATGGAATTACTGATGACGGTGAGCTCAAGAGCTTGAGCGAACTGGGCATTACCGAGCTCAACCTCACGAGCCATACACCCACTACCGCTGAAGCCGCAGGCATACAGGATAATACCCTTAATGCAGTGGGGAGTTTCACTCGTAATGGCAGCAGTTACGCCTGGGGCGATGTCCAGCTTAAATCCAATCCCAATGGCGTGGTCATCACCACCAGTGGCAGCGGCAGCATCATCAGCACTGACGCCGGCACAAAGAGCTATATCACCAGCACAACGCTGGACGAATCCCTGAATACTGCAACACTGGGCGCGGGCGTCAACAATCTGTATGCCGGCTCGGGCAATGACACGCTGGCCGGCGATACCGGAGTCAACTGGCTGGCAGGCGGCACTGGTTCAGATGCTTATAATGCCGGCGCTGGTGACGATGTCCTGCTCGTTGACGCTGAGGATTTGCCGGAAAATATTCATGCCGGCATGGGCACCGATCTGATCAAGGTGGTTGGCAGCGAAGGCGTTACCCTCAACCTTGCCCGACTAGAAGCAGAAATTGCCGAAGGTGGCGCCGGCGCCGACATTCTGGTTGCTGGCGGGCGGGCAACAGTTGTGATGAGCGGTGGCGGGGGCGACGACATTTTGGTCGGAGGAGCCGCCAACGACATTCTGAGCGGAGACACCGGAATCGACATAATTGATGGCGGTAGCGGAGACGACCTGATCCGGGGCGGCGCCGACAGTGACTCGCTGCTGGGGGGTATTGGTAATGACGTGATGGATGGCGGCGCAGGCAACGACACCATTGTAGGCGGCGTTGGCAATGATACCCTTGCCGGGGGAAGTGGCAATGACACCTTTGAATTCTCCATTGGCGACGGCGCTGACAGCATCACCGATGCCAGCGGCACAGATCGTCTTGTCTTTGGAGCAGACATTCTGCCTTCAAACGTAACAGTTACTCGCACCGGCCTCAACGGAAACCAGGTTACACTTACCACATCCGCCACCAACAGCGTCACCATCGACGAAACTTCACCAGGCCAGTATGCTGTAGAGACTATATCTTTCGCTGACGGAACGGAGTGGCAGACTTCCAGTTTCCGGCAAATGCTCAATTCGGCGCCAACCGGATATGTTTATTTATACGCCGAAGCGGGCTCTTATATTGTGAGATCATTTTCGAGGATTCATTCGGTGGATCTAAATTTTGAAGAATTAGACGATAATGATGGGCTGGGGTCTCTCAATTTTCAGTGGCAATCATCTGCCGACAACGGTGTTAACTGGAGCAATATCAGCGGGGCTACCTCTTCCTATTTGCATCGAGGCTGTGCAGATGTTAATAGCAGAATAAGAGCAATCGTGTCATACACTGATGGGCATGGCACAAACGAAAGTGTGACAACTGAGGCATCAGAAATTGTAGGTGATTATCTCTTATCCTCTGCGGGAAACAACACCGTGACAGGAACAGTTGGCACCGATTATCTAGTAGGGAGAGTGGGGGGGCTATTGTACGGTCTGGCAGGAAACGATCAAATGATCGGAGAGTATGGTCCGGTTACTATGTACGGGGGTTTCGGCAACGATATATATGAAGTTACTACTCCTCAGAATATAATTTATGAATATATCGATGAAGGAGTTGATACAGTCCATTCTCATAGTTCCTATACTCTTTCTGATAACATTGAAAACATGACGCTCGTTGAAAATGTAATTTATGCTGTAAACGCTACCGGCAACAATCTTGCCAATATTCTAATCGGAAACTTCATGAACAACACAATCACTGGTGCCGCTGGTAACGACAGTATCGACGGCAAAGCAGGTAACGATATCGTTTACGGTGGCGCGGATAACGACACTATCGACGGCGGTCTTGGTAACGACTACATGGCCGGAGGCACTGGCAACGATACCTACTATCGGGATAGCATCAACGACACAATTGTCGAAAACGCCAATGAAGGCAGCGATACTCTCAACAGCGCCATTACCTACAGCCTGGCAAATACCAACATCGAAAATCTGACACTTACCGGTAGCGCCAACATTAACGCCACCGGCAACGAACAAAACAACATTCTTAACGGTAATAGCGGCAACAACGTTCTGGATGGCGGCGCAGGAGCAGATAGCATGACCGGAGGAGCTGGCAACGACACATATTTTGTTGACGTCACTGGCGACAAAGTCGATGACAGCGAAGGCAATGATACCATCAACAGTTCATTCACTTACGACCTGACAGGAATAAATATAGAAAACCTGACGCTTGCCGAAACAGCCCTGATAGCAACTCAGGTTTCGGTTGATGATTATGGGTGGTGGAGTGATGGTGAATACAGTTACTGGGTCATAATTGGTTCGCATCTGGAAACTCAAATGCTACCTGTAACACCAGTAATCGATGGTAACGGCAATGCGGTGGCTAATGTATTAATCGGTAACAGCGCGAAAAATGTCTTGACCGGTGGCGCTGGCAACGACACCCTTGACGGCAAGGGTGGTGCCGACACTATGTATGGAGGAATCGGCGACGATATCTATCTGGTGGACAGTTTCGAAGACGTAGTGACCGAGAGCGCCAGCACCAATGAAGGCAACGATACCGTTCAAAGCACCATTACCTATTCTCTTAAAACCAACGTTGAGAACCTGACACTGAGTGGCTCTGCGGCTATCAATGGCACGGGCAACGATGGCAACAACATCCTGACCGGCAACGCCGCCGCCAATATTCTGGATGGCAAAGCTGGTGAAGACACCATGACTGGCGGCAACGGTAACGACACCTACTATGTTGATAACGCTGGCGATGTAGTCGTAGAGATAGATAATCAAGGTATAGACACAGTCATCTCTTCAATTAATTATGCGCTTACAAATTATGTCGAGAACCTGACTCTGAGCGGCACCAGCAATATCAATGCTACCGCGAACGACCTTGCCAATACCATAACCGGCAACAGCGGCAACAACATCATCAATGCCGGAGCAAACAATGACATCATCTATGGCGGCGCTGGCAACGACACTATCGACGGCGGTCTTGGTAACGACTACATGGCCGGAGGTACTGGCAATGACACCTACTATCTCGATAGCATCTACGACGCAGTTGTCGAAAACGCCAATGATGGCAACGATACTCTCAACAGTGCCATTACCTACAACCTGACAAGTACCAACCTTGAGAATCTGACACTTACCGGTAGCGCCAACATTAATGCCACCGGCAACGAACAAAACAACATCTTGATTGGCAATAGCAACAACAACGTGCTGGATGGCGGCGTCGGGGCTGACAACATGACCGGCGGAGCTGGCAACGACACTTATTTTGTTGACAGCACTGGCGACGGAGTCGATGACAGCGCAGGCATTGATACCGTTAACAGTTCAATCACTTACGATCTGACAGGTAAAAATATAGAATACCTGACGCTTGCCGAAACAGCCCTGATTGCTACACAGGTCACGGTTGATGATTATGGGTGGATCTATGATGGCGAAGGAAGTTACTGGGGGATTATTGGGTCACATACGGAAACCCAGATGCTCCCTGGAACACCAGTGATCAATGGCACCGGCAATACAGAGAGCAATGTGATCACGGGTAACAGCGCGAACAATGTCTTGACAGGCGGCGCTGGCAACGACACCCTTGACGGCAAGGCAGGAGTAGACATCCTGATTGGCGGCAGCGGCAACGACTATTATTATGCGGACTCCACCGATGTGGTGACTGAGAACGCCGATGAAGGCACTGATATAGTTTGGAGCTCATATTCCAACACTCTAGGCGCAAACATTGAGACCCTTTATCTGATTGGGTCTTCTGCTATTAATGGCACTGGCAATTCACTTGATAATTATATTTTTGGCAACGACAACGTTAATAGTCTTTTCGGGAGTTCCGGCAACGACACTCTTGCCGGTGGGGGAGGAGCGGACACCCTTATTGGCGGAACAGGCAACGATTTTTATTTAGTGGATAACATCGATGTGCTTACAGAGAACGCCTATGAAGGTACAGATACAGTTCGGAGTTTCTATTCCTATACACTTGGCGCAAATGTTGAGAACTTGACTCTTTACGGATTTGGAGGAGCAATCAACGGCACCGGTAATACTCTTGACAATGTTATTACAGGTAACAGTGCGAACAACGTCTTGACCGGCAACGCAGGCAACGACACTCTCGACGGCGGCGGTGGAAATGACTCCCTAACGGGTGGCAGCGGCAACGATACTTATATTCTGAGCCGTGGCAATGGCAACGATAGTATTTTTGAAAACGATTCTACGGTCGGCAATACCGACATTGCGCAGTTTAGTGCCGGTATTGCAACAAACCAGCTCTGGTTCCAAAAAGTTGGCAATAATCTGGAAGTAAGTATTATCGGCACGAATGACAAATTTAACATCCAGAACTGGTATAGCGGATCACAGTGTCATGTTGAACAGTTCAAAACATCAGACGGTAACAAGCTGTTATTAGACACTCAGGTGGAGGCGCTGGTAACTGCAATGGCGGCCTTTACGCCTCCGGCACCAGGTCAGACCACTCTGCCGCAAAATTATCAGGATGCTCTTGCACCGGTGCTTGCCGCCAACTGGCATTAGTTTTACTTTAAATAGATTCCTGTAGTTTCCATATTTTACCCGGTCGGCTTTTGCCGACCGGGTCAATTATTTTATCCCATGATTTCATAGTATATTAAGAAGGAATAACAAATT
This sequence comes from Geobacteraceae bacterium, assembly GCA_031401815.1. Classification (GTDB taxonomy): domain Bacteria; phylum Desulfobacterota; class Desulfuromonadia; order Geobacterales; family DSM-12255; genus JANNRW01. Next base: position 5,815 of record JANNRW010000445.1, on the reverse strand, counting down.
GCCACAAACCGAATTAACCAGCCCCCAGGAAATCGACTCAGCTCTTGCCTGCTTTGTTATGATTGCCCGTTTTCATTCCATCGCCGTTGAGCCGGAACAGATACGACATCAATTTGGTTGCAGCGGTCAGCCATTTGGAGAGCAAGAAATACTGCTTGCTGCCAAAGCAAGTGGCCTTAAAACCCGTATTGTCAGCACCCGGTTTGATCGTCTTGAACGAACCCCTTTGCCAGCAATAGCGGAAACGATAGAAGGTAATTTCGTCATTTTGGCTCGTGTTGGCTCTGATCATGTCCTGTACCATGACCCCCATGTCGGTCGACCCCAACAGTGCAGTCGTGACGAATGGATGTCTCTATGGAATGACAAACTTATTCTGTTTACTTCACGCGCCAGTCTGGCAGGTGAGCTGGCGCGTTTCGACTTTAGCTGGTTCATCCCTGCTATCGTCAAATACCGTAAACTGCTGGGGGAAGTGCTACTGGTATCATTCTTTCTACAGATCGTAGCCCTTGCTACACCGCTTTTCTTTCAGGTGGTAATGGACAAGGTACTGGTGCACCGTGGCATGACCACCCTTGATGTGATTGCCATCGGTCTGTTGGTCGTATCCATTTACGAAGTTCTGATGACCGGGCTGAGAACCTATGTGTTTGCACATAGCTGTAATCGCATCGATGTTGAACTTGGAGCCAGGTTGTTCAGGCATCTGCTTAATCTGCCCCTCGCCTATTTCCAGGCACGACGGGTAGGTGATTCTGTTGCCCGTGTACGTGAGCTGGAAAACATCCGAAATTTTCTCACCGGTCAGGCATTGACCTCTGTTCTCGATCTTTTCTTTTCCGTTGTTTTCATCGCTGTCATGCTCTATTACAGCGGCTGGTTAACCTTGATTGTTGTCTTGTCACTCCCTTTCTACATTCTTATCTCGGTGCTTGTCACCCCCCTGTTACGTGCCCGGCTTAATGAGAAGTTCGTGCGTGGTTCTGAAAACCAGTCTTTTCTGGTGGAAATGGTAAGCGGCATTGAGACCGTCAAATCAATGGCTGTCGAACCGCAAGTAACCCGCCGCTGGGATAATCAACTTGCTGCTTACGTATCCGCCGGGTTTAAAGTTACCAGCCTTGCCAATATCGGCAGTCAGAGCGTTTCCCTGGTGCAAAAGATTGTGACGGTAGCCACTATGTGGATGGGTGCCAAACTGGTCATCAATGCTGAATTAACCGTAGGTCAGCTCATCGCTTTCAACATGCTTGCGGGCAGAGTTGCGAGCCCGGTCATGAGGCTTTCGCAGCTCTGGCAAGACTTTCAGCAGGTGGGCATATCCATGCAGCGCCTGGGCGACATTCTCAACACCCGTACTGAAGTAATACAGAGCCGGGCACAGTTGCCTGCCATTAAAGGCAATGTTGAGTTCGATCATCTCTTCTTTCGTTATCGTCCTGATGGCCCGGAAATACTCCGCGACATAAATGTCACCATAACCGCAGGAACAGTTATCGGCATTATTGGTCGTTCAGGTTCCGGCAAGAGCACTCTCACCAAATTGCTACAGCGGCTATATGTTCCTGAAAGAGGCAGAGTATTGATTGACGGGGTTGATATCGCCCTAGCCGACCCAGCCTGGCTCAGACGCCAGATTGGAGTTGTTCTTCAGGAAAACCTGCTTTTTAACCGTAGTATCCGCGACAACATTGCGCTGGCAGATCCGGGAATAAGCATGGATGCGGTCATCAATGCAGCTCAACAGGCCGGAGCCCACGAGTTTATTGTCGAAATGCCCGAGGGCTATGACAGCATGATCGGTGAGCATGGCGTTGGCCTTTCCGGGGGGCAAAGACAACGGATTGCCATTGCGCGAGCCCTGATTGTCAATCCCAGAATCCTGATTTTTGATGAGGCTACTAGTGCGCTCGATTATGAATCCGAACGCATCATCCAAAACAATATGAAATATATCTGTAATAATCGCACAGTGATTATCATTGCTCATCGGCTATCATCAGTGAAGCATTGCGACCGGATAATTGCCATGGATCGAGGCATGATTGTGGAAGCAGGAACGCACCAGGAACTCCTTGCCAAGCATGAAGGGTATTATGCCCATTTATACTCAATGCAGGTCTGATTATATCGCTATACAACTGGAGGTTGTTAATGCGCTTTCTGGCGCTTAAAGATCTGCTTGATCGCTACCGTAACGTGCTTAATGCCGCATGGGCTGCCAGAGCTGAGCTTAAGACGGTTGATCGCTCTCATCATGAAAGGGCTTTCCTCCCGGCAGCACTGGAGTTACAGGACTCTCCGCCGCACCCGTTAGCCCGTACAGCATTATGGCTCCTGATGAGCTTTTTGCTGATCGTCTTGCTCTGGGCCTTCTTTGGTAAAATAGATGTTGTTGCTGTAGCACCGGGCAAATTGATTGTATCGGATAACAGCAAGGTTGTGCAGTCTCTTGAACCGGGTGTTGTCAAGGCGATCCATGTTAAAGACGGGCAGCATGTGGAAGCAGGCCAGATCCTGATTGAGCTGGACTCAACTATAACAGGTGCTGAAAACGACAAAGCCAGAATAGCTTGGATAGATGCCAGTCTGGAAGGGTTACGGGCACAAGCATTACTCAACGCTCTTCAGAAGCGTAAATTGCCGGATTTGCAAAAAAAGCCTGATTTACCCGTCGATGATCACGTATTCAAAATTAAATTCGCAGAGAACCAGAAGATGGCTATAAGCCAGTGGCAGGAACTACAGGCTAAACTTGCCACTATTGATTCCGATTCAGCCAGAAAAAAGGCGGAACGTGCCGGAATTAAGGAACAGGTTAACAAACTCGAGCAGATTCTTCCGATAGCTCTCCAACGATCATCAGCTTTTAAGGAACTCTATTCTCAATCAATAGTTTCAAAGTATGATTACCTGGAAAATGAGCAGAATCGGATTGAAAAAGAACAGGATTTGTCGACTCAATTGAGAAAGCTAGAGGAGTTGACTGAAGGGTTGAATACGAATCAGAAACAGAAAGAAGCAATCATGGCCGAATTTAAGCATACTCAGCACAACAACCTGTCTAAGGCTTTAGAGAAGTCGCAGGAGTTTTATCAGGAAGCTGTAAAAACGCGAAAGCTGCTGAATCAGACTCAATTGACTGCGCCAGTAAACGGAATTGTACAGCAACTTGCTGTGCATACCGTAGGAGGAGTTGTTACTGCTGCACAGCCTTTGTTGGTAATTGTTCCTGAAGAAGATTATGTTGAAGTTGAAGCCATGTTGGAAAACAAAGACATCGGTTTTATTAAGAAGGGACAGGACGCAGCGGTCAAGATAGAAACGTTTCTGTATACCAAATACGGGTTTATTGATGGAAAGGTTCAGACAGTTTCTCTTGATGCAATTAAGGATGAGAAACGAGGGCTTGTGTATTCAACGCGAATAAAACTATCTCGAAGTGTTATGGAAGTTGAAGGCAAGGTTGTCAAACTTACCCCTGGCATGGCTGTATCAGTCGAGATCAAGACAGCGCAGCGAAGAATCATTGAATATTTCTTAAGCCCTCTGGTTCAGAATGTTAGCGAAAGCTTTAGGGAACGATAATTTATTTTCTAGAAGTGAAGTGCTGTATTATTTAATGTTCTCTCCTGACATCCCTTGTGGGGTAGTAGTTGCAGAAGGGGTCTGGTGGAGCGAGTTTGCACCCGGCAAAAGCACGGTCAATGCTCTGGTCTCCCAGAGGCTGACCGACAGGGGGGGCGGGAGCACGATTTACGATAACAGGGTGGATGTCAGATGATGGCTTGGCTAGCTCTTCAGGAGGGTTGAGAAAAAGAACTCATCGATCAGGCTGATGATTTTTGGGTCAATTTTTGTGAACTCCATCCCAAAGCCTTGTGGATAGTCAGGTTTTCTTGGATTTGGCGGCATATTCTGCCACGCCACCCTGCCTTTTGATCCAACAACCAGTTTTTCCTCCGGCAAATGAATGGTAAATGAGAAATCAATCGAAGCATCAGGCAAGACATCGTGTCCAGCTGCAACAAAAAGACCGCCTCTACTGATGTCAGTAATGGCTCCGGTTGCCTCTTCTCCGTTATTTATGTATTTTATCTGGCCGGAGTAAGGGATCCTTCTGGTGCGTCTTTCAAAATCAATAAGGCATTTGCGCCCTTTATCGAGAAATTCATTCCTGTTTATCGGCTTGGTGATGAATTCATCGCAACCGGCTTTCCGACATAAAAGCTCGTCTTCTTCTTTTCCTGCAGTAGTAACCATTATGATCGGAATATTTTTTGTCACAGGATCAGACTTCAATGTGGCGCAACAGGTTGAACCATCCATGACCGGCATGTTGAGATCCATGTAGATGAGATCAGGCCGTTCGCTATGAACCATGGATAATGCATCTGCACCATTACTGGCGACAATAACGTCAACAGGAAGATTTTTCAGAAAGGTCTTTTCCAGTTCAAGCAAAAGACGTACATCATCAACCAGCAGAACTTTTTTTCTGGACATCTTTTTATCTCCTGCAAGCGGCAGCTCAGATCTTTTCAAGGCACCTTTCAATTTCAGATGTAAACTCAATCAAATCCTGAAGCTGTATGTCTCCCATATGAGCAATTCTGAATGTCTCCCCCTTGATTTTGCCGTAGCCGTCATCAAAGGCATAACCTGATTCGCCGAGCATTTTTTTAAGTGCAGCGAGGTCTGTTTTTCTGGAGTTCCGGGCACAGGTAAGAGTTTTCGAGCAGTAAGGCGCTTCGGGGAAAAACGCGAAGCCATTTTCAATTACCCATTCACGGACAAACAAAGCCATATTGCTGTGACGAGTCCATCGCTGTTCAAGCCCTTCAGTAAAAAATCTTTCAAGCTGTAAGTCAAGAGCGAAAATCTGTGAAAGACAAGGTGTAGAAGGAGTATTATCCTTGTCGTCGTTAATTGCAAATTCAAGAAAATCGAAGTAGTAACCACGTCCCTCAACCTTTGCAGCACGCGCAAGGGCTTTTTCAGAGGCAGTGAAAACTGCTAGCCCTGGAGGAAGGGCAAATGCTTTTTGTACTCCAAAGATACAGCAATCGATTCCAAGTTCGTCAAGGGGGATTTTCATGGCACTCATGGAAGAGACAGTGTCAATGATGGATACTACATCCGGATAACGCCTCAGGACTTTGGCAATCTCCGGCAGAGGTGACATGACCCCGGTTGATGTTTCATTGTGAATAATGGTGACAGCATCATATTTGCCTGTTGAGAGAGCACTTTCAACAAGTTCCGGGGTGATGGGCTTGCCCCACTCCACCTTGAACTGGTCTGCGCTTTTCCCGGAACGGATTGTTACATCGTGCCATTTGTCCGAGAATGCGCCGTTGCAAAAGTTGGCGCAACGTTTGTCGACAAGATTGCGCACAGCCCCTTCCATCACTCCGAATGCACTTGAGGTTGCCAGGAAAACCCGATTTTCAGTAAAAAGGAGCTTTTTCAGGTTTTTCTTTATTCTCGCATGAATAACTGCATACTCCTTCATCCGGTGACCGATCATAGGGGTAGCCATGGCGGCAAGAATTTCAGGCGCGACCTCAACCGGCCCAGGTATGAAAAGTTTTTTGTGCTCAAACGACATAGCTTGATGCCCCTTATAATAAGTTTAATTATTTCATTAAATTAGCAGATGCTATCAGAATTGTCAAGTCGCAGCCTCCAGCCGGGTGTGCGACAAATTTATGTTAGCCATTTTCAAGCCGCCGCCCGATACTCCCAGAAGTCTTCCCAGCGGTTACTCAGCTGACTGCATCTCAAAGCGATAATGTTATTGGCACCGCTG
>JANNRW010000444.1:0-7450 GCA_031401815.1 Geobacteraceae bacterium | reverse complement strand
CAAAGCCTTTTGTCATCCTCACCGGAATTTCCGGGACTGGAAAGACCAAAATCGCCCAGATTTTTGCCGAATATATCTGCCAGGATGAGACGCAGGAAGAGCGGGACAAGCGCATCGTCTTTGTTCCTGTAAAGCCGGAGTGGATGGACAGCAAGGGGCTGCTTGGCATTACAACCTTCTTGATGAGAAATACCACGTCACGCCGGTCTTACGTCTACTGCTGGAGGCGGAAGCCAATCCTGAAAAGCCCTATTTCATCATTCTTGACGAGATGAATCTGGCCAAGGTGGAGCAGTATTTTTCCGATTTTCTTAGCATTATGGAGAGCCGCACTCAGGATAAACCAAAGGGGGAAGCGCTGCATCTCCACTCTGTCGAAAATATTCAGGTTAACGTTCCCGAGTTATTCCATATCCCAGTAAACGTCTATTTCACGGGGACTGTTAATATCGATGAATCAACATATATGTTCAGCTCGAAGGTTCTGGATCGGGCCAATGTCATTGAATTCAATGAAGTCAATTTAGATGAATATGAAAAAGGCGCTGACACTTCAGGCCGGTTTGTTCTGCAAAATGAGGATGTGAGGAACGAGCTGCTTACAGCTGCAAATGAGAACTCCTTCTCCTCAAAAAGCGATTATATAGCAGCAAAGAATCTCGCTCCTGATCTCCATGTTTATCTTGACGAACTACTGAGTATCCTTCGCCCTTATCATCTACACTTCGGCTATCGCGTAATAAATGAACTCTCTCATTTCATCTGTCATGCGCATGCAATGATCGATAAGTTCGACCTTGAAGAGGCCATGGATATCCAGATTCTGCAAAAGATCCTGCCGAAATTTCATGGGACACAAGGAAAGCTGGAAGAGCCGCTGAAAGAGCTTCTTGATTTCTGTAATGCTGAAGACGTCCGTTTTCCACGTTCGAAAGAGAAGCTTGAGAGGATGATTCAGAATCTGAAAGTTCAGGGATATACGAGTTTTATTGAGTGAGGGTGGGAATGGTTCGCTTACTTCCCATAGTGGCAGAATGCCGGTAATATCTCAGGAGCTAGTCGGTGACTGATTGTCACCGACTGAAACTGATCGGGAGAGACTGATGAATATTCGATTTTCTCGTCATGCCAGGAGCCGCATGTAGCTGTATGGCATTGAGCTGGCAGATATTGAGAATACTATCCTTCATCCGGAACAAACGCAATCTGATGGTGACAACGTCATTGCAATTAAAAGATTTGAAAACAAATATTCAGGATACCCTCTGAAAGCTGTATATTTTCGGATAGATAATGATATTCTTGTAGTCACAGTGTATCCGCTGAAGAAGAAACGGGAGGCAATATGAAGGTAAGTTATGATCAGGAAGTAGATGTGGCATATATACAGCTTTCCAGCCACAAGCCGGATGGTGGTGTGGAGCTTGCCAATGGTGTTGTTCTGCATACAACGGCATCTGATGAAATCGTGGGGATTGAAATACTTGACGCAAAAACGCGAATCTCTCTGAGTTCGCTGTATCAGTATGAGCTCAAGCTGCCTGCCGCTTCATTGCCTCGCCAGATAACCAGAAAACGGGCAGGAGTTGCAGTTGCCCGATGATTCATCCCTGAGGGAAACCGGTACGGGCATTAACTGAAATCACACAATCTACCCCATCCCCTCCCCGACCCTCCCTTTGAATGGGAGGGAGTAAAATCAAGACCAAACAGACTCCGCTGTGAGGAAAATGCCGATTCTATTCTATTCACCTGAAGCGCATATGGCTGTTGCTGACGACCCCAGGATTCCTTTGGATGAGGTGGTCGAAGTAATGAATCTGGCGGAAACTCTGACCCTTCAAGATTGGCGAACCTACTTTGTTAAATTCTATGGCGATATTCCTGATTCATTCCCGAGTGAAAAAAGCTTATACAACCAGCGTTGTTTTAATGACCAACTATTCGAGATTTCCTTTCGCAACGCCGTCGGACGCACCCGTATCGGCCCGGTCTGTGTCCGCGTAGAAAGCAAGAAGATAACTGAAGCTCTTTACGAAGAGATGCTGTCATACATCACCGACAAATTCTCCAACCTGGTCTTCAGTTTTGCAACTCCGCTCGGGCAGAATTATCGCAAGGAAAAGGCAGGGAAGGATATAGCCTACATTGAGTATCTTTTTTTTAAAAAATACCTGCTGGATGCCAAGCCAAATCTTGATGCCATCTCTGCCCTGATTCTCGCAAACCCGCATATCAGGCTGTTCCGCGAGTTTCGCCATTCCTCCATTGACGCTGTTTACAATGCAAATCCGGCAATGCTGATCAATATGTTTACCGCCGCCGACCGGTTTGCTCCCCTGAAAAACGGTCATCCTCTGCTCGCTACCAATCTCGGTCAGAAAATAACCAATAGAACTAATACTACTCCGGCATTTCAACCTTTAACCCACCCCCACCCTAACCCTCCCCCTGAAGGGGAGGGGATTTTGACTTCATTCCTCCCCCTTCAAGGGGGAGGTCAGGAGGGGGATGGGGTTATGTGTCGGAGTCGGACTAATAGAGATCTTTACCCATCTGAAGCAATTGAGGAAAGAAAACACCTCACCGTAGATACCAATGAAAACCGCTTCGTCAAATATTTCCTGCAAACTATTTTGCGGCGACTGCACGGATTACGGGATGTTCTGACATCCGATAAACAAAGCTATCTCAATCCGGATATCGATGAAAACCTCGACACAATGACCAGAAAAATTGCCGCGTTTCTGGCTGATCCATTTTGGCATGACGTTGGAACCATGACATTTATACCGGTAAGCTCACAGGTGCTACAGAGGCGGGAGGGGTATCGGCAACTGTTTCAACTCTATTCCCTGCTGCAATTAATCACCAGGTGTGACTTTTTCAATAAGGGTGATTTTGAAAATCTGCTTGAGACAAAGGATACGCCGACACTGTTTGAGTACTGGTCGTTCTTTGTGATTAAAGAGGTACTTGACGATCTGCAGAAGATTAAATCATGCACCGGCATCGTATCCGACAGCCCATTGGGACAGGCTGTAGAACCTGGTCTCTGCATAAAATACGAAGGGGGCATTTCGCTCTGGTTTAACAGGACATACAGCGGGACATCAGGGCAAGAGCCCGGAGATAGCTTTAAAGGTCATGACGGATCGACCGGAAGTTACTCCCATAATTTCCGACCCGATATCGTGATTGAAAAAAGCGACAAGCTTCTGATATTCGATGCAAAATTTAAAGGTAAGCGGGGCGGATTTTATGGTGAAAGTGATGATGGATCGAGTTTTTCCTGGAAGGACGAAGATATCGACAAGATGCACTGTTACCGGGAGACCATAAAAGGGGTAACTGGTGCCTATATCCTCTACCCTGGGGAAAGTGCCGTTGTTTATCCTGCACACAATGCGGCGAGTAGATACGAGGGTGTCGGTGCCCTGCCGTTAATACCGGAAGCAGGGGCGCGGCCGGTTCAGCGGCACATTGAAAGTATCGAACAGATCATCAGTGAATTTATCAAGGGATTAAGTGGATGAAACGAAGCGTATTCAGCTATTTCCTTGACCGTATTTTATTTGATGTATGCGATATCCCAAGGCAGCAATTCAAACCAGTTGTTCCGGACTCAACCCCATTGCAGCTGCCAGCTTTACCCGTGTAGCCTTGCGCAGCCTGTTTTCTCCGCTCTCCATCTGGGATAGTGACGCCTGGGTGATACCGGCTTTTTCCGCCACTTCTGCCTGTGTAAGGCCAAGATATTCACGCCATGCACGAAGGTAGCTTATTTCCTGATCGATGTGAGCAGACACAACGGCATGGGGAACCCCGTCCGCTTCAGGGATCCATGGTTTTATCCCCATGATTGCCTCAGCTTCTTCAGGATGCTCACGCGCAAAATCCTTGAAGGGGAGTACAACAAATGCGGGCTGTCCACCCTGATAAATTGTCTGAATTCTAGTAGGTTCGATCATCGCGTTTTTTCACCTCTTCTATGTGAATGATTCTTACAAAGTCTTCAACGTCAAAAAACAGTCGATAGCGGCCAACCCGCGAACGATAGTCATATTTGTGATTGGACAGCTTTTTAACATTTGTTACGTTTGGCCAGTCGGCAAGTTTGGCAGATTCGTTCATGACCTCCTTACGACTGGCATGGTCTCCAATTTTGTCCAGCTGCTTCAAAGCTTTACTTTGCCATTGAATGTTGTACATAGTTTATTTATAGGTTAAATATAGGTTATTTTCAATAGAAATTGTGACAATCCTCAACCAGCTTGACATCCTCACAACCTGCCCCCAAAATGTTATTAAATAGCTGCTTTGTCAAACATGAAAGGAATTAACCATGGATCATCTGCATGACGTAATCATAATCGGCGGCGGGCCTGCCGGGGTTGCCGCGGCTGTTATCTGCCAACGTGAAGGGCTTGACTATCTCCTCCTGGAGCAGGGGCAGGGGGTCTTTCAGGGGATCGCCAACACTTATCCGGCTGGCAAGAATGTTTACCCTTCCAAGCCGAAAGACAAGCCGGATCCTTTTCTGGTAGAGGAGTTGCAACCGCCGGAAAAACCGGTCAGTGTCGAAAAATACGTGCAGTACGTGCAGCATTTTGTCCAGCATGAGAACCTGCATGTAACAACCGAGGTCAAGTTCGAGGACATCAGGGATATCCGTCATGGTCTTGCAGTGCAGACATCCAAAGGGGTCTTCAATGGCCGCAAGGTAATTCTTGCCTTTGGCAGCAGCATTCCTAAAGAGCTTAATGTCTACGGGGACGCCAAGATGGTGGCCAAATCAGTGGATGATCCCAAAAAGTATGTCGGCGTCAGAACACTGGTGATCGGCGGTGGCAACAGCGCGGCTGATGTCATTATCTCGATTTTAGAAGCCAAGCGGGAGGCCAACGATATCCACCCTGTCTACTGGGCTCATATCTCGGAAAAGTTCGATGTCAACAAGGAGACCGCCCAGAGGCTTGGGGAAGCAATTCTTTTGGGTGGGAATATCCGCCTTCTGCCCGGAGCGACGCCAAGAATAGGAGAGGTGGATGACGAAGGGGTGGATCGTCTGGTCATCAGAATCAATGACTTCAAGCAGACGGACGGCATTGAAGTCTACCACGCCATGAGTTTTCCGATGCAGAACGTCATTGCCTGCATCGGCACCCAGGGGCCGTTGCCTATTTACGACAAGCTGGGTGTTCAGACCATTACCTGTACTGAAGGGGTCTGCTCTGTAGCACGGGAAGGGGATCGCCTGCTTCTGCTGACTGCTGATTTCGAAACAACCCGCAAGGGGGTTTATGCGATTGGCGGTGCGATTTCGCCATCGTTCATGAAAATCAGTGGCGGTTCTATACAGGAAGAGCGTCATCCGAACCTGATCTATACGGCCATCAACGATGCTTCAGGCGTTGTCGCCGGTATCAAAGCAAAACTGGTCAAGTAGACCGATGAAGCTTCTTCTGGCCACTCTCCACTCCCGCTACAGCCACGCCTCACTGGCGCTCCCTTCTCTGGCAGCCTCCTGTAGCGATATTGCAGGTCTTGACCTGACAATCCAGGAATACTCCGTAAACGAGAGGATCGAAGCCATCCTCCCTAAACTCGCTATTAAAGGCGCTGACGTCGTCGCTTTCTCCTGCTATATCTGGAATATCGAGCAAACCCTGAAACTGATCAGCGACTTGAAGCTTGTTAATTCGGCAATCTACATCATCCTTGGCGGGCCAGAAGTCTCCTACGGCAGCCATGAACTTCTTGCTGCCAACCCGGCTGTTGATTGCATTGTTCGAGGCGAAGGGGAAGGAACATTCCTCGAACTTGCACGACTCCTTGCCCTTCACACAGGCAAAGGGCTTGCAGATGAACTTCTGGAAAATATCAACGGATTGACCTTTCGCAGTGGAGACGAAATCATAACCACCACCCCGGCAAAACCGGTTGCCGATCTTGACTCCCTCCCCTCCCCTGTTGCCGCCGGTCTGATTGATACAACCAAGCCGCTTGTCTACATTGAAACCTCGAGGGGCTGCCCTTTCAGCTGCGCATTCTGCATCTCATCCATTGATTCCGGAGTACGTTCCTATTCAATGACCCGGATTCAAAGTGATCTTCTCTTGTTGATGCAGGCGGGTGTGCAGACAATCAAGCTGGTGGACAGAACCTTTAATTTTGACGCCGAGCGGGCTAATCTGATCTGGAATTATATTCTTGAACATAACCGGGGGAGCTGTTTCCATTTTGAAATTGCTGCCGACTTGCTGACCGACGAAAACATTGCTCTTCTGGCAACTGTTCCGAAGGGTGTTTTCCGCTTTGAAATCGGGGTGCAGTCCACTGTTACTGCTACACTGGAAAGTGTCGGCAGAAGATCGGATCAAGGTCGGCTCTTCGCAAACATCCGCAAACTAAAGGAAGAGACCGGAGTTACTCTGCATCTTGATCTTGTTGCCGGTCTGCCTGAGGAGGATTTTAGCGGTTTTCTGGATTCGCTCGATCAAATTCTTGCAGCAAGACCGGATCATATCCAGATCGAGCCTCTGAAGGTGCTAAAAGGGACTGCGATGCGAAAAGTTGCGCAGGAAAAGGGTTACGCTTTTTCGGCAACGCCCCCCTATCGGATCCTTCGCACCCCTTGGCTCAGTTTTGCAGAGATCTGTAATATCGAAAATATCGCCGAAAGAGTTGAACTACTCTACAACAGTGGCCGTTTTGCCGCGACTATCGAACTGCTTGCCGACATGGGAGAGCTGACAGCAGTGTTAAGCGCTGAAACAGCGACAAATCATCCTGTTGCGAACAACATTACCGGCCTCTTTGCCTCATTTAATACTTTATTGCAGGACAACCTGTCAGCAAAATCGTTGTTCTCCCTTCTTGATGCTCTCCGCTTCGACTACTGCATGAGCGGCCACCCCGGAAACAGACTTCCCGGTTTTTTTGACACACCTCCAGCAGCAAACCATCCCCCCTGCCCTGCTCCTTCACACCCAGAAATCGCGCAACGGCTGGGACTTTCCAGGGAAACCAGCTTCCGCACCTTTACCTCGAAATTCAGCCGTAACTACTCCAGCAAACCCTGGCAGGAGAATGAGACCGTCATTACTTTTGTCTATCTGAACAGGGGGGCAGGGGAAAGGGTGCGGGTGCTGGCAGTTTAGCCGTGAGTAGCCTTTGAATTGAAAATCAGATGCCACAGCAAAATCAGATTTCCGTTTGCCATTTATCCGGACTATGCTCCAATCACGTAAGGAGTCAGCCCTTGACATGAGACAACTTATGTTCATAACTTGCTGATTTTATTATAATGTCTCGTGTGTCGCGGTAGAGATGCCGGTTACCCGGCACCCCCCGCACAGATCCCTGCGGGCGGCTTTCCCGCACAGGGCTCCTGCCTCAGGTATTGACGCGCAGGCGCTCTGTTGGATAAGGGTGGTAGATTCGCGGC
>JANNRW010000443.1:0-4215 GCA_031401815.1 Geobacteraceae bacterium | reverse complement strand
TACTCTTGCTGATCTTGGTGATCAAGTCTCTACCACACGGCAGTATATACAGCGTCTTGAGGTTTCAACAGATCAGGCCCCAAGTACCGAACTGCTGGCCGCCTTGGCAGAAGTTCTTCATGTAGATGAGGAGTTTTTCTTTATGCCTCTAACAGATGAGGTCAAAGAAGATCAGGGGCATTTCCGCAAATTGCAGACAACGCCGCAGAACGTTCGTCATCGCGTACTGTCATATGGAACGATGTTCAACATGATCGTATGTTATCTTGACTCGGTCTTATCTCTTCCAGAAGTCAACATTCCAACCATTCCGGCAGACACTGTTGAGGACATTGAGAAGGCTGCCGAGGCATGTCGAGAAAAATGGGGATTATACCTTGACGCGCCGATAACAAATATTACCCGCACGCTGGAAAGAGCAGGAGTCGTGGTGACAACCTTCGAAGGGGTCTCAGAGAAGGTAGATGCTTTTTCTCTCGTTCGCGGTCGTCCGGTTATTGTCAGGAACATGGACAAAGACAGTACGTCCCGGGCCAGGTTCGATCTGGCTCATGAATGCGGGCACCTGGTTATGCATGAAGGCGTTGAAACGGGAGATCCGGAGACTGAGGCAGAAGCTAACCGGTTCGCCAGTGCCTTCTTGCTCCCTCGGGGCGCATTCTTACGCGAATTTCCCAGGACGAGTCAGATTGATTGGAAGGCAATGTTCCAACTCAAGGAGCGGTGGGGAGTCAGTGTTCAGGCCATCGTGCGTCGTGCATATGACCTTGGGATGATAACCGCCGTACAGTACAGAAATGCAAATGTCTACATGAGCCGGAATGGTTGGAAACGTGGTGAACCCCGTGAACCTCAGGCTGAACACCCAGAGATCATCCCTCTAGCGATTCAAGCTCTCAAGGAAACGCAAGGAATATCATGCGCTGATATGGCAAGGCAGCTTCATTTCAGTAAAGAGGTTCTCGCTGTATTTGGTATTGAATGTACTGATGAACCGACACAGCTGCCAAATGTAATATCTCTTGCCGCTCACCGGGCGGCGCGAAACGCGCCTACGATGCATTGATGCCGCAATTAGAAGACAGATGATCGAAGCTTTTTAGCCATCGGAGGTACACATGCCAAGTGGAATAACCCATATTCTTTTATCGCGTAAGGTGCTTGATTACATTACTGGTGTGAATGGTGATGCTATTCGTGCCCTGCTGAATCGAGAAAGGGGAGCATTCGTTCTCGGTTCCGTGGCTCCTGATCTCCCTTACCTTAGCATCGCTGACTTCGATTTGTTATCGAATGAAGAGAAAATTGCGGATGATCTTCATATTGAACACACGAATTCCGTGCCTCTTCAGGGGCTTTTACAGGCTAGGCAGCAGGTGGAACAGAAGAATACCAAACTAGCGGAAGCCATCTTCGCCTTTTACCTTGGCTACTGTTCACATTTCACGGCCGACTGCATGATTCATCCATATGTGCGTGACAAAGTGGGCGATTATATTGTTGCAAAAAAAGAGCACCGCATTCTTGAAATGAAACTTGATGTGTTCGTAGCAAGAAAATTCATGGGCACTGAAGTGAACGGGGTTAGTTTCCAGGATGAACTTGACTGGATCGAGGACTGCAAACTTAAGGTTGAAATTTATGGCAGCTATTCTGGCCTTCTTAATATCATTTATGGGTGCAATATGAACGCTGAGAATGTTCAGGGATGGGTTTCTGCGATGCAACGTGTGTTCTCTCTAGCAGAAGGTGAATTCCCAAAGTGGTACCGTGGACTCCTCGGGGATCCCGGAGTAGTTTTCAAAAATTACGAAGACCTGGCAAGCGAAGAGGCAGCCTGTTTATTGCTCAAAAAACCCATAGATGCAGAAAAGAACGGCCTTGTTTCAAATTTTATGGAAAAAGAAAATGTGCATTTCTTTGATGATGTCACAAAGGGATACTTTGACTGTTTCCCTCTGATCATTAAGAAAGCCTACGAGGCGGTATTTGAGGGTTCTGGAAACATCAGAGATCTTCTCCCTGAAATCAACTTCGATAATGGGCGCCTTGTGGCTGACAACCGTCTTTCAGAAAAACCGACGTTGTGGAGATCGTAATGAAAAAAATAATCTCATTGTTTATAGCCCTTGCCGTGTTGGCTGGTTGCGCCTCCGTCCCAAATGCTCAAGACCAGTTCCCCATCGAAATTCAGAGGACAACAGCTGCATTCGATAGCGTTAACAGCAAAATGTGGGGGGATGTTTGGAAGCCTGCAACACCCATGACGGACTTCAACCTGGTTCGATACAAGGAAATTCTCGCCACTTATAATTCAAATCGAGCTCTGGAACTGCAGGATAGTCTCGAATCATACGAGACCCAAGTTCTAAAAGGCTATGCGAACACCTTTGTTTTCTGTGTTTTCTCATCGGAGCATGGTTTTGCCATGTGCGATGATGCAAGATGTTCAGGTGTTGAGAGGAAGGCATTTGCAACCTCCCCTGAAATTCTTGAAACATTACCTAAAGACCTCCCGCTCTTGGATTGCACGCAACAATAAGTGTAGGTTGGATTTTGTGATGCAAAAATGATTTCTGTCTATTGAGCATTAACTTTGAAACAGGATCTTCATGGCCATCAACCCACAATCCTTCTTCAACTTCGCAGCACACAATTACCCACTGTTGCACGATATTTTCCGCAGAAACGGCGGGATGAATGACGCTGAACTGTCTGAGTTGATACGCAGGCACCGCGTAGGAGTGGAATCCCCTGCAGCTCTCATCGAAAAACTCATCAACCTCAAAATAATCGAACCACTCCCCGACGCAACCGCCAGCTACGAGATGACCAGGACGGTTGCCATTCTGTTCCGCTTCCTGTTGCAGGAACAGCGTCTGACCTCGACCACTGTAATACAGGCGTATCTGGATGAACTTGAGCGTGCACAGCACGACCTTGACCTTGCAATTCGCGATGACAAGCATAGCCTGATTGAACGGATGCTTAACGAAATATCGGAGACGATGGAGCGGATTCGACAGGATTCGAGATCAAACCGCGAGGCGATCATCGGTGAGGTGATGGCCGTAAAATCGAACCGGGATAAACGGACCGTTTCAGAGCGATATGAAAAAATCCTCCACCTCTGGAATCACTACCTCGAACCACTCAAAGACCTTATCGACGTGCGCAAAACGATGGACTCCTCGCTCGACAGCCTTGATCGGCTATTGCGACACGGAGCCGAGCAATTTCTTCTGGATGGCTCGCTGCATCGGGAATTTTCCCGTTGCTCGGTACGTCTAGTCAGGTTGCGTCGTGACATGACGGCGGATTTTCACGAGTCCATGCACGAGGTGGAACCGCTCTACGCTTCACTGAGACAGGACAGCTCTCTTGCAAAGGGGGTGGCGAGGGCGCTGGAGCGCATCGGCAAGGAAGGGATCAAGAGTCTCAATCTGCAAGCGGAGCTTGCACTCCATACTGGAAGGCTCCGCGAGGGATTATTCGCAGACATGGACATCGAGGCCTATCTGCACAGCGTACGCGGTTACCAGCCGCAAGATCCCCCGGTGATCAACTTCGGGACGGAACTGCCAACTCATCAGTTCATCCTGCCAGACGAACTCACTGGCCGTCTGCAGCAGTCACTACCTATTAGTGACATACTGCAATGGCTTCTCGATTCTTATGAGGATTATCCCTTCCCCGAGTTGCTCAGGGCGTATGGTCGCATATTCGGCAGCGACTCCTTTACGGCCGCTTTCTCCAATGATGAAAAAAGCTACCAATTACCCGGCATAACGGTGCTTGCCCGTCCGTTGGCCGTGGAGGCAATTAGATGATCGAAAACCCGTGCGACCTCCCTTACCTTGACGATATATTCCAGCGCCTCAGCCGCGGCAGGCATATCAGCGCGGAAGACGGCCATCAGTATCGCGCCCTGTATGATGACTTCGACCTGTATCAGAAGCTGTTCGATCGCCTGGGGTTCAGACTTGAAGCGCATCCGCGTGACTTCTATTACTTCCGTGGGGAAAAGGATAAGAGTATCAGCGATGCCAGCTCCCGGATGGCACTGTTCATTTTCATTCTGATGGAGTTTCTCGAAGGGCAGGGTGAACCGGTTGCCGAAAGTATCCTCACCAGGGAGTTCACTATTGCCGACATGCCACACTTCTCCACGGAGAGGTACCGAATCTATATGAAAGAGAGCGGCATCGCAGACCA
>JANNRW010000442.1:0-14305 GCA_031401815.1 Geobacteraceae bacterium | reverse complement strand
ATGGCAAAGGCAAAATTTGAAAGGAACAAGCCGCATTTAAACATAGGCACGATAGGCCATGTTGACCACGGCAAGACAACCCTTACAGCAGCGATCACAAAAGTACTGGCCGGCAAGGGTCAGGCCATATTCAAGGCATTTGACCAGATAGACAACGCACCGGAAGAGCGTGAGCGCGGGATAACCATAGCGACAGCACATGTCGAGTATGAAACCGACAAGCGTCACTATGCGCATGTAGATTGCCCTGGTCACGCAGACTACGTAAAGAACATGATCACCGGTGCGGCTCAGATGGACGGAGCAATACTGGTAGTATCCGCAGCAGATGGCCCGATGCCGCAGACACGCGAGCATATTTTGCTAGCCCGTCAGGTAGGGGTGCCTTATATAGTAGTATTCCTCAACAAGGCCGACATGGTAGATGATGAAGAGCTGCTTGAGCTGGTAGAGCTTGAGATTCGTGAACTCCTTTCAAGTTATGATTTTCCTGGCGACGACATTCCAATCATCAAAGGGAGTGCACTACAGGCGCTCAACGGCGAACTGGGCGAGCTTGCAGAGCCAGCTATCAATGCACTAATGGATGCAGTCGATAGCTACTTCCCCCAGCCTGAGCGTGCGATTGACAAGCCATTCCTCATGCCTGTAGAAGATGTATTCTCGATATCCGGTCGCGGCACTGTAGCTACCGGTCGTATAGAGCGTGGAATCATCAAGGTAGGGGAAGAGGTAGAGATAGTCGGTATCAAGACAACAGCCAAGACCACCGTAACGGGAGTAGAGATGTTCCGCAAACTGCTTGATGAAGGGCGCGCAGGAGATAATGTCGGCGCACTTTTGCGAGGCGTAAAGCGTGAGGACATTGAGCGTGGACAGGTTCTTGCCAAGCCGGGGAGCATCAAGCCGCACATGAAATTCAAGGCAGAAGCCTACATATTGACAAAAGAAGAGGGTGGTCGTCACACGCCATTTTTCAACGGGTATCGTCCCCAGTTTTACTTCAGGACAACCGATGTGACTGGAATAGCAGAGTTGCCAGCCGGGACAGAGATGGTAATGCCAGGAGACAACGTAGCAATAACTGTAAACCTGATTACGCCGATCGCCATGGATGAAGGGCTCCGTTTTGCAATCCGTGAAGGTGGCCGTACTGTTGGCGCTGGCGTTGTTAGCGCTATCGTCGAATAAACCAGGCTGAGGTTGAGGTTCAGGTCGAGTTTCTTCCTCAACCTGATGACATAAAAGGAAAACGCAATGAGAGATATTATCACGCTTGCCTGTACAGCCTGCAAGCAGAGAAACTACACAACTACAAAAAACAAGCGGACTACGCCACAGAAGCTGGAGTTCAAGAAATTCTGCAGATTCTGTCGTACTCATACTCCTCACAAGGAAACAAAATAAGCCTGTCAGTCGATACTTGCAGGCCAGTAGCTCTAACGGCTAGAGCACCGGTCTCCAAAACCGGGTGTTGGGGGTTCGAATCCCTCCTGGCCTGCCAATTATATCTACTCATGCAAAGAGGTGTGTAAAGTGCTGGCAAAAACCAGAAATTTCATTGAAGAAGTAAAGATTGAACTGGAAAAGGTTACTTGGCCACTTCGTAAAGAGACCATAGCGACAACCTGGGTGGTGGTATTCATTGTTGTTCTAATCTCGTTTTATCTTGGCGCCTGTGATCTGGTTCTCGCCAAGCTGCTCCGGTTTTTGCTCAACTGAAGAGGATATATAAATGGGATTAAAGTGGTACGGTGTACATACCTATTCAGGTTTTGAGAACAAGGTTAAGCTTTCTCTGCTTGAACGAATCAGGAATCAAGGGCTTGAAGAGTCTTTTGGTGAAGTGTTGATCCCTTCTGAGACAGTGGTCGAGTTGAAAAAGGGGGAGAAAAAAACAACTTCAAGGAAATTCTTCCCCGGATATATTCTTGTAAATATGGATTTAAACGATGAAACCTGGCATGTCGTGAAAGAGACTGCCAAGGTTACCGGCTTTGTAGGTGGCAACAGTCCGGTTGCAATTCCGGACGAAGAGATCCTCAAGATTACCAAAAGGGTAGAAGAGGGAGCCGAAAAGCCTCGCCCCAAGATACTGTTTGAAGTTGGCGAGACTGTCAGAATTGTGGATGGCCCTTTCCTGAATTTCTCGGGTGTTGTAGAGGATGTCAAGCCTGACAAGGCAAAACTCAGGGTAATGGTGAGCATCTTTGGAAGGGCGACACCGGTTGAACTTGAATTCATGCAGGTTGAAAAACAGTAATGCTGAATTCATGGTGATTATCGTCTGAAGGTTCTTTTTCAGATTATTAATGTGAAGTTCAAGCAACAGAGCTAAAGGAGCAGCAGATGGCTAAGAAAATAACAGGCTACATCAAACTTCAGGTGCCGGCAGGAAAGGCTAATCCATCGCCACCAATTGGTCCGGCGCTAGGTCAGCACGGCGTTAATATCATGGAGTTCTGCAAGGCATTCAATGCCAAGACTCAAGCGGATGAAGTAGGCACAATCACACCGGTTGTCATAACGGTCTATGCGGATAGATCTTTTACCTTCATTACCAAGACTCCTCCAGTTCCAAACCTTATTAAAAAGGCGATCGGAATTTCGAGCGGGTCTAGTGTTCCAAACAAGACAAAGGTTGGTGCACTGACCAGTGATCAAGTGCGAGAGATAGCGCAAAAGAAAATGCCGGATCTTAACGCTGCCAGCATTGAGGCTGCCATGCGCACAGTAGAAGGTACAGCTCGGAGTATGGGCGTCGATATCGTATAGGAATATGAGAGAGGTTTGCAGACTATGTCCAAAATTACCAAAAAATTGAGTGCAGCCAGTGCGAAAGTTGACCGTAGCAAAAGTTATCCTCTCCAGGAAGGGGTTGAACTGGTCAAAGGCGCTGTATTTGCAAAGTTTGACGAAACAGTTGATGTTGCTGTCAGGTTGGGGGTAGATCCCCGTCACGCAGATCAGATGGTTCGGGGTGCTGTAGTTCTTCCCAATGGTCTGGGCAAGGAGGTTAGAGTCCTTGTTTTTGCCAAGGGGGAGAAGGAGAAGGAGGCCAGGGATGCCGGAGCTGATTTTGTAGGCGCCGAAGATCTTGTTGCCAGAATTCAGGAGGGTTGGTTCGATTTTGATACTGCAATCGCCACCCCTGACATGATGGGTGTTGTCGGTAAAATCGGCAAGTTGCTGGGCCCACGTGGTCTTATGCCAAACCCGAAAGTAGGGACTGTTACTTTTGATATAAGCAGAGCCGTACGGGAATCAAAATCAGGTAAAATAGAATTCCGTGTAGAGAAGGCTGGCATTGTGCATGCTCCTGTCGGTAAGGCCTCATTTGCTACTGACCTTCTTAAAGAGAACCTTCTTGCTCTGGTGGATGCTCTCGTAAAGGCCAAACCTTCTGCAGCAAAGGGCACTTATATTAAAAAAATCTGCATATCTTCCACCATGGGGCCCGGTGTAAGACTGGATATTGCAGATGTAACTGCCAATCTTTAAACGAAAATATCAAGTCCAAAGTCCAAGACAGCAGGTGCCGGTTTTATCGGCATAATTGTAACATGCCTGCCGAGACTTATGGTTGTTGAAGGATTAACTCCTCCAACTTCTGACTTTGGCGGGGCAACGCCCTTTATACCAAAAGAAAGGAGGATGGCGCTTGAATAAACTGAACAAACAGGAAGTAGTTACCGAGATGCACGAAAAGCTGTCACGCGCAAAGGCCATATTTCTGGCTGATTTCCGTGGCATGAGTGTTGGTAAGGCCACTACGCTCAGAAATGATCTGCGAGCTGTTGATGTTGACTACAGGGTTGTAAAGAATACCTTGTTGACGCTTGCCAGTGCCGAAACAGATGCTGCTGCACTTGACCCCTATTTCAAGGGGCCCACTGCTGTTGCCCTGACTTATTCCGACCCTGTTGCTGCTGCAAAAGTTCTTGCCAAACATGCCAAGGAGCAGCAGGCAACTTTCAAGCTGAAAGCAGGCTTGCTTTCCGGGAAGATGATAACTGTTCCGGAAATCCAGGCATTGGCTGAACTGCCGAGCAGGGAAGTACTCATCGGCAAGATGCTTGGATCAATGAACGCCCCGATTACGAATTTCGTTGGCGTTCTTGCCGCTGTACCTGGTGGTTTTGTCCGAACTCTCAATGCAATCCGTATTCAAAAAGAAGGAAACTAATCGTTTAAACCACACTAATCCATGGAGGTATAGAAAAGATGGCAATCACAAAGGAAGAAGTAATCAAGTTTATTGAAAACATGACGGTTCTTGAGCTAGCTGAGATGGTAAAGGAGCTTGAAGAGAAGTTTGGTGTTTCCGCAGCAGCGCCAGTTGCTGTTGCTGCTGCTCCTGCTGCTGCTGCAGAGGCAGTTGAAGAGCAGACAGAGTTCGATGTTATCCTGAAGGCATGTGGCCCCAACAAGATAAATGTCATCAAGGTTGTCCGTGCTCTTACAAGTCTGGGTCTCAAGGAGGCAAAAGACCTCGTTGATGGTGCTCCACAGCCTGTAAAAACCGCTGTCTCCAAGCAGGAGGCTGAAGATGCAAAGAAGCAGCTCGTTGAGGCTGGTGCCGAAGTAGACGTCAAGTAACTTTATGCAATAGGTTCTCTTCCCAGCCAAGGCCGCCAGCGCGGCCTTGGCTCTTCTATTTGTTGGCGGGCTTTTGCTTCGTGACGCCAACTACTTGAAAATACACAGTTCAGGTAGTCAGCCAAAAGCGCTTTGTGCCTTTTGAGTTCTGCAACGAAGGAGATATATTGAATGGCTTATTCAATTGCGAATAACCCCCTCTTGAGAAAAAACTTCGCTAAAATCAAAAAAATCATCGATATCCCAAATCTTATTGATATCCAGAAAAACTCCTACAAAAGATTTTTACAACTCGAAATTCCGGCTGAAGCAAGGAAAAACAGCGGCCTTGAATCTGTTTTCAGGAGTGTTTTCCCAATCAAGGATTTCAGTGAGACAGCTTCACTGGAGTATGTTTCCTATTCACTGGGTACTCCGAAGTATGATGTTGAGGAGTGTCATCAACGCGGAATGACTTTTGCCGCACCCATGAAGGTAAAGGTTCGCCTTGTCGTCTGGGATGTCAACAAGGATGCTGATGTAAGGTCAATCAAGGACATTAAGGAGCAGGAGGTCTATTTCGGGGAGATCCCCCTTATGACCAATAACGGCACCTTTATCATAAACGGAACAGAGCGGGTTATTGTCAGCCAGCTCCATCGCTCTCCCGGAGTATTTTATGACCATGACAAGGGGAAGACACATTCAAGTGGCAAGGTTCTCTACTCAGCAAGAGTAATCCCTTACAGGGGTTCCTGGCTTGATTTCGAGTTTGACCATAAGGATATTCTTTATGTGCGGATAGACAGAAGGCGGAAAATGCCTGCCACCGTGCTTCTTAAAGCTCTTGGCTATTCCATGGAGAGTCTCCTTAACTATTACTACAAAAGTGAAGAGATTGTTTTTGACGGTGACAGAACTTTCAAGGTGGCAGATCCGGAACTGCTTGCCAATCAGAAATCTACAGCAGATATAGTTAATCCCGCTACCGGCGAAGTAATTGTAAAGGCGAACCGCAAGTTTACCAAAGCTGCCATACGGAAGATGGAAGAAAATGGGATCCGTCTTATTCCGATAACAGATGATGATGTAACCGGGAAGTTCTCCTGTCACGATGTTGTCGATCCTGCAACCGGTGAAGTCCTTATAGAGTGCAATGACGAGATTACTGCCGCCAAGCTGGTAGAAATCAAACTGCGTGGCGTTCAAACGCTGAATCTCCTTTATATTGACAATCTTTATTCAACCTCGTCTTTCCGTGAGACGCTTCTTGCCGACAAACTTGATAGTACCGATGCCGCGCTTATCGAAATTTACAGACGCCTTAGACCTGGTGACCCTCCCACAATCAAGAGCGCAGTCGCCATGTTTGCGAATCTTTTTTCAAATCCGGAGCGATATGATCTTTCGGCTGTCGGGCGTCTCAAACTTAACTACAAACTGAATCTGGGCACACCGCTTGATTGCCAGATTCTTACAGATAAGGACATTCTTGAAGTTGTCCGTTATCTTATCGACCTGAAAAACGGAAAAGGTAATATTGATGATATAGATCATCTTGGTAACAGGCGTGTTAGAGCGGTTGGCGAGCTTCTGGAAAATCAGTACAGGATAGGTCTTGTAAGGATGGAAAGGGCGATCAAGGAGCGTATGAGTCTTCAGGAGGTTGAAAACCTGATGCCTCATGACCTGATAAACTCAAAGCCGGTATCTGCGGTTGTAAAGGAGTTTTTTGGCTCATCACAGCTCTCCCAGTTTATGGATCAGACCAATCCTCTTTCAGAGGTTACTCACAAACGCCGACTATCGGCTCTTGGACCAGGTGGATTGACAAGAGAACGCGCCGGTTTTGAAGTTCGTGACGTTCATCCAACACACTATGGTCGCGTTTGCCCGATTGAAACTCCTGAAGGGCCAAATATTGGTCTTATTGCTTCTCTTTCAACCTACGCACGGATAAATGAGCACGGTTTTGTTGAAACTCCATATCGTGTTGTCAAGGAAGCAAAGGTAACCAACGAGGTACGATTCTTTTCTGCTCTTGAAGAGGAAGGTCTGGCTATTGCTCAGGCAAATGCTGAAATGGATAAAGACGGGTTGTTTACCGGTGACTATATCTCGGCGAGAAAATCAGGCGAATTTGTCCTGGTTGGCCGTGACGAAATTGAGCTTATGGATGTCTCTCCGATGCAGCTGGTTTCTGTTGCAGCTTCACTTATCCCCTTTCTGGAAAATGATGATGCTAATCGTGCTCTCATGGGTTCGAACATGCAACGTCAGGCTGTACCTCTCTTGCGAGCGGATTCCCCCTTGATAGGGACCGGTATGGAACGTGTTGTTGCCCGGGACTCCGGGGTTTCGGTAGTAGCAAGGCATAATGGTGTTGTTGAATCTGTCGATGCTTCCCGTATTGTTGTCAAGATAGACGAGAGTGAGTATGACGAGAGCGGGACAGGTGTTGATATATACAATCTGATAAAATTTGCCAGATCCAATCAGAATACCTGCATGAACCAGAGGCCGGTTGTTGTAAACGGTGATGCTGTAAAAAAAGGTGACGTCATTGCTGATGGGCCTTCTACAGATATGGGAGAGCTTGCTCTTGGCCAGAATGTGCTTGTTGCATTCATGCCCTGGGGGGGATGCAACTTCGAAGACTCGATTCTTATCTCGGAGAGGCTTGTAAAGGATGATCGATATACCTCTATTCATATTGAGGAGTTTGAGTGTGTTGCTCGTGATACAAAGCTTGGCAAGGAAGAGATAACAGCGGATATCCCGAATCTTGGCGAAGAGACGCTGAAGGATCTTGACGAATCCGGAATCATCAGAATAGGAGCTGAAGTCAAGCCGGGTGATATTCTCGTCGGCAAAATTACCCCGAAGGGTGAGACGCAACTCTCACCGGAAGAGAAACTCCTTCGTGCAATCTTTGGCGAGAAAGCCGGAGATGTCAGAGATACTTCTCTTCACGTCCCTCCAGGTGTAGAAGGTACTGTAATTGGTGCCAAGATATTTTCGCGCAAAGGGGCTGACAAGGATAGCAGAACCGAGGCAATCGAAAAAGCTGAAGAGGAAAAACTCCGCAAGGATGAGCAGGATGAAATCCGGATCATCCGCAAATCAGCTACTGACAAGCTTAAGAGATTGCTCACAGGAAAAATTTCAGCTGTTAAAGTAGAAGGCAAAGATGGCAAAATCCTTATTCCAAAAGGGAAGGCCATAACTGAGGCAGCACTGAACACAATTCCGCTTGATAAGTGGGAACATATTTCCGTAGCTGATGATGAAGCTGGCGAAGAGAAAATTGCCGAAATCCTTGGGAAGCTGCATCAACAGATAGATTTCATCAAGTATGTCTTTGAAAACAAGATTCAAAAGTTGAGAAGAGGGGATGATCTTCCGCCAGGCGTAATCAAGATGGTAAAAGTATATATTGCCATTAAGCGCAAGCTTCAGGTCGGGGATAAAATGGCAGGTCGTCACGGTAACAAGGGGGTTGTCTCAAGAATTCTTCCAGAAGAAGATATGCCTTACATGGAGGATGGTCGCCCAGTAGAGATTGTACTTAATCCGCTTGGTGTCCCTTCGCGTATGAATGTTGGGCAGATACTTGAAACTCACCTGGGCTGGGCAGCAAAAGGGATCGGCTGGAAGATTGAGGAGCTGCTGGAGAAAGCATCTTCTGAGCCTGCCTTGAGAAAATACCTGAAAGATGTTTACGGCGACAAGGAGATGAGCAAGTTTATCGATTCCATGGAAGATGATGAACTTCGACTTACTGCAAAAAGACTTCAGCGTGGTGTGCCTGTTGCCTCTCCGGTTTTTGAGGGGGCATCGGAAGAGCAGATTCAGAAGATGCTCAAACATGCAGGGTTTGACAGTTCTGCACAGGTGACCCTGCACGATGGCCGTACAGGTGATCCTTTCAGGCATAAGGTAACTGTCGGGGTAATGTATGTTCTCAAACTGCATCATCTTGTTGACGACAAGATACATGCCCGTTCAATCGGCCCATACAGCCTTGTTACTCAGCAACCTCTCGGCGGTAAGGCCCAGTTCGGCGGTCAGCGCCTTGGTGAGATGGAGGTCTGGGCGATGGAAGCGTACGGTGCAGCTTATGCTCTACAGGAGTTTCTGACTGTGAAGTCAGATGATGTAGCCGGCAGAACTCGAATGTACGAAGCAATTGTAAAAGGGAAGCATACTCTTGAACCAGGGCTTCCGGAATCTTTCAATGTCCTTATTAAAGAGCTTCAGTCACTTTGTCTCGATGTTGAGCTCCTTGAGCAGGATGAAGATTAAGGGGATAACTCTGTTTATGCTTGGTATTTCAATCAAGTAGAACAACTGTAAAATATTTCAGCTACTCCTAACGACAAGGAGGAAAACGTTTTGGACGATATATTCAATATTTATGAAAAGCCGAAGGATCCGCTTCATTTCTCTTCAATCAGGATTTCAATATCTTCTCCTGAAAAGATCCGCGAACGCTCTTTTGGTGAGGTAAAGAAGCCGGAAACGATAAATTACCGTACATTCAAACCTGAGCGAGACGGTCTCTTCTGTGCAAAGATCTTTGGGCCAACAAAGGATTACGAGTGTAATTGCGGTAAATACAAACGTATGAAGCATCGCGGAATAGTCTGCGAAAAGTGCGGTGTTGAAGTTATCCCGTCAAAAGTTCGACGCGAAAGGCTTGGTCATATTGATCTTGCAACACCGGTTGCACATATATGGTTTCTTAAATCGCTTCCATCCAGGATCGGAAACCTGCTGGACATGACACTCAAGGATCTTGAAAAAGTTCTGTACTTTGAGGCATATGCAGTAACCAATCCGAAGAGTACCAGTTTTACGCTTGCTGAGGCTCTTTCTGAAGATCAATATCAGAAGGCAATGGAAGAGTACTCAGGTCAGTTTGAAGCTGGAATGGGTGCAGCTGCAATTCGGGAATGTCTGAAATCACTTGATCTTGATTCTCTGGCCGAGACTCTGCGTGTTGAAATGGTCGAGGCTTCAAGTGAGGCAAAGAGAAAAAAGACAGCCAAGAGACTCAAGGTAGTTGAGGCTTTCAAGGCTTCCCGGAACAGACCCGAGTGGATGATTCTCGAATGTATTCCAGTTCTGCCACCTGAACTTCGTCCTCTGGTTCCACTGGATGGCGGCAGGTTTGCAACCTCGGATCTTAATGATCTTTACCGGCGTGTTATCAATCGGAACAATAGATTGAAGAGATTGATCGAGCTACAGGCACCTGAAGTTATCATAAGAAATGAAAAGAGAATGCTTCAGGAGGCAGTTGACGCACTTTTTGACAATGGCCGTCGTGGACGCGCTATTGCCGGCCCTAACAAGCGCCCCCTGAAATCTCTGTCAGACATGCTCAAAGGAAAGTCTGGCCGTTTTCGCCAGAATCTTCTCGGCAAGCGAGTCGATTATTCCGGTCGTTCCGTAATTGTTGTTGGTCCAGAGTTGCGCCTGCATCAGTGCGGTCTTCCGAAAAAAATGGCTCTCGAACTTTTCAAGCCGTTTATTTATAACAAACTTGAAGAGCGTGGTTATGTCACGACAATAAAAAGCGCCAAAAAGATGGTTGAAAAGGAGCGTCCGGAAGTGTGGGATGTACTTGAGGAGGTTATCAAGGAGCATCCTGTTTTACTGAACCGGGCACCGACCCTTCACCGCCTAGGCATTCAGGCGTTTGAGCCGGTGCTTATTGAGGGTAAGGCAATACAGCTCCATCCACTGGTATGTACTGCCTTCAATGCTGACTTTGATGGTGACCAGATGGCTGTGCATCTCCCTCTTTCAGTTGAGAGCCAGGTTGAAGCACGTGTTTTAATGATGTCTACAAATAACATTCTGTCTCCTGCTCATGGAAAACCGATCATTGTTCCTAGTCAGGACATGGTTCTGGGGACTTATCATATGACTCGTGAACGCGAATTCGAGTTAGTGATAGATTCGAAAACCAGGTTACCGGCTATAGATCCAAAGAGCGGAGCTGTGAGGTGGAGAAAGGTCAAAGGATCCGGCCAGATATTCTCATCTCCTGAAGAGGTCAGGATTGCGTTTGATGCCGGAGAAGTCGATCTACAGGCTCCCATAGAGGTCAGAATAAAGAATTTCAACTCTGGTGATGAAAAACCGCAGAGAGTAAAAACTACAACCGGTCGGGTTATCCTTAGAGAGGTGTTACCACCGCAGGTTCCTTTCAGCGCAATAAACAAGGTTATGTCAAAAAAAGAGCTCTCAAACCTTGTTGACACCTGTTATCGTCTTGCCGGGAACAAGGAGACAGTTATTCTCGCTGACAGATTGAAGGAGATCGGTTTCCGCTACTCCACACTTGCCGGAATTTCAATCTGTATTAATGATATGGTTATACCTGAGGGGAAAAACGCAATCATTTTGCGGGGCACAGATGAAGTCAAGGAGATTCAGAACCAGTACACTGAAGGTCTTATCACAGATGGAGAGCGTTACAACAAGGTTATTGACATATGGGCAAAGGCAACTGAAGACATCGCAAAAGAGATGCTGGACAATCTTTCGCGGGAAAGCGGGATCACTGATGATGGTGAGCTTCATACTGCCAACTCTTTCAACGCCATTCATATGATGGCTGATTCCGGTGCAAGGGGTTCTGCACAGCAGATCAGGCAGCTTGCAGGTATGCGTGGTCTTATGGCCAAGCCTTCCGGTGAGATTATTGAAACACCGATTACGGCTAATTTTCGCGAAGGGTTGACGGTGTTGCAGTACTTCATTTCAACCCACGGAGCCAGAAAAGGTCTGGCCGATACTGCTCTCAAAACTGCTAATTCAGGGTATCTTACCAGGCGACTGGTAGATGTTGCTCAGGATGCCATCATAACTGAAACTGATTGCGGCACGATGGACGGGCTTGTTGTCTCTGCACTTACAGAGGGCGGCGAAATTATTGAGCATATTGGTGACAGGATATTAGGTCGTGTAACACTGGATGATGTTCTTGATCCGGTTACCGGTGATGTGCTTGTTCCCGCAAATACTGAAATTGATGAGATGTTTGTCAGCAAGACAGAGGAATCCGGTCTTGAAAAAGTAAAAATAAGATCTGTTCTGACCTGCGAAAGCAGGCGAGGGATATGTGCCATGTGTTATGGGCGAGATCTTGCACGTGGTCATCTTGTCAATATGGGTGAAGCTGTCGGAGTAATTGCTGCGCAGTCGATCGGTGAGCCTGGAACGCAATTAACAATGAGAACATTCCATATAGGTGGTACTGCATCCAGAAGAGCTGAGCAGACATCTCTTGAAGCCAGGAACGACGGCACAGTAAAATTCATAAATATTAATAGTGTTGTCAATCCTGACGGACATCATATTGTCATGAATCGTAATGGCGAGATAGCTATTGCTGATGAGACTGGTCGGGAAAAAGAGAGATATTCGATTCTTTATGGGGCAAAGATTAAAATTGCACCCGGTGCAAAGGTGAAAGTCGGTGAAGCAATTGCCGAATGGGATCCATACACTATGCCGATTCTTACCGAGTTTGCCGGGAAGGTCAAGTTCGGCGATATTAACGAGTCAGTTACTATGGAAGAGCAGCTTGATGAAGTAACCGGTCTCTCAAGAAAAGTAATTATTGAATCCAAGGATGTTGAGAAGCGTCCGAGGATTGCCATTAAAGATACTTCAACAGCAGCAGGGGGGACTGTAGGGCGTTACTTCCTCCCGGTAGGTGCAATCATTTCAGTTGCAGATGATGCAATTCTTAACGCTGGTGACATTATAGCGAAAATACCCAGAGAGACTACCAAAACCAAGGATATCACCGGAGGACTCCCTCGTGTTGCTGAGCTTTTTGAAGCCAGGAAGCCTAAGGATCAGGCAGATATTTCAGAGATTGATGGTGTTGTTGTTTTTGGTAAGGACTCTAAAGGAAAACGTCAGATAATTATCCGGCCTGAGGTTGGAGAGGAAAAGCCATATCTTATTCGTAAAGGCAAGCATGTAAGTGTTCATGAAGGAGATTTTGTGCGTGCAGGTGAGCCTCTTGTAGACGGATCATCCAATCCACATGATATTTTAAAGGTTCTTGGTTCTAAAGCTCTCGCCAAGTATCTTGTTGACGAAGTTCAGGAAGTTTACCGGCTCCAGGGAGTAAAGATAAACGACAAGCATATTGAAACGATAGTCAGGCAGATGCTTCGCCGTGTAAGAGTCAAAGATGTAGGTGATACAAACCTCCTTCTGGATGATCAGGTTGAAAGGTATCTTTTTGAAGATGAGAACGAAAGGGTTCTGGCTAATGGAGGCAAGCCTGCTGTTGCAGAGCCACTGCTGCTAGGGATAACAAAGGCATCACTCTCAACAGAGTCCTTTATTTCTGCAGCCTCCTTCCAGGAGACAACAAAGGTGTTGACACAAGCTGCCATTGAGGGTAAAGTCGATTTTCTTCGCGGCTTGAAAGAGAATGTAATCATGGGGCGGTTGATTCCTGCCGGCACGGGTCTTGCGCGATACCGCTCGCTCAGGGTTGTATCAGATGAGCCAGCCAGACAGGAAGTTGAATCCGTGCCTTTTGTTGAGGCGACCGAGTAGCATAGCTGCTCGGTCTTAATTATGAAAAAAAGCTTGACAGGTAGCCCCATAATTGTTACTTTCAGCGCTTCGTACGCGATGGCTGTCTTGAATACGCAGCAGGAGAAATAAGTAAATGCCAACAATAAATCAGCTTATACGCCAAGGTAGAGAGAATAAGCGGGAGAAGTCTACTGCTCCTGCTCTCAAGTCTTGTCCGCAGAAACGTGGAGTCTGTACAAGGGTGTACACGACTACTCCAAAGAAGCCTAACTCCGCTCTTCGCAAGGTCGCACGTGTGAGGCTCACTAATGGAATAGAGGTTACTTCATATATTCCAGGTGTTGGGCATAATCTCCAGGAGCACTCGGTTGTGCTGATTCGTGGAGGAAGGGTGAAGGATCTTCCGGGTGTAAGATATCACATCGTTCGAGGGACTCTTGATTCGGTTGGTGTTAAGGGCAGGTTGAAGAGTCGCTCAAAGTATGGCGCAAAGCGACCCAAGTAAAGTTAACAGTGAGGGTGTAAAGTTATGCCTAGAAGACGTGAAGTAGCAAAGCGGGTAATTCTGCCTGATCCCAAGTTTGCAGATCGTACAATTGCTAAACTTGTGAATATACTGATGCTTGACGGAAAGAAGAGTACGGCTGAGCGTGCTTTGTATGATGCGCTTGAGGTGGCTTCAGGCCGTCTGAATGATGAGCCTGTCAAGTTGCTTAAAAAGGCGCTGGATAATATCAAGCCAATGCTTGAAGTTAAGTCACGTCGTGTTGGTGGTTCTACGTATCAAGTGCCGATCGAGGTCAGATCCGAGCGTAGAGTCTCTTTGGCGATGAGGTGGCTGGTAAAATATGCGAACCTTCGCTCAGAAAAAACCATGACAGACAAGCTTGCCGGCGAAATATCCGACGCTTACAACAGTCGTGGAGCAGCAGTCAAGAAGCGTGAAGATACTCACAAAATGGCCGAAGCGAACAGAGCTTTTGCTCACTATCGCTGGTAGTCTCGAAGTTAATATTGGAGTAGATTGTGTCTCGACAGTTTTCGCTGGATAAAACCCGTAATATCGGCATTATGGCTCACATTGATGCCGGTAAGACTACAACAACTGAGCGTATACTTTATTATACCGGTGTCTCCCACAAGATCGGTG
>JANNRW010000441.1:0-4965 GCA_031401815.1 Geobacteraceae bacterium | reverse complement strand
CCTAGAAAAAGCATTTAACACAGAGACACAGAGGCACTGAGATAATCAATACAGAGACTTAGATAAAATATCAGCTTCATTTGTGTTCACCTTTCAGGTTGTACGGTGATTTCAAATAATCTCAATGATTTCCTCTGTGTCTCAGTGCCTCTGTGTTTCAACTGCCGTTTTTAGGATAATCGAGTCGAGCCTGACGGTCGGACGGGAGATACCAAGACTTCGAGCTATTTGACTATTGTTCTGCCCTTTCTTCCAGTGGTAGATGACTTCGTTCAATTCGATCATGGGGATTCTCCGTCGTGACATGGCAGCTCCTGATTGGAAATAATTCCATACAGAATACAGCCATGCAGGTTGGCTCCCCTTAAAAATCCAAAGTGGCAAATAACTCTGGTCCCAGTTTCTCCTAAACTGGCAAATTAAGCTGACCCAGGGGGTGGCAAATAACTTTGACCACACCTCGCCTGAAGTGGAAATTTACCATGACCCTCGACATTTTTATGTTGCGTGTTCCTGCTGCTGTGAAACTAGCCAGTTTTACTCTGCATTCTCTGCGCCTCAGCGGTTCAAATGCTTTTTATAGGCTCATTCTCTGGTCAAATAAACAGGTTGACAATAACCCGACAGTTGAATAGTATGATTATACAGTAAGCCGTTCAATAATATAGAACAAGTTCTGCGATATTTCTGAGGTTATCATGCTGGAAGCAGATCTGCACGAATCACTTTCAACTGTTGTTGAGAATCAACTCCAGGTACGCAGCTGGAGGGCTGAAGAGTGCAGCGATGCGATAGCTACGGTTTTGGCTATTGGAGCGGACGACATTCTTGCCGAAATTGCCCTGGATGAATGGGCTGTCGGCACAGCCTGTTACATGTGTCATGCCTGCACCAACTTCGGAGTGCATGGCAAGGAGGTGCGTCCTTGCGCCAGAGGGCTGAATGAGATCATCACACGCCGCCAGCAGGCGCGAAGCCTTAGAAGGTCAGCTGACAAGTGATGCAGATTCAGAGCTCTTGTTTTCAGTTGACTCATCGGGCTATTTCAAATATATTCCTGCCATGTAGAAACACGTTTGACAATATAGTACAAATTGCAGCTGCTAAAAAAACAGTGCCGCAAGGGGGATGACAATGCTGGAGTTCGAAGTTAATGGAAACAGATACGATGTTGATGAAGAGGGGTTTCTTCAGGAGCCGGATATCTGGACTGAAGAGGTTGCAAAGGATTTCGCAACTACAGAGAAGATTTATGAACTGAATGAGGATCACTGGAAACTGATCAACTATGTTCGCTGGTATTTCGTGCAGTACGGTGTTGCGCCAATGGTGCGCAAGGTCTGCAAGGAGACCGGTTTCGATCTGCCGACGATCTACTCGATGTTCCCGTCCGGGCCTGCAAAAGGGGTTTGCAAGGTAGCCGGTCTTCCCAAGCCTACAGGCTGCGTTTAACCTTTGGTGCGCTCAACCGGAGCCATTGTCGAGCAGTGGTTTGCCGAAGCAGTGGCATCATGCTCTGCTGAGACCATCAGGTTTCTCGGCACGGAAAAGGATCCTTTTCGCAATCCGGTTGGCTCCACTTTGAAGGTGAATCTCTCAACTGTTCTTGAAGGTGTTCTGGGGAGAGTTGAACCAGCTGTAGCTGCTGACGCTCTGGCCGCCATTGTCCGCCTTCGGGCGATAGATGCTGCTCCGGCAACAGTTGCAGTCGGCTTCGTCTTTCTGCTGCGGCCGCTGCTGCGCGAATTGCAACCTGAGCTGTCTGCCGGAGAGCTTGATGAGAAGATTGATCAACTTGCCCTGGCAGCTTTTGAAGAGTATCTGGTTTGCAGGGAAAAGCTGTTCGAAATTCGTCTGAATGAAAGCCGTCGATCACTTGCCGTATCGACGCTCATGCAAGCGAGGGAGTAAGTGCGAAACCTCTGGTATGCAGCCGTTGTTATTGCCGCATTGATAGTGCCTGCTCTTCTGGCAGGGATGGGAGGTGGCGGCTATCTTCTGGCTGTCATTTTGCCGTACGCTTCAGCAGGAGTTTTTACTGCCGGGCTTTGTTACCGTCTTTACATTTGGGCGCAGTCGCCAGTCCCTTTTCGCATTCCCACTACCTGCGGTCAACAGCAGTCACTCCCCTGGATAAAAAACGCACGTCTCGACAATCCTTCAACCGGCAGCGGTGCAGTTGGCCGGATGATTCTGGAACTGCTCCTCTTTCGCTCCCTACTTCGCAATAACAGTTCCGAATTTACAGGCAATGGCTATCTCTTTGGTGCCAGCAAATTTCTCTGGCTGGGGGCGCTTGCCTTTCACTGGGCGCTGCTTGTTGTCCTTTTAAGGCACCTGCGGCTCTTTGTGCAGCCGGTGCCGCAGTGGGTGCTCTCCTTGAGCTCGGTTGACAGTTTTTTCCAGATCGGTTCACCAGCGCTTTATCTCTCCAGCGTCATTGTTGTTGCAGCTCTTGCATATCTGCTGCTCCGCCGCGTAATTGACCTGCGCCTCCGTTATATATCCCAGTTCAGCGATTATTTCGTGCCGCTGCTCCTCCTGGGGATTCTCCTTACAGGCCTGCTGATGCGCCATGCCACAAAGGTTGACATTGTGGCAATTAAGAGAGTGGCGCTTGGTCTGGCAACTTTTCAACCGATTCTACCAGAGGGGTTAAGTCTGGTTTTCCTGATTCACCTGCTGCTGGTCTGCACCCTGGCAGCCTGTTTCCCGTTCAGCAAGCTCCTGCATATGGGGGGGGTATTTCTGAGCCCCACCCGCAATCTGGCGAATAACAGCCGGATGAAACGTCATATCAACCCCTGGAATGCTCCGGTTAAAACCCACCCCTATGTAGAGTGGGAAGATGAGTTTCACGACAAGATCAAGATGGCGGGGATTCCGCTTGACGGAGACAAGCATGAGTGACGAGCGCCTCAAGATCGGACAAATGCCCCCAGACTCCGACTGGCGTGATCCATCAGTTGAATTCCGCAAGGGGACTTACTGCTACAGTGCCGGGGCAAAATATCTGAAAGAGCTGGATCTGCCGAACCCGCGCAGTTGGCAACCGAGTGATGCGGACTGGCAATTGCCAGCCGACTGGAAGCAGATCATCCTCGACGGAATGCAGGAGCGGCTGGACAAGTTCCGCTCGTTTCGCCTCTTCATGGATATCTGCGTCCGCTGTGGTGCCTGTGCAGACAAGTGCCACTACTACCTCGGCACTAACGACCCCAAAAACATGCCGATGGTTCGAGCCGAGCTGATCCGTTCGGTCTATCGCCGCTACTTCACCCCGGCAGGAAAACTGTTCGGTTCTCTGGCCGGTGGCCGGGAACTCACTGAAGAGGTGATCAAGGAGTGGTTCTACTATTTCTATCAGTGCAGTGAGTGTCGCCGCTGTTCGGTCTTCTGCCCGTTCGGTATTGATACCGCTGAAATCACCATGATCGGTCGTGAGCTCCTTGGTCTTATCGGATGCAATATCAACTGGATTACCAAGCCGGCTGCCGACTGCTTCCGGGTCGGGAATCACCTCGGCATCCAGCCCCATGCCATGAAGGACAGCCTCGAATTTGCCGCTGAAGAGCTGGAAGAGCTTACCGGTATCCAGGTGGATATCCCCATAGGCCGCAAAGGGGCGGAAGTACTCTTTATCATGCCCTCTGCCGACTTTTTCGCAACCCCTCACTACTTCACCCTGCTGGGCTACATGTCGATTTTCCATGAAATAGGTCTGGATTTTACCTACAGCGCCTATGCCTCTGAAGGTGGGAATTTCGGCATGTTCAGCTCCCACGAGATGATGAAGCGCTTGAACGCAAAAATCTACGAGGAGGCTCGCCGCCTCGGGGTCAAGTGGATACTTGGGGGGGAGTGTGGTCATATGTGGCGGGTGCTCCATCAGTACATGGAGACCATGAACGGGCCGGCTGATTTTCTTGAAGCGCCGGTCTCGCCAATAACAGGCACACGCTTTGACAATGCCCGCTCCACCAGTATGGTGCATATCTGCGAATTTACGGCTGATCTCCTTTATCAAAACAAGCTTAAACTTGATCCGCGACGAAATGACGCTCTTGCAGTCACTTATCACGACTCCTGCAATCCTGCTCGTGGCATGGGGCTACTGGAAGAGCCGCGCTACATTCTGAACCGCTCCTGCAACAAATTTCACGAAATGCCTGCCAATACGATTCGCGAACAGACCTTCTGCTGCGGCAGCGGATCGGGACTAGGCACTGATGAAAACCTGGAGATCCGCCTGAAAGGGGGGTTCCCGAGAGCCAATGCCGTAAAGCATGTGCAGCAAAAGCATGGAGTCAATACGCTTGCCTGTATCTGCGCTATTGACAAGGCGACCATGCCGACCTTGCTGGAGTACTGGGTGCCTGGGGTGGAGGAGGCCGGAGTGCACGAGCTGCTCGGTAACGCACTGGTAATGACAGGAGAAAAGGAGCGGACAAAGAATCTGCGTGGCGAGCCATTGCCTGTAGCGGATCAAGGAAAACCGGAGGACGCTGATGCGTGACAGGCTGCTGATCCTTGCCGGAACGATCCTCTTCCTGGTGCTGCTCAGTTATCCTGTCTGGCAGGGACTTGCTGCGCGAACAGTTACGAGCGGCCCTGAACTGCGGCAGGCAGCAGGTCAAAAAAGTTGTGTAGCGCCCCGTCAGCAGATGCGCGAAGCGCATATGGAGCTACTCATGCAGTGGCGGGACAACAAGGTACGTAGCGGGGAGCGCAGCTTTACAGCCGCAGATGGGACAATCTACGCCGTCAATCTGACCCGGACCTGTCTGACACAGTGCCACGGCAGCAAGGATAAATTCTGCGACAGTTGCCATGCCTATGCCGGGGTGCCGACGCCTGACTGCTGGGGGTGTCATACATCGCCGACTCCTCTCCCGAGCGCTGCCAGCACTGGAGGTGGGCGATGAAGCTGACACGGAAGGAATTCCTGCGCATTGCGGCAGGGAC
>JANNRW010000440.1:0-15293 GCA_031401815.1 Geobacteraceae bacterium | reverse complement strand
TCTCCATGGCGCTGGAAAACCTTTCTCTAGAAACTGAAAAATACCGCGCCCAAGAAGTGTTGTACCGTCAGCAACTGCTTCGTCTTCTAAAAACGGTATACGAATTAAAACAAGAAGGGCTCATCCGCTTTCTGTCGCGTGGCGAAAGTTTTACCCCGCCAGGGGGGAGGGGAGTTGTTTGCGAATTCGCGAATGCATCATTATCAGTAACTACATAACAGCGCAGTATTCGCGCAGCTGCAATTGCCGCAGCAGCATTACCTGCCTGAAAACCCCCTTTAAGCGCCGGTCTGCAGCTGAGCTCGCCACCAACTCCGCTGAAAATCAGCTTGCCAGAACTCCAGTTGGCGAAGTAATCCCTTCCATGAACAAAAGGGGTTGCAACAAGCTTTTCCGCCTTGTCCAAAAGTGTTGCAAGTGCTTCAGGTTCCTGTCCAGCAATCACCACCGGTTTGCCATGCTTTATGATCCCTGCCTTTTCTGAGGCTATCGCTTCAAGCGTATCACCAAGATATGCACAGTGGTCAAGACTTATCGGCGTCAGGATGGAGAGGATGCTGTCTGAAACATTGGTAGCATCCCACTTGCCCCCCATTCCGGCTTCCATTATGGCGATATCAGCCCCCTCCTCGTAAAAACAGAGGAATCCTATGGCAGTCACAATCTCGAAAAAAGTCGCTTCGGGCGGTGCAACCGCCATAACCCGCTGCATATGAGGGAAAAGGGTCTCTTCGGCAATCTCCTGATCATCCAGACGAAATCTTTCAGTGAAGTTAACAAGATGCGGTGATGAAAAGAATGCCGTCCTTATTCCGGTAGCGGTCAGAATGGCCGATAAAAAGGCTCCGGTAGAACCCTTGCCATTAGTCCCGGCAATCTGGATAATCCGCAGTTTTTCATGGGGGTTATCCAGCCGAGCCAGTAGTGCGGTAATGCGCTCCAGACCGGGCTTTATTCCAAAACGGCCACGGCTGAAAATATCGTCAAGAGTTTCCCTGTAGGTCATATCAACGGCGAATTATAGGGAATATGATGAGGAAAGTCGAGGTATTCAAGTTCATTTCCTGAGGGGAGGCAAACAAAAGCTACTTATTAATTCCAATAAGCATCTGTGGCTAACTCTCTTTGAAGGTCAAATGCTTCTCGTTGCTTCGTTGCGTAAATAATGTTTCAAAAGATTTACTAATCGCTTCACAAAGTCCCCACTCAACAACTCAACGATTCAACAGTGCAAAGAATCGCTACCTTCCTTGACACATAACAAGATATCATATACGATACCATCATGAAAACAACTCGAATTGTAATTGACACAAATATACTGTACGCAGCTCTTTATTCAACAAGCGGAGCTTCATATGCGCTTATGATGATGGTGCGCGACGGTTTGATAATTCCATGCATATCCGTCACACTGGTAATGGAATATGAAGATGTGCTGACAAGACACCGGAATGTACTTCAGTTAACCCAAGCAGATATCAAGGCATTTCTAGGCTTTATTGTAAATCAAGCTGAGCGCCTTAAAATTTATTATCTTTGGCGCCCATGCCTTAAAGACCCGAATGATGACATGGTGCTGGAAGTTGCTGTTACTGCCGGTGTAGATTTTATCGTTACGCATAACACAAAGGACTTTGAAGGGATTGAGCGCTTTGATATGAGGGCAGTCACTCCGGGCTGGTTCATAAAGAATTATGGAGGTAGAAAATGAGCACAATGAGTTTGAGGCTACCGGATTATCTGCATAAATCTGCCAGACAGCTGGCCAAAAGCGAGCACATTTCCGTCAATCAGCTTGTTGCTACAGCTCTTGCAGAAAAGATTTCCGCTCTTGCTACAGAGGATTACCTGAACGCATTGTCAGCTCAAGGCAGCCGAGAGGCATTCGACCGAGTCATGTCCAGGGTTAAGGAGCGCCCCCCTCTTTCTGGAGATGATCTCTGATATGCCCAACAAGGACGGAGGAGCAGTCGAAACCGCTCACTGCCCACGCCATAGGCTTATAAAAGCAGACACCAACTGTCCGCCAAGACACCACCCGCGGTCTCTTTTGTGTTGAATTGATCGTTTCAGGTTAAATGGGAGGCTATTTGAACACAACTGAATATTCTATTATGGCTCCATTATAATCTGCTACACCATTGACAGTGAAATCCTTGATAACAGCTGTGATCTGGTTGAAGTCAGCAGCAACAGGTGCAGATCCAGTC
Organism: Geobacteraceae bacterium; assembly: GCA_031401815.1. GTDB lineage: Bacteria > Desulfobacterota > Desulfuromonadia > Geobacterales > DSM-12255 > JANNRW01. The sequence continues at coordinate 13,080 of JANNRW010000440.1, read as the reverse complement.
GCAATATCTGCATTTATCGTGGCAAATTGACCTGCGGGAAAACCGTTGCTGGTTGGAAACAGAATTCGCACTGTCCTTGTTGAACTGGTATATGTGCCGGTCATATTCGGTAAACCGGTTGCACCTCCAGATGCTTGAACCACACCCGTATCTGTTTTAGTGGTCGAACTGTTTATGGTCTTCGCCGATACTCCGGTTGGCAATATCATACTTACATCAACGCCCCCTACGAGCTTCCCTGTGGAAAGCGTATCTTTCACAGACAGCTTGATTTCAGCCTTTGTCGGAGGCGCTGAACCGGATCCGCCTCCACCGCCGCCGCATCCTGAAAATATCCCCATTGCAAGAGCTAATAACACCATAAAAGACTGTCTTTTCATCCTGACGCTCCTTCTGTTGAATTACCAATTCCTACCAGTTCGCTGAACCTGCTACTCTCCTCAGAAGAACTATCACGTCGCCAATATCGATCTTGTCATCGGGCTGGGGAACACCGTTTACGAGCGGGGCGACATCAATCTTCAACAAATCAGCCGTTGTAGCAGTGTCCAGACCGGCCAGAATTCGAAGCGCCCGCAAGGCATCGCCCAGAGTCACGCCGCCTCCGTCAAGGTCACCTGATGGGGCAAGGACTGTCAGTGTGCCGGATGCCAAGCTGTAGCGGAAAGCAGTCTGCTCTGCAAAATTTGCGCTTATCAGATGATTGCCAATAGCTGGTTTTGTGATGCTGAAAACAGCCTCTGCCGCAGGAGGATTTGAGCCGCTTACAGCGCTTAAGGTCTGTGAGACCGGAGCACCGCTGTTCAGGCTCAGGGTCACACTCCCGGTCGGCGTACCTGCGTCAGAGCTTACTGTCACTGTAACAACTCCATTGTTGCCGTATGAGATAGATGGCGCAGAAACAGATGTTGTTGTATAAGGCAAAGCGCTCAGTTGCCCTCCTCGTAAAGGCCAGACATGGTAGCTTTCTGATTTCGAGAAATAGCCGATGCTGCCAATGGTCATATCGACTACCCAGGCAAAATTCGGACTGCCGACATAGGTTCCGGATGACCAGTAATAATTATAATTTCCAATAACATTCGAAAACCCTTGCGTATTCAGCCAGGAAGCCGTATCTGATCTCCCCCGGTTGATGAGGGTGATCAGCTCATTGCTGTTGGGGAGACGCCAGTCGCTATTACCAAGATAACTGTTTGTGTTAAGGGTTTTAATGTAGTCGAGCGCTCCCTGCCAGGTTTTTGTGCCGGGAGCAAGATTGCCGCTTTTCGCCCAGGTCAATCCTGTCAGATCATCAGTCACTGTCAGGTTGCTCGCACTGGAAATGCTGTTGTCAATGAATCGTGGAGTCGGCCAGACCACCCCTTTTTTCAGATTGCCATCGTCACCGGTTCTGTAGCTGACCGTCTGGCCGGTGGCCGAGAGCTTTGCCGGAAAGGAAATTTGATCACGTACAGCCCAGACTTTGAATCCCTCACTCTCCTTATTATAGCCGTCTACGCTACCGGAACCCATGCTAACAACCCAAGCGCCGCCTGTACCATCTGCCGTGGTAGTGGATGACCAGTAGAAACTGGCATTAATATTTGAAAAGCCCTGGGTATTCAGCCATGCAGCCTGATTTGTTTGCTGTTCATTAAACAGGCTCCGCAGCTCCAGCAGATTTGGGAGGCGCCACTGACCGACTGTGCTGCTGTCGCTAAGTCCACAGCTGCCATTGGCAAGACTTCTGGCCTTGTCAATGGCGTTAACCCACTTGCCAAGCGTGTTCTGCAAGGTAACGCAGGCACCATCCTTCAGCCAGACCAGACCTGTCAAATTATCAGTAATTGTTCCATTGCTGTTATCAGTGAAACGGGAAGCAGCCCAGAAAACCCCAGCCCTGATATCACCGGTCTGACCGGAGCCTGCACAAGTGGGGAGCAGTGCGCCTGAAACATCATAGCAGCTGGTCTGTCCGGTACTGGCAGGCTCCGTAGCCCCCCATACAGCATGTGCACAGAGCAGCATTCCAAACATTGCCGCAAAAAGCACCCGCAGTTTTATCATGATGCATCCTCCCGGTTACTATCGTTTAACTCATGAATGTAACTGTTCATATTGATACAAAATATCATGAATGGCCGATTCATGCCATAGGGAATTGAATCTGAGAATCCGGGGCTGTGGGGGAGGTGATGAAAAACAGCAAAGGCCGCAACTCCATTAATTCAGAGTGCGGCCTTTGTTGTTGAGCGTATGATTTACTACACCTGTTAAAGCCTAGTTATAACCACTCTCCGAATGCTGCGTCTGATCCAGACCCATGATTTCATCTTCTTTTTCCACCCTTAAGCCTATCGTCTTATGCAGGACAAAAGCTATAATCAGTGTAACAATGAAAGCGTACGCACCTGCTGCACCTACAGCAATCAACTGGGTCACGAACTGCTTGACATCGCCAGCCAGCAGTCCCTTGGCACCTACTGTCGCAAAGACACCGGTAAGGATTGCACCGGTAGTACCGCCGATCCCGTGAACACCGAAAGCATCGAGGGAGTCGTCATATTTAAATTTCGCTTTCAGCATGATGCCGCCGTAACAGACCAGACCAGCCAGAACACCGAGGATCAGTGCTGCCCCTGGCTCGACAAATCCGGCCGCCGGGGTAATGACAACCAGACCTGCCACTACACCGGAACCAAAACCAAGAGCTGAAGGTTTTCCGGAGTGCATCCATTCAGCGACCATCCAGGAGAGTCCGGCTGCTGCCGGAGCTATGGTTGTAGTGGTCAGAGCAAGGCCGGCCAGCCCTCCGGCAGCGTTTGAACAGTTGACGCCTACTATGGCTGACCCTGCATTGAAGCCGTACCAGCCAAACCAGAGCATGCCAACGCCTAACATAGTCAAAGGCAGACTGTGTGGGGCCATCCGCTCCGTGGGAAAACCGTGACGCTTGCCGAGAAAAAGGAGTGCTGCCAGGGCAGAGACACCGGAGGAGAGATGGACAACCGTACCCCCTGCAAAATCAAGTGCGCCTTTCTTGAAAAGCCAGCCATCAGTCATCCAGACCCAGTGAGCCAGCGGATCGTAGACCAGTGTAGTCCAGAGCAGCACAAAGAGACAATAGGCCGAGAACTTGATCCTCTCGGCAAGAGCTCCGGAGATAAGTGCAACTGTGATAATGGCGAACATGCACTGATACATGGCAAAAACATATTCCGGTATTGCGCCCGGCTCGGTGGGTACATTCTGGAACAGGGCAAATACCGGGCTCCCGTCCTTTCCAAAGGTGATGAGACCAGCCAGGAGCGCCTTGCTCGTGTTACCGATAAGCCCCATGAAGGCATCCGGCCCAAAAGCAAGGGAGTAGCCGATGACTGCCCACTGAACCCCGACAATCCCCATTGCAACGAAAGAGTGCATCATTGTGGAGAGGACGTTCTTCTGCCGCACCATGCCGCCGTAGAAAAATGCCAGTCCGGGAATCATGAACAGAACAAGTGCCGTAGAGATCAGCATCCAGGCAGTATCGCCGGTATTGAGCACCGGATCGACATTTTTAGGTTTGGCCGGCTCAGCTGGTGAAGCTGCAACAGCCGCTGTAGGTGCAGTTACTGTTCCGGCATCTGCTGCAACCGCAGCTGGAGCCGGTGTTGCTTTTGGCTCTTCAGCCAATACCAGAAGCGGCACTAGCAGAAGTGCAGACACCAGGGTCAATCTTATAATAAAGTTTCGGAATTTCATAAGTGCCTCCATCAACCTGTTTTTTTGATTTTTTCTCTCAAAGTGCCTCTTCGCCTCGCTCACCGGTACGTATCCTGACTGCATTTTCAATGGCGTAGACAAATATCTTGCCGTCCCCTATCCTGCCTGTTCTGGCAGTTGTCTCTATGGTTTCAACCACCCGGTCAACAAGCTCGTCCATCACGGCTATCTCCAGCTTCACCTTGGGCAGGAAATCAATAACATACTCTGCCCCACGATAAAGCTCTGTATGCCCTTTTTGTCGGCCAAAGCCTTTAACTTCACTTACTGTAATACCTTCTATTCCAATCCCGGACAGAGCTTCCTTTACTTCATCCAGCTTGAACGGCTTGATTATAGCTTCGATAAGTTTCATCTTTGTATCCTCCTCATTTCGTTTATTACGACTCAGTTTTCTCCGATTCGGGTATTTCAGTATACCTCCCCTCCCTTGACGGGAGGGGACTGAGGGGTGGGTGAAGCTGCTGTCAACGTAAAATATGGCTAGCTCCCCCACCCCCTAGCCCCCTCCCGCAAGGGGAGGGGGGTCTTTAAAACAGCTGCACGACGCAAACGGAGATTGCTGATTACGACACAACTCTACGAGCTATGGAAAGTTGATATCCACCTGGGTAGTAAAGGTGTTTTTACCGCCGGTAAGAACATTGTTGTATATGTCGTAACCAATAATCACTGATACGTTTTTGGCAAAAGCCCAGGAAGCACCGAAACTCAAGGCTCCGTTGGCACTCTTCCCCCCCTGATAATCTACAGCCAACCAAAGTTTATCAGAAATTTCGGTCATCGTTCTGTCCCAGGACAATAGCACGCCGCCATTTGCTTTTTTGAGGTTTTCATCCACCAGAACCGTGCCACTACCCTGGTAATATCCGGCCGAAAGTCTGCCGACTACAGGCAGGGTTCTGGCAACAAGTCCGTAAGCCATGTTCTGGGTTGTGATGCCTGATTTTGTCCCGAAGTTATAGCCGCCAAAAGCAATTGCCGGCGAAAATGCAAACAGTGAATCTTCCGGAGTTCCCATCTTCCCGTGAAAGTATATGGGACTTTTATCAGCAGCTGCACCCGAATCACTGTCAATATAGTCAAACCCTACTTCAGCCTGAATCTTTTCAAAAGGGAGGACACCAACAGTCGGACCGATGGAGGTTACATTTGCTCCAATCCCCTTGCCGTTTGATCTGATATAGTTGTCAAAATTCAGATGGGCCGTTTTGTATGGTTGAATATCTGTGGAAGGGATCCATATCTGGGTTGAAGGAGTTGCCATTGCAGATGTATAAGCTGCCATGGTAAGTGCTGCGCCTAGAATCAGTGTTCTTATTCTCTTTTTCATTTTGATCTCCTTTTTAATTTTACAAGCTGGATTATCGTTTCTGAAACCTGTTGGCACTCTTTATTCAAAATCATAAATATGTGCCTGCCACTAAAGAAATGCGTTGGCGCCGTTGCCAGGTCTGCTTATTGCCGCACATCTTTGTGCATTAGTTGTTAATTTTATATTTTGCATATGCCGTGCCATATTTTTATACGTTAAATATCAGTGATTTATGGCTGTTTATCCCTGATTAGCGATAACAATAGAGGCTATTCCAATTCAAGCCTGCCAGCTACTGCCTGCTTTTTAAGCAGCACTTCCTAGCTCCCTGTCAACAGAATCGCTTCTGCTATCTCTTTCAAGGTTTTCCGCTTGTCCATGGCCAGCTTCCGGATCTTTCTGAACGCTTCAGGCTCTGACAAGCCTGAGTTGCGCATCAGCATCCCTTTTGCCTTTTCTATAATTTTCCTGCTCTCAAGCGCCCCCTTTAACTCGGCCAACTGCTCTTTCAGCTCTCCCACTTCATGGTCATGAACCGACGCCAGTTCAATAGCCGGCCAGAGCTCTTCCTCTCGAACCGGTTTTATCAGAAAACCCCCTGCCCCGGCTCTCAGGGCCTCATTCAGGATCTCGGGACTGAAACTCATGCCGAGTATAATTACAGGGATTTTCAAATGAGCTCGAATGGAGGATATTGTTGCAGACCACTCTTTTCCCATGGAAGAGATATCGATCAGTGCAAGCTCAGGGAGACGATCATAAGCAATGGAAATTGCCATGGAAGCATCGCCTGACTCCATGATTTCAGCAAATCCGAGTCCATTCAGCTTAATTTTAAGGCGACCCCTTTCATTTGAATCAGCCGAACATACAAGAACATTCTTCATATATTTCACCGCCTTGGCATTATTTGACCCAAAAAAAATCACGATCTACAGATACTTAGAGCAGTTATCGAGCCAAAATTTCAGACTGCCTATCTATTTACCTGAAGGATCCATCTGAAGATCAGGGATAGTCGGATTAAATATTTATCTATTCTGAACAGAAAACTGTTTGACTTTTCAAATCAGAAGCTTCATTATTATTTGGCCGTGGATTATCCCGGATAATATCAACAGAAGAAACTTCAGGAGAGAGTAAGTAAATGGCAAACGGAACAGTAAAATGGTTTAATGACAGCAAGGGCTTTGGTTTTCTCGAGCAGGAGAGTGGCGACGATGTATTTGTTCACTTTTCCGCCATTACCGGCGATGGATTCAAATCCCTTTCAGAAGGCGACAGGGTAACTTTTGATCTCGTCAAGGGGCCAAAAGGGCTCCAGGCAGCGAACGTTTCAAGAGCATAACCTGCCCTGACTACAATCAGATTTCACAAAAACAGCCCCGGAGCTATCCGGGGCTGTTTTTGTTATTGTATCATCACGACAGTCCGCGCTATAGTAATCTCCCATCAGATCAGGGAGTGTCAGGAGATCAGACGCCCCCCTAGAGTGAGGTTAGCAGCGCATGTCTTTTGTAGGCGACCTTGAACACCTTCCGATTGTGGATGTTATCCAGCTTCTCCACGCTACCCGAAAATCCGGTACGCTATGCCTGAAGAGCAGCAGGGGAGAGAGCCAGCTTGTTTTCAGCAATGGCTGCATTGTAAGCGCCAACCACGCAAACAACAGTGTGAGAATCGGACAGATCCTGGTTGAGATGAATGCAATCTCCGAAGCAGAACTGGAGCTCGCACTGGCCGTGCAGAAAAAAGCCGGTGCCAGCAGAACCCCTCTCATCGCTGCATTGATCGAAAACGGCAAGATAAAGAAGGAAACTGCCTTCAAGGGGCTTGAAACGCTGATAGAGATGACTATTGTTGAAGTGCTTACCTGGACTGAAGGGACTTTTGAACTTGATGTAGATGCGAATGTAATATCAGACGAATATCGGTACATCCCCGAAAAGCTGCAGTTGGATATGAACCTCAACACCCAGAATGTGCTTATGGATGCTCTCAGGATTTACGATGAGAAAAAACGTGACGGCACACTTGTTGATGAGACCTTCTCTTCCAATCAGATGGACAACGACTACACCCCTGCTGCTGAAGAAAATGAGCAGATCATTTCTATTGATGACCTTGGCCTTGATGTGCTTGACGATCTGGAGAAGATGATTCCGGGCTTCTTTACACCGGCGAGGATGCATGACCCGGTAAGAGTGCATGACCCTTTCCAGGTACATCGTGATAAAATCGGGAGTCACCTTGTTGACATACCTGATGATCAGCAGCAGCAGCTTCTCTCTTTCCTGGTAAATATTTCCGCACCTCAACCGGCATCTTCACACCCCCCGCCGACCCAGGCGATCATACTCTTTAGTAGCAGCGAGTTCCTGAGACATATAGTCATGACTTTCTGCAAACACGAGGGTTTCTTCTCTTTTGCCACAGATGAGGAGGAGAATCTTGGCCCGATCATCAGCCAGTCGCTTGCAAAAGAGCTGCAACCTGTATTTCTGATTGACTCTCCGGAAACTGGCGGCGCCTCACGGGAAAGGGAGAAATTTGAGCTTGTAGTCAAGCATCTGCTTGAAAAACACCCGCACATCTCCATATTTCAGCTAGTTCATCCCGGAGATACCGAAGCCATACTCAATGCAATGAAAGCGGGCGCAAGAGCTGCACTTCCCAAGCCAGACAGGGTGGCAGGCAAAAACTCCTTTGCAAGTGACACCATCAACTTCCTTGATGTTCTGAAAAATTGCGTAAACGTTGCACCCCCTGAAAAGTGCGGTGAGATTACGCCTGTTTTCAGAAAATGCTTTGACGAAATCAGTACACTCAAGGAACTACCTGATATCCTGACAGTGATTGAACGCTTTATCGCGAGCACAATGCAGCGCGCATTCACCCTGACTCTAAAAAAAGATACTCTGGTGACTGACAGATTCATGAACGGAGATACCTCTAAGCCATTTCAGATATCTCTTACGGCTGATGATTCAGCAGTTTTGCAGGAGGTTATTGCCTCTGGCAAGAGCTGGTGCGGCTCCATTGATGATTATTCAGCCTTTGAAAAGTCTCTCTTTCTGAAGTTGGATCCACCTTTTTCGAGAAAAATTCTTCTGCTCCCCATAAAATGCCTCGGAAGGGTTCTGGCCATTGTTTACGGTGATTTCGGCTCTAAAATCGGCGGCACTGTCCCGCTTGAACTTGCCGAGATTCTCTCCATTCATGCCGGAATAATTTATGAGAACGCACTTTATCGCAAAAAATTTGAGAAGATGCTCCAATCTCAACATTGATGACTACGCCATTAAATCAAGGAAGGTAATTTATGGACGCAAAAGTATTGAACCAGATTCTAGAAATCGCGTTTCAAAAAAAGGTTTCCGACCTCCATTTTGAAGTTGACAACCCCCCTTTCTTCCGTGGCAGAGGTCAGCTGATACGCTCCAAGCTCCCCAATCTGACCGGAAAGGATACTGAGTTCATAGCAGCTACAGTCATGGCGCACAATGGCCGCCAGCTTGCAAATGACATGAAAGAGCTGGATGCCTCCTACTCTCTGCCGACAGGCGGGCGTTTCCGGGTAAGCATCTTCAGGCAGCGTGGCAATTTCGGGATTATAATGCGTGTCATCCCGCCATACATTGGGACTTTCAAGGAACTTAACCTCCCAGGGGTTCTTGCGGAAATTGTCAAGGCACCAAACGGACTGATTCTTGTCACAGGCCCTACAGGCAACGGCAAATCCACGACTCTCGCATCAATGGTCAGGCTACTAAACGAAAACTACAATTACAACATCATAACCATTGAAGATCCTATTGAGTTTCTCTTCTCATCACAGAAGAGCTGCATTATTCAACGAGAAGTCGGGATTGACACGGAAGATTTCAATGCAGCGCTCAAGGCTTCTCTCAGGATGGATCCTGATGTGATAATGGTTGGAGAGATGCGTGACAAGGAGACCATCGACTCCTGCATAAAAGCAGCTGAGACCGGACACCTGGTGCTCTCGACCCTGCATACCCAGAGTGCAGTTTCAACCATCAACAGACTCCTTGGCAATTTTCCTCCTGACGCCCAGGAGATTATTCGCCAGAGGCTGGCAGACATTCTGGTAGGCATTGTTTCGCTAAGGCTGATCAAGGACAAGACAGGTGAAAATATTCTCCCGGTTGTTGAGATAATGCGTTCAACCACCACGATTCAGTCCTGTATTCGTGAAGGACGCCTCGACGAAATTGAAAAGCATATCGAAAACGGACAGTCTCTCTACCAGATGCAGACACTTGACCAGCATCTCCTCCAACTCTACAAGCAGGATATTATTACCATGGAAGAGGCGAAGCGGCTTTCCCACTCAATGGATCTGGAACGAAAAATGATGTACGACAACTGATGAAAAAACCACTGGCTATTTTCACTCTCATTTTTACTGCCGTCCTTGTTTCGTTTGCCACCTGGCAACTTTTTAAAGGCAACATTGAAGCAGCATTCATGCCGCTCCCTTTTCTGTTGATTATCTATTTTTTTGTCAAATCAGAGATAAAGTAGGCCACTTACAGATGCATCTTCTGCCTTTTATTGTTTTTGCCGCCACAATATTACTCTCCTCCCCTGGGCTCCTTTTTGCGGCTGAGCCTCTCTCAGCACCTGTCATCAATCCTGATCTTGCCAAACTGGAGATCACGCCTGAGCTGGATGCCTACTACACCAACATAGGGGTGCATTTCCCGCTTACCGATAAACCTATACCTGATGTGGGCGAAACTGACGAGCTGGCAGTGTATAAGGGGCTGCTCCGGAATTCGTTCAAGCCGAGATTCATGCTGATTGAGGCAAGCATATGCCCGTTGCCGGTACTTGGCACCTATCTGAAGCGAAATCATCGCGGTCTTTATGATACTGCCGGTTTTGACAATGGCGTAAACCTGATCGGCTCGATAACTGCGGGGTTTCAGGAACCATACGCCCTTTCACTCTTTTTCGGCGACATAGTAACATTTGTCAGGCAGGGAGAAGACCGGACCGGAACAAACAAGGGGTACATGGGTTATCTGTTCACCTATGCAGACCATCATATTAAAAATAATATCCTGATTGATGACAAGTCACTGGAAATTGAATGGAAGCTGAAAGGCGAAAAGAACTTTAAAGACGAGAAGCTTAGCTGGAGTTTCAGGCTCGGCTCCAAAATTCATGGCAATCCCAATATTGCCGACATTATCTATCTGGGGCTAAGAAGGAGCAACCTCGACTTCAATTCATCCGCCCTCTCCTGGCTGAAAAACAGCAGCTTTGATTTCAGGTGGGATCTCGGAATTAATGGCGGCGGAGTAATAAGGCAGGAGTACACCATCGGAAAGAAACTCCCCCTGAAAGAGTATAACCTCGCTCTCAAATTCGATTTTGGTGTTATCTGGGAGAACTCCCGGAGTTATTCCGGAGAGCTGAGGGCTCTGGATCAAAATGCCTTGACTCTGGTATTCAGACCTAATATTCAGTTTTAAGCTGTCTGCCATAGTATTCAAACAAAAAGAGCCTCGAAAATATCGGGGCTCTTTTTTTGTTCAGGTAAGTACGATGTATCTTCTTATTTATTCAGCATAGTCATAACTCCCCCTGTCCCCCTCTTGACTCAAGCGGGGGGACGCTTCGGGAAGGTAGCCGACAATGCCACCAACGCGACTTCAAGAGTCCCTCCCCTTAAGTAAGGGGAGGACAGGAGGGGTTAGATTTGGGTGCAAATAGTTATGTATCATTAAAAACTCCCTCCCCTTAAATCAAGGGGAGGGTTGAAGCAGGATACTCTATTCACCAACAGTTGTAAATCTGTGCACGTTCCAGAGTGCATTCGGACCGGTTGTGCCGTGACAGGTTACACAGGCTTCGCCATCAGGATTTGCCAGATCGCGGCGGACATTAATCTGCCCACCATTCTGGGCAAAGTGGGCGAGTGCATTCGGCCTGTTATGGCAGGACTTGCAGGTCGCCACGAACGGAGTGGAAACCAGATCTGCTGCATTCGGAACAGCTTTTCTGGCTGCATCTGTCTCAGTTACGTTGTTACCGACTAAAGTGTCTGTCTGCAGGGTAAGTGCAGTACCTCTGGTTGTTACCTGGGTGCTTACCTGTGTCTTGGCCGGGATTGCTGTGTAGGTAGTCCCTTTGTGGCACATGGCGCAGTTTTTCAGCACGCCGGGGAACTTCACGAAGCTGAAATTATATTCAAATTCACCACTTGCGCCCCTGTCTCGAACAAACTGGAGAGGCTTGCCGACTATCAGCGAATCACTGCCGGCATGTATACCATGAATCATATCCTTGAAGTTGTTGGAGACTTCTGGATAGGTGGTTGGATCGTTGCCAAGAGCAGCAACCAGTGCACTATTTGCGTCTCTGGCCTCCTGGGTAACTACGTTGGAGGAGCTGACGGCGAACGGGCTTCCGGCAGGAAGAGATGAGGTTGGAAGGTAGTTGATTAAGCCTGCAATGCTTGACAGCGAGGCGCCGATTGCATTAGCCGGGTTAATTATGGCCAACATCAGCGACTGCTGTATACCACGACCGCTGGTGGTCAGGTTTGGAACGTGGCATAAGATGCAGATCGACTGTCCGACTGTCTCCTTGCCGACAACGCGGTTACCGCCATGGCCTTCAAACCATTCATGGCAGTTGGCGCATTTGGCTGAATCAATTACTTCACGACGTACTGCATCGCCGGTCACTTCCTTTACGTGTGAGAGCGCATGGCGAGCTACAGCCGGGCTGACCTGGGTAAAGTATCCCTGGAGGCCGACGGCACGCATTGTTGCTCCGGCCGGGAAGTTGTTCGCTGCTCCGGTAAGAACTGCGGTGTAGTACCCACTGGCATCAGGACCGCTCATAGTCCCTTTTGAGCCGATAAGAATTGCGGCAAGGGATACCGAGATCGGCTGGGCGGCTTTCACGCCAAGATTGTTGTAATCAGCATTGAATGTCGCAGACGGCTGATTGGTTGTATCTTTGTAGTAGGCTAGAAGGAATGACGGGCTACCTGAGAATCCGGCAATAAGAGCGTCAGCCGGTACTGTACTTGCGGAAGATCCGGCACCGGTGAATACGACATTTGACTTTGCTGCTGTCAGCGATCCGGTATTCTTCTGGATGCGGAACTTGATTGTAGCTGCACTGGCAGTAGCCGGTGGGCCACCTGTTTCTGCTACAGTTACACTGCTGATCTCGTAAAAGAAGTTGGTCAGAGGAGTTGAAGTAGCTACATTGCTTGCGTCACGGGTAATAACCGTTGCATTCGGGTTATTGGGTGTTGCATTCACCGAAGTATGGAACTTCTCAATCGGATACGGGCCTCCAGAACGATGACAGTCGTTACAGAAGGAGTCATCAGCCTGTGGTGCATGAGCAACTCCACCAACCTTGGCATTGGCTCCGGTTGCGAAGTTGATGTTATCGTGGCATGCTCCGCAAGTCTTGCGGCTAGCCCTTTCTCTCCAGTTGTCACCCTTCGGAGCTTCGGCTACACCGGCCTTGTGACACTGGCGGCAGTTGGTGATCTCCTTGGGATAGTGGATACCATTGTAAAAGACGCCGGCATAGTTATATCCCTGCTTGGTAAGCTTGCTCCCCATATGAATTCTGTGAATCATGGTTACAAAATCACCCTCAGCCTTTCCATTTGTAACCGTGGTAACAGGTTTCCCTGCCTGATTCGGATCGTATCTGGAATCAGTGGTTGCTACAGCATAGATAGGGCCGGTGAAAACGCCATTTACTTCCGTTGAAGCTGTCTGGCCGATACTGCGCTGCGACGTATGGCACATCATGCAGTACTTTACATCCCCGCGACCGCCATGAGGGGTGGTTACGCCGATCTTGCCGTGACACTCGTTGCAGGCAGCGGTAAAGGCGATGTCAGGCATGTCTGCTGCGGCAATAACTACAGCTGTTGATGGGACAAAGGTATAGGCCATGAGCAGTTCATTGTAAAATCTGTACTGGGTCGAACCGCTCTGTAGAAGTGCAAC
>JANNRW010000439.1:0-12618 GCA_031401815.1 Geobacteraceae bacterium | reverse complement strand
ACAACTCAACAACTCAACAACTCAACAATTCAACGTCTTAACTCCCGGCAACCGCTGGAGGCTGTACCCCCCTTGACCAGAGATGCTTGCCATATTTCCAGTAGCCATGCACATTGCAAAGTCTAGCATCCTTTGGATTATCAACAGTTACAACCTTTCCATTAATCAATGGCTGGAGGTATTTCCCAAGTGCAGCGCCTCCTCCTCCTGTTATTACAATAGTGTCAATATCCCAGTCATCCGACCATAGCCTGTCCACTTCATCGGCAATTACAGCAGCAAGCTGGCTGAAAACCACCTCTGTAGGTGCCTTGAGATCGTACTCCTTCCCCTTGATCTTGATAAAGCCACGCTCAACTGCCTCGTACAGGCGATAAATCTCAACATTGACATTGCTCTTTTCTCGAAGCTTCCCTGCGATCATGCCAAAGCCCTTTGATATACCTGTATCAGTTGTGCGGCTCCCCCTTTCCGAGTAACGCATCCTGTCAGCTACAGTAAAGTCTGATGTTTTAAAGCCTATATCAATAATCCCGATTTTTTCATGAACATATTTTTTATCCCCCAGCTCCCCAAGATCGTTCATCATCAAATTGAAGAGGGAGCCAAAAGGTTGCGGAATAACCTTTACTTCGCTCACCTTGATTACCTTTTCTTCGCGTTTGCCGCTGCCGTTTGTAATGATAACCTTGTGATCGCCAAGAAGAAGCTTGATAACTGCTTCTTTGTATTCACGATAATATCCGATCGGAAGACCTGTAACCAATCCTATCGGCATGTATGAACCGACAAGTCGTGCTGCTGCTGCCAGAGCCAACGGTTTTGCGTAAGTACTGAAAAACTGCGACTGGTCAAGTGTAAAGGAGCGGACACTGCTCTGCCTTTCAGCCATTTCACCAACAAAGTATGATCTCCCGTCCAGTTCAATCTGAATATTCTCGTCTACTGAACCGTCAGTCAGTATCCCCCCCTTGAACTGGATATCGGTTGCCTCTCCAAGGATCGACTTGAACACAAGTGAACGATTGCCGTTAGTTGCTTTTGTAAATCCAAAGCCGATATCGATTCCAAAAATCTCCATGCATGGCTCCTTGACAGTCAGAAATGATAGGGAAAGCAACCGGAAAGATATCACCCGCCTTTGACGATTGTCAATATGTATGAATCTGAAGCAAAACCATTAGATTGACATTCTTTTGTCGTATCAATAATATCTGTTTATGAAGAAGATACTTGTTGCCAGCTCATCAACATCTTTTCTCGATAGAAATCGCTCCCTGTTCAGCCGTTCTGATTTTTTCATAATAACCACTACTTCAGGAAAAGATGCTCTTGAGCTGCTTCGTAATGAAGAGATAGATCTCATTATTTCAGACATCCAGCTTGAAGATATGGAGGGTGAGGAGCTGTTCGAGATGGTCAAAGGCGAAGGGGAGTTTCCCGGACTTTCACGAATACTCATATGCAGGGATACAAAGGAAGAGTTTGAGCGCCTGAGCGGTTGCGGTGTAAATGCGCTTATTGCAAGACCTATAAAACCTATGCTGCTTGTCAAAACTGTCAGTCAGTTTCTGACTGTTCAGCTCCCCAGGAGCAGGCGAGTCTCGCTCCGTGTAAAGGTTATCAGCAAGAAAGAGGTATTGGAGTTTTTCTGTCTGTCTCACAATATAAGTATCACCGGAATATTGATCGAAGCTGAATACCGTTTTGAGATCGGCAGCATACTTACCTGCATATTCAGCATACCTGAATCAGTTCAGGTTGAGGTTGAAGGAGAGATTGTCCGGTCAGCAAGGACAATAGAAGGTTTTTATCAGTACGGGATCAATTTTATCTCCCTTGGACGTACCTACAGGAATGCCTTGGAAAAATACATTTCGCGGGTTGCAAAGGGTGATGTAGCTAATAACTGAAATATCCGAGCACCCTTTTTTCTTCCTTGAATCATATCCCTCAATTAACAGATGAAAATCCCTGTGAACTACTTTGATTCCCTCTCAAAATCTCCCCCTCGCCAAGGGGGGATGGGACTTGTTTAGAGGAATAGCGATTGCATCAACGTATGATTAGAGATTGTCTTGATTGTTGCAAATATGCTACAGTTGCTCAAATTTTCATAGCGGAGGTATTATGGCAATATCGACAAAAATCCAGTCGTGCATTGAGAGTTCTTCCTGGATAAGGAGGATGTTTGAAGAGGGTGGACGCCTCAGGCAGCAATTTGGCGATGAAAATGTCTACGACTTTACCCTGGGTAATCCGAATATAGATCCACCGGCAAAGTTTTACGAAGAGCTGCGCAAGCTGGCGGCGTCACCAGCTTCCGGTATACATCGCTATATGAGCAATGCTGGCTATGACGAGGTGCGCAGCGCCATTGCTGCCCTGGTTGCCGAATCATCCGCACTCCCTGTTACCGGCAGTCAGGTGGTCATGACTTGCGGCGCAAGTGGTGCATTGAATGTTGTACTCAAGACTATTCTTAATCCGGGCGAAGAGGTGATCATACTCGCTCCGTATTTCGTGGAGTACAAATTCTACATTGACAACCATGGTGGCATTCCAAGGGAGGTATGGACTGATCGTGAGACCTTCCAGCTTGATCTGCCAGCTATTGAACAGGCTATTAACGCGAATACCAGAGCAATCATCATCAATACCCCAAACAATCCGACCGGTGTGATCTATCCTGCTGAATCCCTCCGCAGGCTGGGTGAAATGCTTGAACGCAAAGAGCGTGAACTTGAGAAACAGATTTATCTGATTTCTGATGAGCCATATGCGCGGATTGCTTATGATGGTCACTCTGTTCCCAATATTTTCCCCTATGTTGTCAATTCGGTCATTGTTACATCTCATTCAAAGGATCTGGCTCTTCCTGGAGAGCGGATCGGTTATCTGGTGGCCAATCCGGGCATGACACATGTAGATCTGTTCATGGAGGGGGCCATATTCTGCAACAGGACTCTTGGCTTTGTCAATGCTCCGGCACTCATGCAGCGACTGGTGGCAAAACTTCAAAAAGAGTCAGTTGATGTGAATGACTATCAACAGAAGCGTGATTTTTTGTTCAGCAATCTGAGCAGCATCGGTTTCAAAATGGTCAAGCCGGATGGTGCTTTTTACCTCTTCCCAAAATCACCTCTGGCTGATGATGTGGCTTTTGTCAGGGCAGCCCAGAAACATAATCTTCTGCTTGTGCCAGGAGCAGGATTTGGCGCACCAGGTTATTTCCGGATTGCCTATTGTGTTGAAATGGAGATGATAAGGCGAAGCCTTCCGGCCTGGAGAGCTCTGGCTGCTGAACTGGTTCTCACGGGGGGATGATGAAATGAGTGCAACCATACTGATTGTTGATGATGAGGAGAGTATCCGGCAGGCTCTTCAAGGTATTCTCGAAGATGAAGGGTATCATGTGACTCTTGCATATGACGGAATTGATGCAATTGAGTCAGTGCAGAGAAATCTTCCTGATCTTGTACTGCTTGATATCTGGATGCCTCGTCTCGACGGACTTGAAACACTTCAGCGACTCAAAGAGATCTATCCTGACCTGGCGATAGTTATGATTTCCGGCCACGGCACCATAGAAACAGCGGTAAAATCAACAAAGCTCGGTGCCTTTGATTTTATTGAAAAGCCGCTCTCTCTTGATAAGGTGCTGGTGACTGTTCAGAATGCCATCAGGATGGGGCGACTCAAGTTTGAAAACGAATCTCTGCGCGGGATGATGGACGAGCATTACGAGATAGTGGGGGGATCTGTTTTCGCAACTAAGCTGCGGGATCAGCTGCGGATTGTGGCTCCTTCTTCTGCGGCAGTCCTTGTTCTTGGTGAAAATGGTACGGGCAAGGAACTCCTGGCTCGTATACTTCATCTGCAAAGCTCCAGAAGTGATAAACCTTTTGCAGCTGTCAACTGTGCAGCAATCCCTGAAGAGCTTATTGAAATCGAGCTTTTTGGGCATGAAACGGCTGCTTTCCCTGGAGATATCTCCCGCAGAAAGGGGAAACTTGACCTTGCAGAAGGGGGAGTACTTTTCCTTGATGAGATCGGAGAGCTTTCATTGCAAACGCAGGGGAAGATTTTCAGGGTGCTCAAGGATCATCTGTTTGAAAGGGTAGGGGGGAGCCGGAGCATTGATACAGATGTTCGAATAGTGGCCGCATCAAGCAGAGCTCTGGATGATGATCTTAAGTCCGGATCTTTCAGTGAGGATCTGTACTATATGCTCAGTATCGTTCCTTTTGTAATGTTGCCTCTAAGAGAGAGGCGTGAAGATATACCGGCACTGTCCGATTATTTTCTCCAGCAGTACTGCCGTTCTGAAGGGCGTGAACTTAAAGCCGTTCAGCAGGATGTAGTGGAGCTGATGCAGGATTATGACTGGCCTGGCAATATTCACGAACTGAAAAACGTCATTGAGCGTATGGCTATAATTTCGGCAGGAAGCTCGATCGACTCTTCTTATCTGCCTGAGGTGATACTACAGCGGTCAGCTTCAGGAGGAGGCAGAGTTGCAACCATTGGCTCTACTGCTGAGAGTCACTCCTTGAAAGAAGCTCGTGATCTGTTTGAAAGAGAGTTTATCATCAGGAAATTGAATGAAAATGACTGGAATATTACCAGGACGGCAGAGTCAATTGATCTTGAACGTACCAATCTTCACCGGAAAATAAGGAGTTACGGAATAGAAATGAAGCATGCCGGGGGAAGATAACCAGGCAGAGCCGCTTGGTGAGTCTTCAAGAGCCCGTGATTAAACTTCATTTACCAGCTCTTTCAGCTCCTGGACAAGTTCCCCCAGTATATCATACCCTTGCTGCCAGAATGCCGGATCTTCAAGGTTTATCCCGGCCAGTGCAGCTGTGTCTGCCGGTGATCTTGATCCGCCACTGGCAAGAATCGCTTCGTACTTCGGCAGAAAAGCCGCCCCTTCTGACAGGTACTTTTTGTATAACGCGAGCACCAGAAGTTCTGCAAAAGTATATGCATAACAGTAAAAACGACTATGAATGAAATGTGATATATAGCTCCAGCCCCAGCGATACGCTTCAATAACATCAACTTCATCGCCAAACAGCTTGCCATTCTCTTCCAGCCAGATTTCACAGATCCGCGAGTCGTCCAGAAGGCCGCCCAGTCGCTCCAGGTGGAGTCTCTGTTCAAAACGTGTCAGCACTACCTGCCTGAAGGTTGTTGCCATGATATCTTCAATTTTGGCGCAAAGGAGAGATATCCTGACCGCCTTCTCCTGCTCAATGGAGAGCATGTGCCTGGTCAGGAGCATTTCACCGAAAACAGAGGCTGTTTCAGCCAGAGGGAGTGGTGCATGATAATTTATGAGCGTCTGCTCGCTGCCAAGAACAAAATGAAGGCCGTGACCAAGTTCATGGGCAAGGGTGGCGACATCGCGAAGATTGCCGGTATGGTTCAGGAGGAGAAATGGAGGGGTTTCCGGAGAGATCCCCATGCAAAAAGCGCCGCCGCTCTTTCCTGGGCGTGGATGAGTATCTATTCGCCCTTCTTCGAAGAATGCCTCCAGAAGCGGCAAATATTCGGGGTTAAACTTCCGGTAAGCTTCCAGAACCAGCTGCTTTGCCTCATCAAGGGGATAATTGCGGTGAATATCCGGTAAGGGGGCATAAATATCAGAGTTTTTAAGTTTCTCCATGCCAAGCAGCTTAGCCTTTAACCGGAAGTAGTCGTGAGCCATAAAGTAATTTTCTTCTGTTACAGTCATCAACCTTTCAACTACTTCGCTTGAGAGTTCATTACCGATGTTTGTCGGTTCCATCGGGTGGCTGTAACCGCGCAGCTCCATCTCCTGGGCGTGGTCAAGCGCAATATTGTTGAATACTGCGCTGTATATAATCCGCTCTTCCCCGTGTCGCTCCAGAAAAAGGGTAAAGGCGCGCTCCCTGAGAGCTGCATCAGGGTGATGAAGGAGCCCCAGCAGCTCTTCACCGGTCATCTCCTGCTCATTGCCGTCAATATCGATCCGGAAAGTAAACGAGGCGGAAATCTCGTCATAGAGGCGTGTAAAGGCAGTAGAGCCTGTCAGATCCTTCTGTTTCAAGAGCTGCTCTTCACGCTCAGGCAAGGTGTGTCTGCTGAATTTTCTGATCGAACAGATGTAGTGGTGATACTCAGCCAGGCTGGCGTAGCCAAGAAGATCCTGGTATAACTGATCCGGCAGAGACATAATCTCTATATCGAAAAACAGAAGCTCTCTTGTCAGGCGATTTCCGGCCTCACTCGCTTTTTGCGACAGAGTTTTTGCCAGATTGCTCGACGAGTCGGCAGCAAAGAGCAGATGCGCATAGCATTGGGGTTTCAGAGCCCGCTGCTGAAGAGCTTCATACTCCTTGAGCGATGCAAGAAGGCCCGAAGGTTCAAGCTCTGAAATGGAGCCACGATATCTCTCCCTGAAACTGACAGCAGAGGCCAGAGTCTCTTCCAGCTCTTTATGAAAATGATCTGTTGACTCAGGTTCAAGCAGGGCAAGATTCCAGATTAACGGGGTGTTGCTGCTCATGGGTGATCCTTAAAAAACAGAGGGGTCAGGATTCAGTAGTCAGGGTTCAGTAGGAAAAAATCAAATAATCAGTGACTGTCCGGTACACACAGAAAAGGGGACAGAGTCCCCTTTCATTGCGTAATGATATTAATGGCTCGGATTAAAGCAGAGCTTTTAGAAGTTTAGATAAAAAGCTGATCTTCCTGGTCGTCAGATGCAGTGGATACATTTTCAAGCGATTTGTTGATCAGCAGGGCAGCCGCAATGCCTGTAGCAATACCTGTAATAAATGATAGTAAAAGAGTCCCGGTTCCGTTTTGATTATCTGCCACTTAAAGCCCCCTTTTGCAGCAAGTCGGTAATGAAGATTGTCTGTAAAGTACAGACTATTTATTGATACCAGAAAAATTGCGGAAATGCAAAGGGGTGATGACATATTTTTGTAAATAATGAGTTTCCGCCATAGAAAATTATTCATGAAAACAGGATCAGTTCTATCAGGAGATTAATTGTTGGGAATTTAAATTTCTGCGTTGGTGTTGTAAATACCCTGTATGACAATATACTTTCAATATAGTCCGGTTCATAATTGTTTCAGGCAAAGAAGAATATCCTTGATGCATTCGCAAAATCCTTATTTGTCATCCCCGAATGTCTTTATCGGGGATCTATGATTTCAATATGTTACAAACCGGATTCCCGCTCAGAATCTCTGCGGGAATGACAATTTGCGAGAGCATCATCCTTGGGTACTTAGGGACTTGGAATAAACTGATATATTAGTTTTGCGATTTAAAGCCGGATTTGTCGTTCTTGATAGGTTACGCTGAGGATTTTACAATTGAAAGAGCGGCAAAGATGACCTGACGATGAGATGTAAATCGGTATATTGGTAAGTTCCGAGTCCCTTTTAGGAGCAATCCAGGGAAAAGCAGACTGAAATTCATAAGAGGAGATCTGCCATGTCACAGAGTAATAAGTCAATTTCACTCGGCTTCACCAATGAGCCGTTTCTTCCTGGAGTCCATATCTGCCAGATTTTCAGCAGTGACGACGAACGACAGGAGTTACTGCTCAAATTTATTTTAAGCGGTCTTCAGTCCAAAGAGCGTACTTGCTGTTTTTCTGATAATACCACCAAACAGGCTATTGGGGAATTCCTCGGCAATTATGGGATTTCACACAATGATGCCATTGAGAGCGGGGCTCTGACACTGGCAGGGACACGGGACATTTACTTTGAAAACGACCGTTTTGAGCCTGAGCGGATGCTCAGTTTGCTGGCCAGCTACTACAATGACTCTGTAACGGAAGGGTATCCCGCCGCCAGAGTCATCGGCGAGATGGCGACCGAGATCCAGCATGTCAGCGGCGGGAACAGACTTATGGAGTACGAATCAAAGGTAAGCATCCTGCTGCGTGACCATCCGGTCACTGCGGTATGTCAATACGATGCACGCTCCTTTGACGGGGCCATGATCATGGATGTGTTGAAGGTGCATCCACTCATGATTGTGCGCGGTTCTGTTGTTCACAACCCGTTTTATATCAGACCGGAAGAATTTCTGACACAGTAAGGAAAGTCTCTATGCTAAAACCTGAAATTCTTGGTCAGTTGTTGGTGATGCAGAGCTTTGTGATCAGTCTTCCTGATGAAAAGTCCATCTTCAGCTTCGTTTGCCGTGGCCTGCAGGATATGCCGGGTGTCTCAGCTGTACGTTACTCTGTGAGTCCTCAGGATCAGGATTATGAATCGACGACAGTCAGAATCCCTGTCTCTCTTGGCGAGAGATTCCTTGGTGAAATGCTGTTAACGCTTGATGACAAGGAACTGTTTGCGCCCTATCTGGATTACATGAATAACTTCTGCTACATGCTGGCAGTCGTTCTGGAGGAGCGTAGTCAGCGTCTTCAAAATGATCAGTTAAAGGCCGAACTTGAGTTGCGGGTTCAGCAGCGGACTAACCAGCTAGAGGCGGAAATCGCTGAACGAATTTTGATTGAAGAATCTCTTTTGGAGAGTGAGTCACGCTTTCGTTCACTTCTCAATACCATCCCGGATCTGATCTGGCTTAAAGATGCCGATGGGGTATATCTCTCCTGCAATGTGATATTTGAACGTTTTTTCGGTGCTAAAGAAGCAGACATTTTGGGAAAAACAGACTATGACTTTGTAGAAAAGGAGCTGGCAGATTTTTTCCGCGAGCACGACCGCAAGGCAATGGCCGCAAACAGTCCCAGCAGTAATGAAGAGTGGATAACTTTTCCTGATGATGGCCAGAGGGTCTTGCTTTATACAACAAAAACACCGATGTACGATAACAATGGGGCACTTATCGGCGTATTGGGTGTTGGCCGTAATATTACTGAGATCAGGAGTAGCCAGGAAGAGAAGTCTAAGCTTGAAGCCCAGCTCCACCAGGCGCAGAAGATGGAATCGGTGGGCCGTCTGGCCGGCGGTGTGGCTCATGACTTCAACAACATGCTCAGTGTCATCCTCGGCCATGCCGAACTGGGGTTGATGCGCCTTGATCCGGCCAACCCGGTCTGCGCTGACCTTAAGGAGATCAAATCTGCTGCCCAGCGCTCCGCTGACCTCACCCGGCAACTATTGGCCTTTGCCCGCAAGCAGACGATATCCCCCAAAGTCATCGACCTGAACGACACCGTCGCCAACATGCTCAAGATGCTGCAGCGGCTGATCGGTGAAGATATCCACCTGACCTGGCAACCATCACCTGAGCTCTGTCAGGTCAAGATCGACCCCTCGCAGCTCGACCAGATTCTGGCCAACCTCTGTGTCAACGCCCGCGACGCCATCGAAGATACCGGTCGGATCAGCATTGAAACCGGCACCTGCACCATAGACACGGACTACAGCGCCGCCAACCCGGAAGCAACACCGGGTGAATATGTGCGGCTGGTTGTAAGTGACAACGGCAAAGGGATGGATAAGGAAACATTGACCCACATTTTTGAGCCGTTCTACACCACCAAGGGGGTGGGCGAAGGGACTGGTCTCGGCCTTGCCACGGTTTATGGCGCAGTCAAGCAGAATAACGGCTTCATCAACATCTACAGCGAACCTGGCAAAGGAAGCACCTTCTCCATTCACCTGCCGCACTACGCGGAAGACTTTCTCCGGAAACATGCTGAAGAAGCCGCACAGGCAGTGCCGCGCGGCCATGAGACCATCTTGCTTGTGGAAGACGAACCGGCAATTTTGGAAATAACTTCCCAGCTGCTTGAAATGCAGGATTATACCGTTCTTCGGGCCGTCAACCCCGGCCGGGCCATGGAACTGGCTCGTGAGCACCACGGTACAATTCACCTGCTGATGACCGATGTAATCATGCCGGAGATGAACGGCAGAGATCTGGCCAGAAATATCCTTGCTATCCACCCCGGCATGAAGCGGCTGTTCATGTCTGGCTACACGGCGGACATCATCGCTCATCACGGCGTGCTGGATGAGGGGGTTCATTTCATTCAGAAACCGTTCTCACTGCCGGATATGGCGGCCATGGTGCGAAAGGTGCTGGACGTGGGATAACAATTAAGTGTCAATAAGGGTCAAGGATACTGAATACAAGCGGAGAGTTATTCCTTTGGTCGTCGCTGTTGCCAGGCACGCCGCTGACCGGCACCCGCCCGCTTCTCCTCTTTTTTTATCTCCCTTGCAATGGAAACAGTAATCAGGCGGTTATCAATCCTGGCACCATCAAGGCTGTTGATTGCTTCCTTTGCTTCACTCTCGCTCGTCATCTTGACATAACCACACCCCTTTGATTTTCCGCTGACAGGGTCGGTTATGAGATGGACTGACTGCACTGTTCCGGCGACAGTAAACAGGCGGCGCAGATCATCTTCGGTTGTTTCGTAAGGCAGGCTTCCTACGTAAAGTTCTCTTCCCATATTATTCATTTCTCCTATACGTGCATTTCTGCTTCATTCTGTTGCGGGGCGGCTACCTCACCAATAAACGGGCAAAGGCGCCTGGAAGTATCAAGTCAAAGGTCATCAGCAGGGTAAGGAGTACCATTATGACCACCGTGACCCAGGTAATGCTGTTTAATACCGGGCCGTTCACGTAACTCCCCATGAGCCGTTTGTCGTTGATCAGTAACAGCATGAAGATCAGGACGAAAGGGAGTACAACGCCGTTAACTACCTGGGAGATGTACATTATGAAGATGAGCGGCGCATTGGGGATGAGGATTATC
Source organism: Geobacteraceae bacterium (assembly GCA_031401815.1). Taxonomy (GTDB): domain Bacteria; phylum Desulfobacterota; class Desulfuromonadia; order Geobacterales; family DSM-12255; genus JANNRW01. The sequence goes on along the minus strand of JANNRW010000439.1, from coordinate 1,875 downwards.
AGGGCACTGATAACTATGATAATCGTGAACAGCCAGAAAAACTGGGGGGCTTTGCGGAAGTCCTTGTCCACCCCTGACTCCCATCCCATACCCTCGCAGATGTAGAAAGCCGTGGAGAGTGGCAGGATGCAGGCGCCGAAGAGCGAAGCGTTAAACAGGCCGAATGCAAACAACGAAGAGGCATACTGACCGACCAGAGGTTTGAGAGCAAGAGCTGCATCGGCAGCAGTCTCAATTTTAAGCCCCTGTACGTGGATGGTCGAGGCGCAGGCGACCATCATGAAAAAAGCCACAACAATGGCCAGAACACAGCCGATAATGACATCCAGGCGGGTGAAAGCATACTGTTCGGCTGTGATTCCCTTCTCAACTACGGCTGATTGCTGGTAGAACTGCATCCAGGGAGCAATAGTGGTGCCGATGATGCCGATCAGGGTCATGATATAGGCACTGTCACTCTTGAAAGTCGGGGTGAATGTCGCCTTGAGCACCAAATCCCATTTCGGGCCGGCCATGAAAGCGGCAAGTGGGTAAGAGATGTAGACCAGGCAGGCCACAAGAAAAACCTTTTCCACGGTTTTGTAAGACCCCTTGACAATGAGCAGCCAGACCAGGCTGGCACAGATAGGGACTGAGAGATACTTGCTTATGCCGAAGAGTTCCAGGCTTGCAGCAATGCCGGCGAATTCGGAGATGGAGTTCCCCATGTTGGTGAGAAAAAGGGCGATCATGACGTAGAAAGTCACCTTGACCCCGAAGGATTCCCGGATCAGATCCGAGAGTCCCTTACCGGTCACCGCCCCCATTCGGGCGCACATTTCCTGAACTACCACCAGTGCCAAAGTGGTCGGTATCATCATCCAGAGGATGGAATATCCATAGTTGGCTGCGGCAAGAGAGTAGGTAGTAATGCCGCCGGCATCATTATCCACATTGGCGGTAATAATGCCTGGCCCGAGAATCAAAAGAAATAAAAGGAAGTTTTTTTTGTTCACCTTCATATGAAAATACCTGTTTATGGTAAAAATTAATTAAATGAGCAGAGCCTGTCAGGATGGGTGACGTTTTCGTTTTAGAGCGTGTGGCAGGAATATTTCAACTATATCGTCTATTGTCACTACGCCGGCCATCTTTCCATCCTGATCGATTACCGGCACAGCGAACAGATCATATTTTGCGATAATTTCCAGGATCTCTTCCGGTTCGGAATTGATACTTACTCGCTTGATCTGTTCCGTAATGATCTCGGTAATCGGCAGAGAAGGGTCGTTAATCAATAGTTCACGAATACTTACAACTCCAAGAAGTTTTTCATCATTATCAAGCAGGTAGGCGTAAAAAATCATCTCTATTTCTTCAGCCTGACTTCTCAGGGTCTGTAATGCTTCACCTACAGTCATACCTGCGCTGATAACGACAAACTCATTAGTCATCAGACCGCCGACAGTATCGTCTTCATGCTCCATCAGCTCCTGAATATCCTCTGCATCATCAGCATCCATGAGTCCCAGCAGCTCTTTTGCCTTTTCTTCCGGGAGGTCGCCCAGAACATCGGCAGCTTCGTCAGGATCCATCTCTTCGAGAATGTCGGAAGCGTGATCACTGGTTAACTGGCTTATGACCTGAATGCGAAGATCCGGATCAAGCTCGTGAATGGCTTCGCCGGCAGTTTCGGTGTCCAGAGACTCAAGCATCTGCTGGATATTATGACGTGGAATACTGGCGATAATATCGGCAAGGTCGGCAGGATGCATCTCGTTCATCTGTTCTCTGGCTTTTGAGAGCGTTATATGACTTGCGTTTGCGTCAAGAACATTTACAAATTGCCAGCCGATCTCCTGGTGAGGGATTTCCCTGATGAAGCGCTGAATGAAC
>JANNRW010000438.1:0-3262 GCA_031401815.1 Geobacteraceae bacterium | reverse complement strand
GGCACAATCAGGGTGGAAGGGTGTCCGGCATCCAGAAGCGCCTGGTTTTGAAGCAGCAGTACCGGTCGCACCTTCCCCGGTTCCGAACCCCGCCCCGGATTGAGGTTGGCCAGCCAGATTTCACCATGCCTAAACACGGGTGACATCCTCAAACTCGCTGAACTCGGCATTCACCTTCATGCTCTCGCTGCGCACCTTCAGACTGACCTCCATGAGTCGCTTCCTCCTCCGCTCCTCAGCAACAGCTGCGTTCATCCTTTCAAGCGCCTTACGAACATATGCAGCGCGCGGCAGATGCAGCTCTTCGGCAAAAACATCGACCTCATGGAGAAACTCGTCCGGCATTCGCAAGGAAATTGTCGTCATATATGAGCTCCTTTTTGTAATACATATATGAATACTATATCAGATACCTTACAGAGTCAATCAGGTAGAGGTCCAAGTGCCTCTCGTATTACTCAATTTTGGGTTTTTTATGGATGAGGATATACTCTTTTGGGACATGATCTGTCAGCCAGACCCCGTTTGCAGAGAGATAAAAGCTGAATCCAGCCTGATGCATACGGTCAGCTTGAACAGACAATATTGCTGGTTTACCATAGCGCTTGCCGACGGCTTCAGCGGTTTCTATATCACGCGATAGATGAACATACTGGCGGTTGCCTTTGATAATTCCCTGCTGGCGAATAGCAACAAGGTTATGGCTGGCCGTGCCGTGATAGAGCAACTCTGGGGGCACAACAAGTTTTAAGTCAAGATCAACCGGAAGTGAATGCCCCTGGTTGGCGCGGATTCGCAAGCCGTCTTCGCTGATGGCAAAACGCTGCTTGTCACTGGTGGCAACTACCTGGCTGATTTTATCCGTTGTCAGCTTCACTCCTGCTTTGGAGCCTTTTTCAATAAGTTCGGCAATTAATACCCAACCAGCCTCATCAAGCTTTAGCCCAACAACAGAAGGTCTGTGCCGCAGAACCAGGCTGAGGAATTTGCTGATATTCACCTTGCCGGATGATCTTTTCACGATAGGGTTCCTTTCATCCCAGGCAGGTTTCTCCGCATCCCAGGTCGCTTTGAACTCTTCCGGGTAATTCACTTTCAGCCAGGCACACAGATATGCTGTCAGTGCTTGCCCAGTTGCCAACGGATGCGTGAAGCAGTGTCTGCTGGCTGACTCCATCTGCGCAAAAATGGCTTGTGCCGTTTCTTCAGGAATTCCATTTCGTTTGCAACCAAGTATAAAACGCTGCTGCGAGTCAGGAAGCTCCTTCGGGTTATCTCCGTACAAAACTCTGAGCAGTTTTTCTGAATCAGAATAATTGAAATCTGCCAGTTTCTCAGCAATACCCGTAAGCTGTTCACGATAGATGATTACGCCGTAGGTATCCTTGAGAATGGGTTTTAGCTTCGGGTGAATAAAGATTATCGGTTCTGTCCCCTGCTTTCTTGCAATTAGCAGATCAGCAGATCCGTCAGTCAGTGGAGTGGGACGAAATATGGTGCAAAGGGCTTCAATATCTTCAAAACAGTCCGGCTGCATGGCCCGTAGCAGTTCCTGAATACCTGAACACTCAAGGTTGACCACGCCGACGGTATCGCAATTTTGCAGTTGCCGATATACAGAGGAGTCATTGAGTCGGATGTTGTTCAACCTGTCATCATCTGCCCCCTCTGTCCGAATTCTTCGCAAGATTGAAGCAATTACAGGTAGCCCTTTACCCCTGACCCCCCATTTATCGGCATTATTCAGATATTCATCAATGCTGACAGTTATGTTGCCAAAGGAATAGTTTTTGAGAATATGCTTGGCGTGGTTTATTGAAGTCCGGGTCATGTAGCTCCTCCTCGCTGGTGGTTCTCAGACGACAGGCATGATCCGATCTTACAATGGCTTTGTGACAAAATCAGACACAACAAGGCAAACAGATTATTGAGAAAAATGACCAGACATCAATCCAAGGCTTCATCCAACCATTTTCGCAAGCTAAAATCATTATCAACTCTATCACCGCGTGGCAAGGTCAACAAATGCTGCTTCAACAACTCTTTCTGCGAGATTGTCAAACCGGTCTTCAGATCGAGATACCAGAACAGAGAAGCCCGCAGATGTGCTGTGCGGGAGATGATATTTTCAAACCCTTCACGCCTATGCAGCTGCAAAATGGCCTGATGCTGCAACCAGAGACTATACCCCTCCAGGTCGGGACTCCATGGTGACTCCTCCGCGATATTCCACAACAGCCTTTTGCTAGACCGGAACCGTCCAAGGAGTGCAAGGCTCGCGTAGATAGCACGAAATGCGGTTGTAAAGGCGGCATGATTCATCTCCACACCTTTTCTGACCCAGCCGCGGATATACGCCCTGAGCAGTTCAAGACATTCATGCCTGATCACGCCGAATGTTTTGAAGGTCGTGAGATCACGGGAGAGCGCCGGATCAAGATAGAAATCCAGTTGGTAGAGGCAAGAAAGGTGCTTTAGCCGGAATTCAGGCGGCAGCAAATCCAACGAGGTCATCTTCTCTGATGAACAGGCTTCATCCACTGCCCGCTGGAATATTCTACTGCGGAGAAGTTTCTGGTAAACTGGTGAATCAAATCCTTCTGTCAGTAGTACGTCCAGTGCACGGCAGATCAAGGCTTCAGAGGGCATTGCCTGCATCGGCGCTACTTTTTTCCGATAAGCGGCTACCCTGATTTTATCCAGGGCAGACAAAAGGTCTTCCGCCTCCTGGAGATAGGGGCCGGCAATCAGTGCTTCCCAGAGTTCACGAACAGGTTTGCCCTTCTTTTCCCGCTCCAGATTTATCAATTGTATGGTTTCGGTGCAGTAGCCGCACATGGTCAGGACTCCTTGGGAACCCGGTAGCAGACATCGACCTCATAGGCCACATTGACCGGTTCCCTGCCGTCAAAGTTCATCAGTTTGTTCTTCGGCTGGTAGCGGATTTTCACCGCCGGTTCGGAGAGCGGAACTGATGCAGCGCGAAGTACATCCTCACAAACAGCTTGTAGAACCCGGCAGTTGTCCTTGTGGAGGGCACGGCCAAAGGCATTGCGGTCAGCGGGAAGGTGTGCCGGATCGGCATAGAGAAGAAAGTGGATATCCACCCCTTCCGCTGCTGTCGGGTCAAGATCCGGAGTCATGACAACAACGTTCATACGGGTGAATGCCTCGAACAGGGCGATTTCCCGTGAACAGATGTAGTCCTTCAGGTCGGCGTAGTCGTCCTCGACAAAAACCTTCCAACCTAGTCCGGGTAAAG
>JANNRW010000437.1:0-5681 GCA_031401815.1 Geobacteraceae bacterium | reverse complement strand
GGCTGTTGGCTGTTGGCTGTTGGCATAACATCCCTTTTCTATTAAGGTTTGCGAATTATGATTATCCGGTTAGCCTCTGTCAATACAAATCTTGAGTTTTGAATTTTCCCGCTTGTCTTTTTGTAACTGTTTGGTTACAGTTCAAGCATGTACATTGTCAAGATGACGCCGGAGTTCAAAGAGTGGCTTATCAGTCTCAAAGACGGCATGACGCGCCGTCGGCTTGCCCGCCGCCTGAAAAAAGCCCAAAACGGAATACTGGGTGACGTTAAGCCGGTTGGCTCAGGGGTATTTGAAATGCGCGAGTTTTTCGGCCCCGGCTGGAGGATGTACTACATCATGCGTGACAACGTGCTGATCGTAATGCTTGGCGGCGGCGACAAATCTGGACAGACTGCCGACATTGCCAAAGCCGTAAAACTTGCAGCGTCTTTGGAGGATTAAGCCATGACCAGAAAAATAAGGATATCTGAACTGCCTGAATTTGACATCACCGAACACCTTGACAGCGAAGTAGCTATTGCCGAATACCTCACCATTGTCATGGAAGAGAACAACTCCATGGAGCTTTCCGCCGCACTGGGAGACATCGCCCGCGCCAGAGGCATGATGGAGATCGCCAAACGCGCCGGAATCACCCGCGAAGCGCTGTACAGGGCGCTTCGCCCCGGAGCGCACCCCCGCTTTGAAACCATCAGCCGGGTATGCGCCGCTCTAGGAGTCCGTCTTGTAGCTCAGCCTGTTCACTGAATACGTCATTGCCTCACGGCTTAGGGTGAAAGGTAAAAGAGGGGGGGGTAAGCGTTATCCTTCCTTAACCCGGTAAATGCCGTGATGTGCTTCAGTGTCGGCTCTGTGGGCAGAGAGATCGGCAGCGACAACGGCAATATGCTGGGTAAGATTTGTTTCAACAGTATAAATCTGCTTGGTCAGTTTTGTTTCAATCTCACCCATTTGCTTGGTCAGTTTTGTTTCAACCTCATCAACCCGGTTTGTCAGTATTATTTCAACTTCACCAATTTGCTTGGTCAGTCTGGTGTCTACTGAGTCGACTTTGTCGTTCAGAACACCTAAAAGAAAAGAATTGTGTTCAATTTTCTCATTCAATTCATCAAATTTTGTATCTATCTTGCTGTTCAATGCCGCATGCCCTTCCAGCACAAGATCAAATTTGCTCTGGATATCTTCCAGCAGTATATCGAGATGATCTTTTTTCATAGTGGCGTCTCCTTTTAAAACTCAATCAGCCTTGCCGAAAATAGCATAAAGCTGACATGAGACAAAGTCTTTTCCAGTCATATTCCCCTTTTTAGACGAACTCACAAAGCATCTGATTGGACAGTAACAACCCCTTTCGGCTGAAGCGCAAGTTGTCCCCTTGTCTCAGCAAAAGACCATTACAAACAAACTTCTCGATCACTCCAGGAAAAGCATCTGTCGCATCCATTCCGAATTCCGCCCGGAACTCCTCCAGATTCACCCCATCAAGAAGCCGCAACCCGAGGAAAAAGAGTTCAGACATCGCCTCATGGCGTGAAACAGCCTTTCCCTGGGAGACTGAAACATCCCCCTGTAAAAATTCACAATACTCTTGCAGCCCCTCGGGGTTTTCCCAACGAACCCCATAGTCTGGCTCCCTGACAAAAGAGTGTGCACCTGCTCCGAAACCGAGATAATTCCCCCTGCGCCAGTAGACCTGATTATGCCTTGAGCGGTAATCTGGTCTGGCGAAGTTTGACACCTCATAATGCTCAAATCCTGCATCAACAAGAATCTCTGCTGTCATTTCGAACATTTTCGCAGATAGCTCTTCTTCCGGAAGAGTGAGTTCTCCCTTTGTAACCATCTCCGCCATCGGTGTATCCGCTTCAACTGACAGACCATAGGCCGAGATATGGGAAGGGTTCAGACTGATTGCTCCTTGCAGGGTGCTTTCCCAATCAGTGAGACTCTGCCATGGGAGCGAATGCATCAGATCAATGCTGATATTTTCAAAACCTGCCAGTTTTGCACTTGCAACCGTACCGATTGCCTCCTGAGCAGAGTGAATACGCCCCAGAATAGTCAGTTCAGCATCATGCAGAGATTGAATCCCGATGGAAAGCCTGTTCACTCCGGCTGCTCTATAACCCTGTAGCGACTCAGGAGATGCTGTTCCGGGATTCACCTCAAGAGTCACTTCAGCATTTTCTGTCAGATGGAAACAGCTGCGGATTTTTTTTATAAGAGATTCAACCTGCTGAGGGGTTAGAAGGGACGGGGTTCCGCCCCCGAAATAAAGAGAGTTGACAATGAAGTCTGGAAAGCTGGCAGCCTGCTGTGCCGTATCGACAGAGAGCAGCTCCAGATACTCCTCAAGCCTCATGCCAGGTGCGGCAAAGGAGTTGAAGTCGCAGTAGCTGCATTTTTTGAGACAGAAAGGGATATGAAGGTAAATCGAGCCGGTCACCAGCGCATGATCAGCAGTACAAGCATTACCAGCGAGATGCCGAGGGAGATTGCAGTAACAACCTTCAACAGGCCGAACTGTGACTCAAGGGTTCTGTAGTTCTCTTCAAGCATGCTGTTTCTTTTTTTTTGCTCAATGATGATCTGTTCCTGCTCCAGAAGCAGCTTTTCAAGACGGCTGATCCGCTCATTAAGCTCCGGTGCCGGTGCTATGGCGGATGCGACATCCTCACTCTTGAATCGCCCCCTGACCTGCCTGACAAGCTCAGGCCCGTACTCCATCGCCAGAGTGGCGATTTTACCCCATGACACATACTTCAGCACTGAAGAAAAGATTCCCATAAATTGCTCCGTTATAACCTGCTGACAATACGTTCACTCCCTGAAGTTCACAAACTGCATCTCGACTTCAAGATCTTTCCCCTTAAGAAGCTGAATCGCCTCCTGCAGGTCATCCCTGTTCTTCCCTGTAACCCTTACCTGCTCATCCTGGATCTGCGCCTGAACTTTAAGCTTGCTATCCTTGATCACAGCAATAATCTCCTTCCCCTTCTCCTTGGAGATCCCCTGCAAAACCGTGATCAGCTGCCTCACCATTCCACCTGAAGCCGAATCCACCTTGCCGTATTTTAGAGACTTGATTGAAATAGCCCGCTTGATGAATTTTGACTGAAGCACATCAATAACCGCTTTCAGCTTGTAATCATCATCAGCAAGGATTTTGATCGATTCACTCTCCCGGCTGACTTCACATTTTGACCCCTTGAAATCGTAGCGCTGTCCGATCTCCTTCACAGCCTGGTTGACAGCATTGTCAACCTCCTGCATATCCACTTTTGAAACAATGTCAAATGATGGCATGAAACCCCCCTTAGTAAGGCAGATAGAGATAGAGATAGAGAAAGAGATTGAAAAGAACAATATCTCTATCTTTTTCTCTATCTATTATCTATTGTTTTATCACCTCTACCCCGGCCGGAACCTTGAACGAAAATCGCTCTCGCCCCAATCCACGATTTACCCTGATATTACTGTACTCGATTGTAGTCCTGTTACCCATCTGGTCGTGCAGAACAGATGCTAAAACCGGAAAACCGGCCTCTGTGGCTCTGCCAGACAGATATTTTTCTACTGCCCCTGTTGACACAGTAAGCTGAAGCTTTGATACCGCCTGACTGTTTTTTTTCGGTACAAGCTCAAGTATGTAGTTCCCTTTTTTATCAGAGGCGTCCCGGGCAAACTTGATGTTAAAATCTTCTGAAAGGTTGCCAAGCCCGGTCAGATAACTCAAGGCGATGGCATTGCCGCCAGCAAAGAGCTTGGCAGCATCTGTCATGATAACCTGCCTGTTCTCGGGTAGATAGTACCAGACTGTCTTGCCATTGGATATTATCTGCTGTTTCGGCTTGGTATAGTTGAACAAAAACATGGCGCTGCCTGAGTCTCCCTTTCTGAGCAGAAGCTCTCCTCCACCCTTTTCTTCCCTCTTTAGTGACCCGATATATGTCTTCTGGCTGAAATTTGCCTGCATGTCTTCAACCGAACGATACAACTCTTCCACTGTTGCAACGACATCCTTCAGCGTTGCATCAGGAGCCGCAAATACCGGAACCGACATCAATGTGAATGTTATTCCAAGAATGATTGTTAAAACAGATTTTATTTTCAATCAGACCCCCTCCCTGTCACCCCTGCTTATCTCCTGCCGGTAGGGGGACGCACTACCTCAACATACGCAGGGGGATCGAATCTGAATATCTGGTCAGGGATCATGCCATTGGTTTTTATGTTGCTGAACTCTATGGTTGTGCTGTTGCCGTCATGATCAATAACAGTTGTTGATAGTATCGGGAAAAGAAGCTGATCACTATCAGGTGTCTGCCTGGCATTTGTGACAGGATTCCCCCCGGCCTTGTGCATCACAGCCCGGCTGCTGACGGTAATAAACAGCTTTTGAACCGTTACACTTGATCTGTTCGGTCGAAGCTCAAGAATGTAGTTCCCTGCGACATCCTGCACTCCGCGTGCAAAGGTAATGGTAAAGTCTTTTGATATCCTCCCCAGCCCTTGCAGGAAATTGATCGCGCGATCCCGCAAAGGGTTATGGCGGAGAGGATCGAAAAAAACCTCCACGTCGCTCTGAATCACCTGTCTGTTTTCAGGGAGATATATCCAGAGAGTCCTTCCATCACATATTACCTCCTGGGTTGTCGGACGAAAATATTCAAAGCGAAACTTGAGAGGTTCAGTGCCGGTTGCCGGCTTGAAGTACATCTGCCCATCCGCTCTTATCTCCTTCTGCTTCTCTGCAATCATTGAACGCTGGAAAAAATCCGCCCTGACTGTCTCCAGGGGAGGATTCCCGCTGTTTCCAGGCTTGAAAGGGGACTCAACAACCTCTATCACTTCTCTTAGACCCGTCGTATAGCCAGGGATCTTTACTGCATAAGCCAAAGTAGCATTAAGAGTCAATATGAGAAGTGTGAGAAGCAGCCTTAACAGAGACATGGTCTCCCCCTTTAGGAACTTATATTCATGATATCGAGAATAAAGATTATCTCTCCATCCCCTGAAATAGTTGCGCCGTTGATCCCTGGAAGAGATGAGAGAGGACGCCCGAGCGACTTCACGAAAACTTCCCGGTGACAGATAACCCGGTCAACAAGCAGACCTGTTTTCCGGCCGTTTATCTCCGCAACAAAGAGTGGCAGATTCTCTTTTGCCTCATTCTCCTCAGGCATTTGCAGAAAACGTCTGAGAGGTATTAATGGCAATGGATCTTCCTCAAGCAACACAACTTCCTGGCCGTCAATAATGACAATATCATCACGCCGGAGTTCATGAGTCCTGATAACTCCTGTCAAGGGCACTGCAAGGGTAAGAGCACCAACAGAGATAAAAAGCACATTAATGATTGCAATTGTAAGTGGGAAGGTCAGAGTAAAAACTGAACCGCAACCTGGAGTGGAATCAATCTGCAGAGAACCTCCAATCGACTGGATAGCGCTCTTCACAACATCCATGCCAACTCCGCGCCCTGAGGTCTCTGTAAGCTCTCTGGCTGTTGAAAAACCGGGCTGGCAGATCAGCATCAGTTTTTCGCTTTTCGATAAAAGCCTTGCCTCCTCATTGCCGAGGACTCCTTTGGCTGCAACCGCAGCAGCAATAGAGTCAGGATCCATCCCTCTGCCATCATCAGTGATCGTAACCTCAATCTTGTCCTTGTCCCTTGT
>JANNRW010000436.1:0-7072 GCA_031401815.1 Geobacteraceae bacterium | reverse complement strand
TAAAGAACCAGATCAGCCAGCTTCTGCCCTGGCTTTAAGCTCCATGATACTACTGACAACGCCCATCACTATCACCAGATCCCCGGCTGAGAGCAACCACTCCCGGTGTGGATTGAAACGGTAAGATTTGTCTTTAGCCATTAACGCCACAACCGTAACCCCTTCGATATCCAGCAGTGAAGATTCAGCCAGAGACCTCCCCACCAGCAATGACCCAGGCTTGATATGAATCTCCTCAACCCTGATCGTGGCATCGTGACTCCGGAGCATGGTATCGAGAAAACTCACCACCGAAGGTCTGATCATCTCCGAGGCCATCCGTAAACCACCGATGAAGTTGGGCATCACGACCCGATCAGCACCTACTTGCCTCAACTTCCTCTCAGACTCCTCATTAATTGCCTTGGCGATTATTTTAAGTGAAGGATTCAGTCCTCTGGCTGTAACAACTACAAACAGATTGTCAGAATCAGCATGCAGGGTTGTCAGAAGCCCTCCTGCCCTGCTGATGTTGGCACTCTCAAGAACCGCATCATTAGTCGCATCACCCTCTATGTTCAGTATATCTGCCTCGTTAAGCTGACGTATCCTCTCCGGATCCCTCTCTATCACCACAAAACTTCGACCGGTCTTTTTAAGCTCATCAATCACATATCTGCCTGTAGCACTCATACCGCAGACTATGAAGTGCCCATCCAGTTCGCAAATTCTTTTCAGCATTTTGCGTCTCCTGATTATGTCTGTAAGATCCCCCTCAACAACAAATGCAGTGAGGATGGAAAGTCCGTAGATAAGTGTTGCCGAACCGCAAAGGATAAGAAGAATTGTAAAAACTCGACCCTCAAAGGAGAGTGGATGAGTCTCTCCGTACCCGACAGATGCAATGGTAATAACCGTCATATAGAGGGAGTCAAACAGATTCCACCCCTCAATGAGAGAGTACCCAAGCACCCCTGTCAGAAAAACAGTTGCAAGCGCAGCTATTACCCTTAGTAGTCGTTTGTAAACCATATTCCCCTGTGCAACTTGTTTGCTTATAAAAAAAGAGCCGCCCTTTTACATGGAAAGGCGGCCTTGTCTGACTGCTGCAAAATGTCAGGATCTTAGTGCTCCGATAATCTCACGGACATCTTTTACCCCATTATCATACAGCCATCTCTCCATTCCACGCGCAATATCCTGGGATGCCGACGGAGTAAGGAAATTAGCTGTTCCAACCTGAATCGCAGTTGCCCCGGCAAGCATGAACTCAAGCGCATCTTTGGCATTCATCACGCCGCCGATACCGATCAAGGGAACCTTTACCGCCTTTGCCACCTGCCAGACCATTCTGAGAGCAACCGGCTTGATCGCAGGGCCGGAAAGACCTCCTGTTACATTTGCCAGTACAGGACGACGGCTTGAAAGATCAATCGCCATCCCTGTAAGGGTGTTGATAAGTGACAAAGCCTCGGCACCGGCATCAACACATGCTCTGGCCATGACGCAGATATCGGTTACATTGGGGGAGAGTTTTACAATCAGAGGTTTTGATGTCGCCTTGCGGACAAGAGCAACAACCTGTGCAGCCGCAACCGGATCAGTGCCAAAAACTATCCCCCCCTGCTTTACGTTCGGGCATGATATATTCACCTCTATCCCGGCAATTTCAGCTATTCCATCAATTCTGGCGGCAAGTTCACCATACTCTTCAAGAGTGTTACCGTACAGGTTGACTATTACAGGGGTATTGATCGTTCTCAGAAAAGGGAGTTTGGATGAGATGAATGCCTCTATGCCGACATTTTGGAGGCCGATGGCGTTAAGCATCCCTCCCGGAGTCTCCACAATGCGGGGAGTAGGATTACCAGCCTTGGGTTTCAGGGACAAACCCTTAGTAATCATGGCTCCAATTGATTCAAGATCCATGTAGTCGGCAAATTCACGGCCATAGCCAAAGGTGCCGGATGCTGTCATGACCGGATTTCTGAGCCTGATTCCGGCAATTTCAACTGCGAGATTTGGTCTGGAAATCTTCTGCTCCATATCAGTTACTCCATGAGAGATCTGTCGAGTCAAATACCGGCCCATCCTTGCAGACACACCGGTAATCCGGAGTTTCTGCGGAATGATTCACCCCTTTGACCACGCATCCAAGACAAGCCCCCATGCCACAAGCCATGAAAGCTTCCAGTGAGACCTGACAAGGCACCTGCATCTCCTCGGCAATCCCGGCAACTGCCCTGAGCATCGGCAAAGGACCACAGGCATAAAGACGTTTTGGACTGCTGTGAGCAGCAAGATGCTTCATCATGACCTGAGTCACCAGACCTCTGTCACCAAGTGTTCCGTCATCTGTGGCTACGTAAGTCTCCACCCCCAGTCGCTCGAACTCGGTAATACAGAGTAGATCTTCCTTCGTCCGTCCTCCGGCAAATAGCCTGACTTTCTGCGACTTCACCAGCTCTCTGGCCAGAAGATAAAGGGGTGCAAGCCCCACCCCGCCGCCTATCAGAATCTTCTCTTCCTCCTCAACCCCCAGATCAAATCCTTTTCCCAGAGGGGCAATGATATCGAGATGGTCACCCTGGTGCAGATCTGCCAGCATTCCTGTACCCTGACCAACAACCTTGTAAAGTATCTCCAGAAAAGTCTGATGTCCACAATCAGTATATGGGGTGAAAAACCTGCCCATATCATAAATTCCGAACGGTCGTCTAAGGAGAGGATCGATGGCGCAACTGACCCTGACCATAACAAACTGGCCAGGAGTTGCTTCCAGCACCGAAGTAGGAGCCGTCATGCGCATCCTGAAATAGCCTGGCGAAACCTCGATATTTGATAAAACCTGGGATTTGAACTGCATGGCTGATGCTCCCTCTGCTTTTTCAGTAATAAACAGCTGCCAGGATCTTACAGTCTCCTTAGTGCCGCTTCTCAAATAGCAAGGGAGTTATATCAAACAGAAGGTGGAAAATCAATCGAAGAGCGAGTGTGATCAAATTATGCTGCATTGCCCGGTAATAAACGCAACTCCCTTATCAGGCAGTGACAACAGCCACTGACTTGAGCTTCCTCTTCACGGAAGCGGCTCTAGGGGTCTTGACAACCGGATCGGGCACGACCATTGCGACAAAAGAAGCTGGATCAGCTGGGGTCAGGATAGCGTAATGGGAAGATGCAATTTTTCTTGTCACACCATCACTGAACAGGATTGTCGCCTTAAAGTCTGCAACTGCTATAACTTTACCAGTACCCCAGGCATTTATTCCGGGATGGCTTACCAGACTACCTCGTTTTACTATCATTATGATCCCCTTATCAAGCTGTTAGCTCTGTTTTACATCTTATTAAACATACTCCCTTTTATCTTGTATAGATAGGATTATTAAACAGATAACTGTCAGGGGTTGAAACAGAGATGGATAAAAGAGGATAAAAAAAAGGGGCTCCGCTATTTGCGGAACCCCTTGATTTTTTTATGGTGGAGCTGAACAGGATCGAACTGTCGACCTCTTGAATGCCATTCAAGCGCTCTCCCAACTGAGCTACAGCCCCAAACGGAAGTTTTTTATAACAGAGCAACAGCAGAGTGTCAACGATTATTCACTAATCTCAAAAACGGTAGTTAGCCACAGATAAAAGTCGGTAACTGCCGATAAAGCCTGAAAAACGATAAAGACCGGGTTTCTCCCATTGGTTAAGGGTTTTTCTTCTTTATGTTCTTGATTTATCAGTGTTTATCCTATTCATCCCAGTTCCAAGTGCTATTTATAGGCTACTATACAAGAGTGAATTATTCCGCTTCGGAAGGATTTTCCGGCTTGACGATTATTGCAATGCCTGGTTATAATCCGACACCTTCTGCCGGAGTGGTGAAATGGTAGACACAGCAGACTCAAAATCTGCCGCCTGCAAGGGCATGCCGGTTCGAGTCCGGCCTCCGGTACCAGAAAAGACAGACAGGAAATAGAACCAAATGCAGCATTAGCCCCTACAAAAGAGGGGCTTTTTTTATTGGTGCAGGCCAATTCAATCCCCAATCATTATCATCTGATCCGTGATCTCAGCCGGACAATATCTGCAATACATGTTCATGGGTGATTTTTTCCTGTTCCAGTCTGATGTTGTTAGCCCTGACATGCCGGAAAAGTTCAGTCTCCTCTGCCGTGAGATTTACCGGGGCATCCTGGTTGATCTTTTCACCCGGCACGATGTCGGCTTTATAAAGCTTCAGGGTGGTAAAATCCATCATCAGCGACCTGACATGGGGGAAATATCCTCTTAACTGGGAAAGAATCTGTAATCCATGGGTATCAATGTCACCCCAGTAGATGAGCTCTTTAGCGTTTAACCAGGCGCTTCCCTTCAACAGGTTGACTTTAAAGCCCCCTCCCCAAATACATATGGAGTCTTGCAGTTCGGGCATGGCCAGAAAATTCATTAAGTTCTCAACTATATAAACCTTTTGGCAGCAGATGGCGATATACCTGAACTCACTTTCCCTGATGCAAAGATCGGTCAAACCTGAAAACATTCTGGCGGCAATAGTCCGGTCCAGCATCCGCACACGGATCAACGGCTCGCTGAATTTAAGGTTGAATCGCTTTTCAAAGAGTGATTCCTCACTATTTACTGATTCAGGGATCAGAAACTCCAGAAGTGAGCGTATAACCGCCTTGTTTTGCTCAATGAACTTTGTATGCACCGGAACCGGCAGTTGCCGCAGATAGAGGTGCGGCTTTGGCTTGGCAAGGAAATATCTACAGACAGCAAGGATTCCGCTCCATCTATCTCCGTTTTCGAGTACTTTCAGTGGGTTATTCATAAGCCATTCTTTTAGCAAAGGAATATTCGAGAGTATTTCGCAGACATTTTCCTTGAACCGCCCGGCCTCCCTTTCCTTTTTCAGAAACCTGAGATAGTCCCCCTCGGTCTCAAAGCTGATCTCCACCGGAAGGCTCTGCTCCCCATGTTTTCTTGTTCTGACTGTTTCATAGGTGATGGAATAACCAAAACCGGCCACGTCCTTCGACAGGGCGATGATCGCTGCCAGTTCGCTGCGCATCTCGCTAAAGCCGGATGAGAGCGACTTGTCGGAACGGATAACTCTGGGGAAGAAGGCTTCACCGGAGACTATGGCGCGGAGATAGGCGGGGTAGAGGCTGTCAGCCCTTTTGCGGATTTCAGCGGTGGTTATCATGAAAGGTCATCCTTGATTAACTAAGGTTCAGGGAAAATGGATCATACGGATACGCATCATGTTCACCATAAGTCAGCCGAAAATGGTTTTAATCAGACGCTCAAGCATGCCGTCTGGGAAATCCCAGCGGTATTTATGGTAGTAACCTTTCCGGAGAAACTCCGTCCGCGCATTGATAACATTACCTTCGTTTTCTTCCGGTCTAAACAGGTCAGCGGTTTCTACCGCCAGATGCAGATGTCTCTCCCAATCCTCCTGGTCCATTTTTCCCTCAGCATCAAAGGTGATATAACCGCAGTCGATACGGCTGATGTAAACCGGTTTTCTCTCCTCCAGATCTAGTATGACAAAAATGAACCGGATTCTCTTCCCGGCATATTCCGGAAAGCACTCAGTTGGATGCTTGCTGTACAGGCGATCCCAGCGGGCATATGAGACCTTGATAAAAGCATCGTTGTTGTCCACATAAAAAACGCGTAGTCCCATCCCCATATTCACCTCTGTGTTGGAAAACTTGTGTATCAGATGCAAAATATTAAGCTTACCCCTTCAGCCCGCTTCTGCGGCGGCAGGAATGGGTCGCCCAGGCTCGCTCCACGTTGGGATCGCCATACTTGCTGAAACGTAGCGGAACCTTTTTCCCTCTCCGGCTTGTTGCCAATAGTACCATGCCTGGTCGGCACCACCGACGTATAGTGTCCCTCTTGCATGTTTCGTGGGCGCGTATGACGGCCTTTACAAGTTCCTCCGCCACCAGCAAACCGACAACTGCCTGTCGGAGAGCCTTTTCGACACAATACCCCCTCTCACCCCACCCACTTCTGCCGCTCCTCCCGGTATTGGGCGATGGGCATGTCATAGATCAGCGAATTACGGTTGTTTTTGCGCTGCACGAAATGGACACGTGCGATGTATGGTTCGACAATATGGGTCTTGTCGTTGGGGGTGACAACCAGCAGCTGCAGGTGCAGCTGTTTGCACAGATCCATGAGATAGGTCGATTTTTCGTCGTCCTGATTGCTGAACGACTCATCAACGCAGATGAAGCGGAACGATCTGGAGTCCAGTCCGTCCCGATTGATGCCGAACTGGTAGGCAATGGCCGAACCGAGAATGGTGTAGGTGAGCTGGGCCTTCTCGCCCCCTGAGAGCTTGCCGGTATTGTCGTAGGTGCGGAAGATCCGGTTATCATCCCGGTAGTACTCCTTGGCGGTAAACTCCAGCCAGTTGCGCACGTCGGTTACTTCCCGCCGCCAGGCTTCCCTGGTGGAGAGCTCCTCGATCAGCGCCTGAATCTTCAGAAAACTCTGTTCCAGAATGGCATCGTCTCTGGTCCGCTCGTATTCGGCGATATTCGGCTTCCACTCCCTGAGTTTAGCCTGAAAATCACGGATATTCGGTGTCCGCACCCGGTTCTCCTTCAACTGTATGTAGGTCTTCGGATTGTTGCGGAAATCGATCCCTTTTAATGACTTGTTGAGCGCCTCGATGTTTTCGATGATGGCCTCTTCCTGGGCGGAAAGCATGTTCTGGAAGTCGGAAATGCGGATGATCATGTCCTCGTTCAGATACTTCTTGAACCGGTTTTTGTATTCGCTAAGCTCCTGGCCGCTGATCCGTTCATACAACTCCACATATTCGGA
This sequence comes from Geobacteraceae bacterium, assembly GCA_031401815.1. Lineage (GTDB taxonomy): Bacteria > Desulfobacterota > Desulfuromonadia > Geobacterales > DSM-12255 > JANNRW01. The sequence continues at coordinate 247 of JANNRW010000436.1, read as the reverse complement.
GCGGTAGGTAACGCTGTCGGCAAGCTTGTGGGTGTCGGAGAGCCAGTCGGGAAAGCGGCGCAGCAGCTCCTCGTCAGAGGGACGTTTGAACTCCCGCATCACCCCTTCCAACCTGCTGATGAGAGCACTCTTTTCATCTTTGTGCTTATTGATCCGGCCTGCCATAGAGCTGCCGCACCGGGTTGCGACTGCATCAATGGTATGCAGATCATGAGCATGGGCGTCAAGACCGAAGAATTCCTCCAAA
>JANNRW010000435.1:0-4257 GCA_031401815.1 Geobacteraceae bacterium | reverse complement strand
GCTTACCAAACTTCAGACAGAAATCGATGACAAGACCCGGATTGCAAATAATCTTCCCCGCCTGCAGAAAGAATTTGATCAGTTGAATATTGAGCTTGCGCAGGCGTTGACTGAACTTCCCAATTCAAAGGAAATTCCGTCTCTGCTTACCAGTATTACGACAGTCGGCAAGAATGCGGGCCTGGATTTCCTTGTGTTCAAACCCAGGGGTGAGGTTGTTAAAGATTTTTATGCTGAAGTGCCGGTTGATATTACGGTGTCCGGCTCTTATTTCAGTGTGGCAAATTTCTTTGCGGCGGTTGCCAATCTGCCCCGTATTGTCAATATATCCAATGTGGCTTTTTCCGATATTAGAAATGTAAATAACAGAATGATGACGAAGGTAACGTGCCTTGCCACCACGTTCCGTTTCCTTGATAAGAAAGAGATTAAGGATGACAAGACACCTGCTCCAAAGAAATAATCGCGCATACACTGTTGCAGCTCTGGTAATTTTTGCTGCGCTTGTATCCGGATGCAGTAAAAAAGAGCAGCCCGCTCCCGTGGCAGCTACAGTTGTAGTTGTGCAACAGCAACAGGCCAAGGCTGTTCAAAAACCTGTGAGTTCAGTGGCTGTCAAACTGGCGCCGCCTCTGCCGACTAATCAATTTGATTTCAGTGTAAAGAAAGACCCCTTCAAGCCTGACATTGCGCTGAAAATTGCGCAGTCGTCGCCAGCCGACATCAAAAAAGCTTTGAAAGATGGACTTCCCATTCATAGTTTTGACGTCAGTCAGTTCAGGTTGATTGGAATTGTGACGGGTGTAAAGGAAAACCAGGCCATGGTCGTTGATCCTAATGGCAAGGGTTATGTATTGAAAACAGGCATGACAATCGGTAAAAATGATGGCCGGGTTACTGCTGTCACTATTAATGGTGTTGACGTAGTCGAACAATTTAAAGATGACAGTGGCAGGGTGCGTAAAGAGAATATCAAAATTACCCTTCCCAGGAAACAATAAGGAGCTCCGCATGAAGTGGATCACAAAAATATCGATGATTCTTGCGCTTGCCTTTCTTGTTATGGCAGGCCTGGTAATGGTTGTGCCAGACAGGTCTCTGGCTGCGCAGGACGGCGTCAAGGCTTCATCGGGCAAAATTGCCGCAATCAAGTCGATAAGTGTGACGGGTGAAGGTGCTGCGACAGAACTGGTCATTGTTCTCTCGTCACCTGCCACCTATACAAGCTATAAAACGACAGCTCCTTTGCGGCTGGTTATTGACCTTTCTCAAGCATCCCAGGGTGTCATTACTTCACCGCAGGTAATAAACAAGGGCAATTTCAGGACCGTAACCGCTAATCGCTATGATACCGATGCTGGTGTGTTGACACGCATTGATGTCGAACTTGCCACGGACGCTGAAGCGGTTATTACCGCTTCGCAAACAAAACCGGGCGAATTGAATATTTCATTTCCTTCTCTCGTTACAAAACCGGTAGTCATTACTCAGACAGTAAAAGAAGCCAAGCCGGCAGCAGAACCCGTCAAGCCAATGGCGAGTGTCGCAATAAATCAGACAGCCGCTTCGGATATAGCTAAACAGACTGTCGGGCCAACCCGCAAACTGACATCAGTGTCAGTAAAATCTGATAAGATAGAACTTGCCGTTGATGGAGGCGTCGCTGACTTCAATTCCTTCCGCCTCAGCAAGCCAGAGCGTTTTGTTATTGATTTGATGGATACGCAGCTTGCCATGGTATCACGTCTGATCCCACTCAACACATCGGGCGTTGCGTCAGCTCGCATTGGCCTCTATCCGGATAAGGTCCGTGTTGTTCTTGATTCTGTTAACGGGGTCTTTCCCGAGGCCTCTACCGTTAAAACCAGCCAGGGTCTCACGGTAACCCTGACTTCCAAAGTCGATGAAAACCCCAATACCAAACTGGTGGCTACTCGCACAGAGAAAGCGAGCGCAGTTCCTTCAGTGCCCACTGCCCCTGTTGCTAAAGTAGTTCAGGCGCCGGTGCCTGCGGCAAAAGTTGTGCAATCTCCACTACCAGAATCAAAGCTGCCCGTCTCCGCCATCAAACTGGAATCTCCGAGAAATGCTCCTAAACCAGCTGCTTTTGAACCGGCAAGCGTGGAAATGATTGATTTTCAGGTTGTGGAAAACATCTCGCGCGTTGCGGTAAAGGTAAATGGTGTTGTGTCTGTCGAGCCGCCTGTCAAAACCCCTGGTTTTGTGACCTTGACCGTCACTAATGCCGGTTTGTCCAAACAGCTTCAACGTTCTCTGGAAACCAAGTCGTTCATTTCACCTGTATTGCGCATCACCCCGCTATTAGTAAAGACCCGTAAAGGTACCGATACAAAAATACGCATCGCCATGCGTGTCTCTGCTCCTTTTGAGTTCCGTCAGGAAGGTGACATGCTCTTTGTGGATTTCAAAAACCCAGAAGGCCTGACTGCAGATAAACTTCCAGCGGCAATTCTGGATACCAGAGCACAAGCGCCGCGTACTCCCAAAAACTACGTATCGAACACTAACGCAAAAGACACTGAATTAGCATCGGAACTTGCTCCTGAGTCGGATTCATCAGTTAGATCTACTGCTATGGGTCGTGGGTACAAAGGACGTAAAGTTACTCTGGAATTCGCAGATGCAGAAGTCCGCAAGATATTCCAACTGCTTGCCGAAGTGAGCAATAAAAACTTTGTGCTTGGTGATGATGTTGCTGGCACAATCAGTATCAAGCTTGTCAATGTACCGTGGGACCAGGCACTGGATATTATTCTCGATACCAAAGGACTTGATAAGCGCGAAGACGGTAATATCATCATTATCAAAGGAAGAGGGAAGTTCAAGACTCAAGCTGAAGAAGATCTGGAACTCAAAAAGGCTCTGACGAAATCTATTGAACTCAAGGCTGAGATATTCAACATCAACTATTCGGATGTTGCCAGTATTGTTACACAGCTTAACAATCTCAGGACAGAGCGCGGCACCATCGCTCAGGATGCCCGTACTAACAAGATTATTGTCAAAGACATTCCTCAGGCTCTCGATGACATGCGAAGACTGATTGTGCAGCTTGATGTGCCTGAAAAACAGGTAATGATCGAAGCCAGGATCGTTGAAGCGACATCCACATTCACAAGAAGTCTCGGCGTTAACTGGGGTGTTCATTATCGTGATGGTAGTGCTTCCTTCCTGGGTATAAACCAGTTCGATACAAGTTTTGGTGGAATTGCCTCAACCCCTGCTCCCACTTCCGGACTTTCAGGAAACTCGGGTGGAGCCATGGGAATTTCATTTGGGACGCTTACCAGCAATATTTCGCTTGATCTTCGCTTGAATGCGGCCGCAAGTGCAGGTTTGGTAAAGATAGTTTCATCCCCAAAAGTAGCAACTCTTAATAATAAAACAGCCAAGATAACCCAGGGGCAGCAGGTACCATATACCTCCTCAACCTCTGATAAGGTTGAAACCAAATTTGTCGAGGCAGCGCTATCGCTTGAGGTTACACCTCATATAAACTCCAATGGCACAATTGTCATGAAGATTGATGCCAAGAACGATTCAGTAGGTCAGGCCACTGGCGGCAGCACGGCGCCGGCAATTAACAAGAAACAGGCCACTACTGAAATGCTTCTGCGTAACGGAGAGACTACTGTTATCGGCGGAATATTTGTGGATAGCGATAATGAGTCAGATGATGGAGTTCCCTATCTGATGGACATTCCTTTTCTTGGCAAACTATTTAAATCAAATAACAAGACGAAAGTTAAAACTGAGTTGTTGATCTTTATCACCCCGAGAATACTGAATACGATATAAAAAGCAGTCTGGAGGTTACATGAAAGTATTTCGTTATCTAGCAATTATCTTATCACTATCGGTTATATTGTTAATTCAGGCATGTGGTGGTGGAAAAACAGATACAGCAGGTGCCCTCACGTTGTCTGCAGCGACTATAGTTGACAACGCTGACGGAACAGCAACCGTTACAACAACAGTTACGTTCTCGCCTCCAGCCGGCAAGACGGCTCAGGGTGTTGTTGTTACCTTAAACGTTTCTGACAGCTTAGGGACTTTATATAATGTTACGCATACCTTTACATCGGGGAGTAATTCTTCTGTTCAATCTTTTCTTGTAGCGACGAGTCCTGCTACTACACATCCGGTGAGGATTGTCGCTTCAATCGGCGACATGACTTCATCAATTCTTGCTGTTGTGCCTATTGCAGCTCTACCAGCCTTGTCAGCGGCAACAGC
>JANNRW010000434.1:0-1744 GCA_031401815.1 Geobacteraceae bacterium | reverse complement strand
CCCGAGATAGAGAAAGCCATCATCCGTTACGGCAGTATCCGCAACGATATTCTTGCAATCTCCCCGATGGTTGCAACCACCGATATTACAACAGCCATCAGGGGGGTTGCCGAAAAGGTTTATCTCTCTGACAAGCTTGTTGATTACATTTACCGGATTGTGGCCGCCACCCGCAGCCATCCGCTGATTCATACCGGCATTTCGACCCGTGGTGCCATAAACCTTGCCGAGGCAGCCAAAGCAAGCGCCTGGCTCCACTCAAGGGATCATGTTCTCCCGGAAGATATCAGGGAGATTGCCCCACCGGTCACGGCCCACAGGTTGATACTTGGCCCCGGACATGAAACCCTTGACAAGGAGAGCCTATTAACAGAACTGCTCGCAACCATTCCAGTCCCCCTGTCATAAAAGTTACAACAGCAGGTGGTCTTTACGTAGCCATTACAATTCTTCTCGGTTTTGCTGCTGTCAACACAGGCAATAACCTCCTTTTCCTGATTGTGTCTGCCATGCTCGGTTTTATGGCAGTAACCGGTTTTTTTGGGCTCCATAACCTGCAGGGTCTCGATATTGCGCTGTTTCCGCATGACGAGATATATCGCTTCATCCCCACTCACCTCACCGTGCAGATCACTAGCCGTCGAAGATTTCTCCCCTACTGCCTGCTGAAACTTCAGATCGAGAGTGCAGAGTTTCAGATTCCGATACTGGGTCGCCGGGAAACTATTCGCTCGAAATTACTGGTCAGTTTCCCTGACAGAGGGCCGGGCAGAATCAGCCGGATAATTGTCACATCTACATTTCCGGTCAACTTCTTTGTCCGTAGTAATACAGTTTCAGTTTCAGCCGATTATCTGGTATTTCCCGAACCTGTACAGCTACCCTCCGGGCAGGTTTCAGGGGGTACCGAAAAGAGAGGTGATGCACTTTCACCCCTGAAAGGTGGAGGTGGTGAAGTTGAGGCAATTACAACCTATACCGGCCAGGAGCCGCTGAAACTTGTCCATTGGCGACTATCTGCCCGTCATGACGAACTTCTGGTAAAGGAGCTCGGAGCCGAGGCAGGGGCACCTGTCATGATCAATCCGGATGAATTGCCTGGAAAACTGGAAGAGCGACTCTCTCATGCTGTATTTCTTGTCAACAGCCTGATGGCAGCTGGCAAGGCGGTCGGGTTGAAACTTTCTGACAGAGAGTTGCCACCCGGCATCTCCCGTCAACATCGACTCAAAATTCTTGGAGAGTTGGCTCATCATGTCGCGGATTGACCTTATTCTCGAAGCATTGCTCTATACCGCTGCGCTGCTGGGATATCTCCCTCTTGCCCAACATCTGGAGCGTTTTCCGTCCATTGCCATCCCTTGCGCCATCCTCATCGCAGTTGTCGGCTCCCGTCGTGGTTTTGCCTTGCAGGACAAACCGGCTCTCCTTGTGTCAATCGGTTTTTTCAGTTATTACCTGCTTCAGTTCAGTCGGCATAACCTTGTGGTTCCTGCTGTCAACATCCTGGCCATACTCCTTGCAATACGGCTGGTCAGTGTCAAGTCAAACCGGAACTTCCTGCAAACCGTAACTCTTTCACTGTTCTGCCTTGCCGCTTCAACCCTCTTTGACCTGGGATCCCGTTTTCTTGTTTACCTGACCCTGCTCCTGCTGATCATTACCGTATTTTTGTCAACAACATTTTTAACATGGCTATCTCGTCGACAGTAAGAAGCCTGTCCCTGTAGAGTGCACCTGTATA
>JANNRW010000433.1:0-12788 GCA_031401815.1 Geobacteraceae bacterium | reverse complement strand
AGAGGCTACATCTTCTGCTTCGCGCAGTGGCGGATTCATCTTGGCGTTTGTATTGTAACCGCGCACAGCATCGTCAGTAAGGGTGAAATAGTGTGGCGCAGTCTCGCATGTCACCTTTACCCCTCGCGCTTTTGCATCCCGGATAATTCGAACCGACCCCCTGGTGGAGACATGTGCAATATGAACCGGTGTTGAGGTATACTCGGCCAGCATGATATCCCGCGCAGTTGCAATATCTTCTGCAACCCTTGGAATCCCCTTGAGACCAATTTCAGTAGATGTAAAACCTTCGTTCATAACCCCTTCACCAACAAGTGACAGCTCTTCGGCATGGGAGATAACCATGATCCCGATCCCGTTGGCATACTGAAGAGAGCGGCGCATGAGCTCTGCACTGGCAACCGGTTTGCCATCATCTGAAACAGCAACGCAACCAGACTCCTTTAACTCTCCCATCTCTGCCATCCGCTCGCCACTCATTCCGTATGTTATGGATCCTATCGGGAATACATTACAGAAGCCTGCGGATCTGGCCTTGTTGATGATATAGCTGGCAATAGCCTTGTTATCAATCACCGGCTTTGTATTCGGCATACAGCAAATCGATGTAAAACCGCCAGCAGCTGCAGCCCTTGTCCCTGTAATGATATCCTCCTTGTACTCAAGACCTGGATCACGCAGATGTACATGCATGTCAATCAGCCCGGGAACTACGTACTTGCCGCCTGCATCAATCAGCTCTGCACCATCCGGTTGAGCCAGCCCCTTGCCAAGCTTTTTCACAAGCCCGTTCTCCACCAGAACATCCATCACCTCATCCAGCCCCTGGCTCGGATCAATTACCCTGCCACCTTTAATAAACAGACTCATATTGTCACCTCGTAAAAAAATAGGTATTCGTTCACTTCGTTCACAGGTAGAGGTATTCGTTCGCTTCGCTCACAGGTTGAGGTTCAGGTTAAGCAAAAAACTAAATCTGAACTTCACTCAAGCCTGACCTGCCCCTTAACCTCAACCTTAACCTCAACCTGCCTCTACTCCAGTTCACCGCCGCATACATGATAAAGCATCGACATCCTTACTGCGACACCATTTTCCACCTGTTTCAGAATATGGGATTGAGCACCATCAACTACATATGATGACATCTCAACACCTCTGTTGATAGGCCCTGGATGCATGACCATGGCATCAGGCTTGGCCAGTTTGAGATTAACCGGATTAAGTCCAAAATATCTTGAATACTCTCTGGTGTTAGGCATGAGCGTCTTCCCCTGCCGCTCCTGCTGAATTCGAAGCATCATAACAACATCAGCATCCTGAATTGCCTCCTTCATAGTTGCGCAGGCGGTCACATTACCGAGACGCTCGACCCCTGGAGGCATCATGGTTGGAGGGCCGGCAACAAAAATATGAGAGCCGAGCTTTGTAAGACCCTGAATATTTGAACGGGCAACCCTGCTATGAGTAATGTCGCCGACAATCGCAACTTTAAGTCCGTCAAGCCTGCCAAACCTGTCTTTCATGGTCAGCATGTCCAGAAGCCCCTGTGAAGGATGCTCGTGTGTTCCGTCACCAGCATTGATGATCGAACAGTTTGGCATTTTCGCAGAGAGAAAGTAGTGTGATCCGGAAACCGAGTGCCGCATGACAATTATGTCAGGCTTCATTGCCAGCAGATTAAGGGCAGTGTCTGCCAGAGTCTCACCTTTTGTGGCTGAACTGGAAGATGTAGTAATATTGACAGTGTCAGCAGAAAGCCTTTTACCTGCAATCTCGAAAGAAGTTCTGGTGCGGGTAGATGCCTCATAAAAGAGATTTATGATGGTCTTGCCACGTAATGTCGGCACCTTCTTGATCTCACGGCTGTTGATCTCCCGCATGTTTTCCGCAGTTGAAATGAGTAGTTCAATCTCTTCCCTGTTCAGATCCCTTAGCGCAATGATATCTTTGTGTTTAAAACCCATAGTTCCTCCTCTGATATGGCTTTCAATCCTGATAAGTCTCTACTTCTCGAGAATCACCTGAACAGGCAGATTTGATGAGTCAAAAATTACCTGAACATTTTCTTTCAGACTGGTAGGTACGTTTCGTCCTACAAAATCGGCTCGTATCGGCAGATCCCTGTGTCCACGATCAACAAGAACCGCAAGCTGAATATTGGCTGGCCTGCCATGATCCATTATGGAATCCATTGCCGCTCTGATAGTTCGTCCGGTAAACAGCACATCATCGACAAGGACTACGCGCCGAGCCTCAACAGTGAAAGGGATATCGGTTTTGCCAACCGGCAGGTGAAGACTATGCCCCTTGATATCATCACGATAAAGGGTGATATCAATTTCTCCAACAGGCACCCTGGCCCCCTCGATCTCTTCCAGTCTGGCTGCCAGTGCCCTTGCCAGATATACACCTCCGGTTCTGATTCCGACGAGCACCAGATTATCAACCCCCTTGTTCTTTTCCAGCACCTCATGAGTAATACGGGTCAATGCCCTCCTGATTCCGTCTCCATCAAGAATTACAGTATGTTCGGCTGTCATGAATAGCTCCTTTCAATAAAAAAAGACCTCTCCGCAGTTATACGAAAAGGTCTTGTATGGATTGAATTAATAAGTGTGAACACCTTTGCTAACCTCACGGGGCTATCTTAAAAGGTAATATGCGAGAGTGAAAATACCCCTGAATCAGGATGGAGTCAAGGATATAATTCTGGATATATTTCTTGCGGGATCCACTGATTCGTTAATAATCTTCTTCAACATCCCTGTACTCAACCAACTCTCCGGTATAACTCCTGAGCTTGATAACGCCATCAGAAGAGATCTCATGTCCTGGAAGAAGCGGCACCTTCCCCTTCCCTTCCGGGAGGTCGATCACATAATACGGGAGAGCCAGACCCGAGATATGACCTCGCAGGGACTCCATGATCTTCAGTCCGGACTTGACAGAGGTTCGGAAGTGGGCTGTCCCCCTGACCAGATCCATCTGATGAAGATAATACGGCTTGACCCTTATGGAAAGGAGCCTTTGCAGCAGCTCTTTCATGACCAAAGGATCATCATTTACCCCTTTCAGAAGAACCGTCTGGTTGCCGACCGGTATCCCTGCATCAGCCAGAAGAGCGGATGCCTGACTGCTTTGCCGGTTAATCTCAAGAGGATGATAGAAATGGGTATTTATGTAAATGGGGTGATACCGTTTCAGCAGGGATGCAAATCCAGGAGTGACCCTTTCCGGGAAGGATACCGGAATACGGGTGCCGATACGTATTATCTCGACATGGGGGATATTTCTCAAGGCAGAGAGGATGGTTTCAAGAGTTTCATTTTCGAGGAGGAGGGGGTCTCCGCCAGACAGAATAACGTCACGAATTGAATGGTTTTCACCAATATACCTCAATGCATCATTGAAAGAAGAGAAGAGATCTCCGGCACTGTTGCACCCTACCCTCCTTTTTCTCATGCAGAAACGGCAGAATACGGCACATTCGTTTGATATCAGCCAGACAACCCTGTCCGGATACCTGTGAATCAGCCCTGGAACGGGACTCAAACCATTTTCGTTAAGTGGATCAGGTTGCAGGAAATCGTTATCAAGCTCCCGGATATCAGGGATGGATTGAAGCCAGATCGGGTCTCCCTTCTCTTTTATCAGATTGAAGTAGTGCCTGGAGATCCTGTACGGATAGCGCCCGGCAACAAATCCGGTCTCAGGGAGATCAAGCGGAAACTTCTCAGCGAGCTCTTCCAGCGATACACTGTTCTCTGTAACAAGCTGCTCCAGCCAGCTCATTCAGCATCCCTGCTGCCAAACTCCTTTTTCATGTAGCTCTTCCATTCAGCAACAACCCCTTCATAATCAAGACCGAAATCTCCCATAACCTTTTTCATGGCCACCGAAATACTCTCTCCTGAACCGAGGCGTTGCAAAAGTTCAGTGACTTTAGGCCAGCCATAAGATGAAACCATGAAATTGACGATTGAATAGCTCTGCTGATATGCAAGAGCAGCCTCTTTGGCGCCAAGAGAAGTAAATCCCTTTTCCATCTGGGAAAATGATGGGAATTTACCCTGCCTTGCAGCTCTGCCAAGCTCCGGAAGGGGATGATTTAAGAGTTTGCGCCCCTGTAGCTCCGCAAGCCCCTCATTAAGCCATGTCGGACAGTTGCCGTTTGTTATCTCCTGAATAACAACATGGGTATATTCATGAAACAGCACAGCTTTAAGCTGTATTGAGAGAGCATCAGCGCCACCTACAGGCAGGCGGATCTTGCCGTCATAAAGCCCTCCAGACCAGTCAGGGCCTTCGGTAACCAGACGATAATCCTTTTTTGTGTATAAAATAACCGAGATGCGGGATGTCGGAAAAATGCCCAGATCCCTGCCTACAGTCGAGTAGGCATCTTCCAGTGCGCTCAGGATATCTCCGGTCAAGCCGGATTTCAGCTCTGCATCATACGAGATGACAAAACGCGAGCTGTACCCCTTGTCCATGCTCTTTTCTACAGACAACTCTCTCCGTACTTTTGCAGCCATTTCAGTTGCAGCCTTGAAATCAGGCTTCAGGAGAAGAGCCTTGTCAATGAAATCAACTGCAGATTCCAGATTCCCCATGTCGTACTGGATTCTTGCCAGATAATAGAGGATATCGTGCGAATCACCCCCCAGCCCCCTTGCCCGCTCCAGTTCATTCTGCGCAGCATCAAGAAATTTGGCGTAGTATAGGGCAATCCCCCGCATGACATAATAGCGCGGGATCTCGGGGAAAAGCTCTCTTGCCCTGTCAAAGGTAGCTGCTGCTGCCTCATAACTGTTATCCTTCATCTGTCTCTGTCCGACAAAAGTATAAGCCTCGGCAAGATTTTTCTTTAGAACGAGATCGTACGGATACATGCTGTAGGCTTTCTGGAGCTGCTCAAGAGCCTTCTCATGCTCACCCTTGTCCATTAGTGAAATGGCATATTCATTCAATGCGTAAGGCTCATTTGCATGAACATTGATGGCTGGAAGCAGAAGCAGCAGCAGAATTGAAAGAATCGGGGAGTTGAACGATTTCATGAGAATAGCACTCTGATACTCTCTGCTATCCCTTTTGAAGTTAATCCATATTTCTCAAGCAGAGCTGACTGGTCACCCTGTTCAACATAGGAGTCAGGGAAGCCAAGCCTGGTTACTTTGACATCATAAAAAGCTGACGATTCAAGCAGTTCCAGAATTGCCGTACCAAACCCCCCTTGCAGGACATTCTCCTCGACAGTAATAATGTTGCCATGAGAGGCAAGTGACAGGATCAGCTCCTTGTCAAGAGGTTTGATAAATCTCGCATTTACCACAGAAAGATCAATCCCCTCCAGAGCCAGGATCTCGGCCGCCTCCAGCGCCGGGTAGACCATGGTTCCAACAGCGATAATCGACCCCTTTGCACCCCCTTTTCTCAGGATTTCACCCTTACCCTGGGGGATAAAATGAAATGACTGCTCAAGAGGGATTCCCAGACCACCCCCTCTGGGATAACGGACTGCTGCGGGCAAACCGTACTCAAGAGCGCTGAACAGGAGGTGCTGCAACTCATTTTCATCCTTTGGAGCCATTAAAACCAGATTCGGAATGTGGCGCAGGTAGGAGAGATCAAAGAGTCCGTGGTGGGTCGGCCCGTCATTGCCAACAACTCCGGCTCGATCAATTGCAAAGACAACCGGAAGATTCTGAAGGCAGACATCATGGAGCAGCTGGTCGTAGGCTCTTTGCAAAAATGATGAGTAAATGGCAAAGACCGGCTTGAAACCCTCTGCTGCCAGCCCGGCGGCAAAGGTAACTCCATGCTGTTCAGCTATCCCGACATCAAAGAAACGTTCAGGAAATTCCCTGGCAAAAGCGGAAAGTCCGGTTCCATCCGGCATGGCTGCGGTAATGGCTACAATCCTGTCATCTTCTGAAGCAAGTCTGCAAATAGTCTGTCCGAAAATAGCCGTATAGGAAGCAGCAGCCCCCTTGTGCTTGTGAACCCTGCCTGTCTCCTGATCAAAAGGGCCGATACCGTGGAAAAGAGCCGGATTCCTCTCTGCCGGGGGATAACCTTTCCCCTTTTTTGTAAGGACATGCAGCAGAACTGCATCATCAAAATTCCGGATTTTCTCGAAGGTATGCAGCATTTGCCTGATATCATGACCGTCAATCGGACCAATATATTCAAAACCGAAAGCCTCAAAAAGCATCCCTGGAGTAAATATCCCTTTCAGTGACTCTTCAGCTCTTTTGGCTGCCTTCAGAGCGCCGCGTCCAAGGTCATCAAGGCTCTCCAGAAAGGATTCCATATCCTTTTTGATTTTATGAACAAATTCATTGGTCATTGTTCTGCTGAGAAAATTGGATAATGCTCCGACATTTTCAGCTATCGACATCTCATTGTCATTAAGGATAACCACCAGATCCTTGTTGAGATGACCGGCATGATTCAGCGCTTCAAAAGCCAGCCCACCGGTCATTGAGCCGTCGCCAATGACTGCAACAACCTTGTTGGAGCCCTGACAAAGGTCACGTCCTGCCGCCATGCCGAGAGCAGCAGAAATGGAGGTTGAAGAGTGTCCGGTGTCGAAAATGTCGTGCCGGGATTCGCATCGTTTCGGAAAGCCGCTGATTCCTCCGGCCTGACGAAGGGTCGAAAATTGATCGCGCCTGCCGGTAATGATTTTGTGTGCATATGCCTGATGGCCTACATCCCAGATAATTCTGTCGGTTGGTGATTTGAATACCTTATGGAGTGCAAGGGTCAACTCGACAACACCAAGACTGGGAGCCAGGTGACCACCGTTGGTTGCGCAGGTTGCAATGATAAGTGCGCGAATCTCACCGGCAAGCTGCTCCATTTCAGCAAATGAAAGCGCAGAGAGGTCTGAAGGTGAATTTGTCTTTTCAAGTATGGTCACAATATCATCTATTCCTGTTCACTATGAATCCGGCAATCTCGCGCAGTGGATCTGCTCTGTGATCAAACAGCTCAAGAGAATTAATCGCCATCTCAACCAGCTCATCTGCACGGGCTCTGGCAGCGGTTATCCCCATGACGGCAGGATATGTAGCCTTGCCGCGAGCCTCGTCACTGCCAACTTCCTTGCCAAGCTCCTCACTACACCCCTCTACATCAAGAATGTCGTCTGCAATCTGAAAGGCAAGGCCAACAACTTCACCATAACGGATCAGAGCAGCAAGCTCATCCACTCCAGCGCCACCAAGCATCCCGCCAGCCCTGACTGAAGCCTTGATCAGCGCCCCTGTCTTATGAGTATGAATAAACTGGACTGTGGGAAGATCAACATCTCCATTCCCTTCACTCTCCATATCTGCCACCTGACCGCCAACCATCCCTTTGGAACCGGAAGAGCAGGCTATCTCGTGCATGACCTCCAACAGGATTTCAGAAGGGAGCCGGGAAACATATTCCGGAGCGCTCAGGGTAATAAATGCCTGTGTAAGGAGCGCATCTCCGGCAAGTATTGCTACAGCCTCGCCATATACCTTGTGACTGGTCGGTATGCCACGACGAAAATCATCATTATCCATGGCTGGCAGGTCATCATGAACCAGTGAATATGTATGAATCATCTCAATGGCGCATGCTGCCGGAAGCGCTACAGCAATCTGGCCACCAACAGCTTCACAGGCAGCCAGCATCAGGATGGGACGCACCCTTTTGCCGCCGGCAAAAAGTGAATAGCGCATGGCGGCATGCAGGGAAGCAGGGAGTTCATGCTCCATCGGTAAATAATTTTTCAGAGCATCATCAACAAGTTGACAACGCTCTTTAAGGTATTGCTTTAAGTTCATAGCTCCTGCTTTTGATATTTGTGAAGATTGAATATTCACGCAGCTAGCTTTGATGGAGCTCTGTGAACAATTCCCAGTAAGCCGTCAATGGAGATGTCTTCATCCAACAAAGGCCAATGAATGCCATATCCGGATGGTGAAATCTCAAAACGCTCCAGCTCAACCTTTGAAGCATTTTGAAGAAGCGGGGATATTCCGGAAAGAGGAAACAGATAATTCTTGCCGTCAATTGTCAAGGAAATAGACTCTTTATTCACCTCAACATTAGATACTTCATGATTAGATCTCATGATATTTTCTCCCGCTGGAATCGCTCCCATTCCGACTCTATGAATTCAAAATATTCATAGATGATTTTGATTATTTCACGCTTGTTTCGATTGTTCATCTTGTAACTGTATGCCTCAATTATATCCGAATTGTCAGAGTCAAGCCAATATTTGCACTCCATTTCACCGTTTCGGCAATGGATATGAATAGGTTCATTACGTTCATTAGCATAGAAATATAGCCTCCAACCAAGTATCAATAATATAGTCGGCATACTTGAACCCCACTCCCATCATTGCAAATTAATTACAACGGCTCATCAGACTCGAAATCTTCCCTGTAAAAACTCCCGTCCTTTCGCTTTAAAAGGAGTTCTACCCGCTTTTGAGCCTCATTAAGCTTGCGGGTGCAGATCGACGAGTGCTTGACACCCTCTTCAAAGACCTTTAAAGAGTCATCAAGCGACAGCTCTCCGCTTTCAAGCCGGGTTACTGCTTCTTCGAGTTTTTTGAGCGATAATTCAAACTTTTCGGCTGCCATGGGATCTCCAATCAATCAGTTCAGAATTCAGTGGTCAGTATTCAGTAGTCAGTATGATTAACCTAAAAGCGGCAGTTGCGCCACAGAGAGGATTATATTGCTGAAGCATAAATGGATATTCACATGGGCTATCGTCAGCAGTTAAAGTCTATGTGAGAATTTGACCCTGGTTTTCTACTGAAACCTGACCCCTGAATCCTGACTACTGAGCAGTTACCATTTATTCTAGAACTCCGAAAATTCAGAGTCAAGTCTATAAGGGACTCTCTTCTTTATGCTGGTGACTTCGCATTCAGCCAGACCATCAACAAAGCGGATATCGATCTTTTCGAATTCAGCCAGCTGACAGACCGATCTGACACTCTTGCCTGAGAGCTTCAGGGAGACAGCCGCATACCCTCGTTGCAGCACAGCTAAGGGCGATAGAGCCTCCAGTCGCCCTGAAGAGGCAGCCAGACAGGAGTGAGAGAGCTCAAGTCCGGAGCGGACTGAAGCAGCGCACCGCAAGGAGAGATTCTCCAGGGTAGACTCCATCTTCCTTATCTTGACTAAAGGAGAGTTAAAGGCAAGGGAGTTCAGAGCTGAATCAGTCCTCTGTCTCCCCCTGTTAATAACTTCTGACAGGGAAGCTTCAGCTCTTTGCTGTAGATCGTCAAGCCGCTGCATGAAGCGTTCTATGAGAATTTCCGGATCTTTTACAGAGAGCCTCAGAATTTCAAGTTTTGATGATGCATCAGAGAGTGAGCGTTGCACTGCCAGTACAAGCCTGCGTTCAAGTGAGGCGCAATCTGCCATCATCTGCGCCTTTGAGTTAACCACAAGCTCTGCGGCAGCAGAAGGGGTAGGAGCACGAAGATCAGCAGCAAGGTCAGCAATGGTATAATCAACCTCATGCCCGATAGCAGAGATCACCGGAAGTTTTGATGCTGCAATTGCCCTGGCAACAACTTCTTCGTTAAAAGCCCATAGATCCTCAATAGAGCCACCCCCACGGGCAACAATAATCACATCGATCCCGGGATAACTGTTAAGGTCAGAAATTGCAGATGCAATTTCTACAGCAGCCCCCTCCCCCTGAACTCTTACCGGTGATATAAGTATCTGAAGGTTGGCATAACGCCTGCCGATTACATTCAAAATATCATGAATTGCTGCACCGGTTGGTGAAGTAACAATGCCGACAACTGACGGAAGAGAGGGGATCGCCTGTTTACGGGCTTCCGCGAAAAGCCCCTCTTTTGCAAGACGCTCCTTCAACTGCTGAAAGGCAAGCTGCAGAGCCCCAACACCCTGAGGCTCAAGGTATTCGGCAATAAGCTGATAATCACCACGCTGGTCATAAACCGACATCCTGCCGCGCAGTATAAGCTTCATGCCGTCAGCAAGCCTGAATTTCAGGGCACTCACTGCGCCACGAAACATGACGCAGCGAATCGCTGCCCCGGCGTCTTTCAAGGTAAAATAGAGATGCCCGGAAGAAGGTGTCGCCAGGTTTGAAACCTCACCCTCAACCCAGAGATGCTCGAAATTCTCTTCCAAGAGCCCCCTGATCAGGGAGGTAAGCTGGGTAACAGTAAGGATTCTTTTTTCAGAAAAGAGGTTCAAAGGTGTGCCTTGTAAGACGAGTTATCGATTGGTTTGTAAAGCTGCTTGCTTTACACAATTTAGCAGAAGTATACTCCTGATACCATACATTCTATTACGTTAAAGGCACAAACAATGAACTCAGATAAAATTGCCATCATCGGTTGTGGCGATATCGGCTCCAGGGTTGCCCTGCTTGCCCTGGCAAAAGATTACAAGGTAACTGCTCTCTCCCGGAGCGGAAGAAAGAGCGCCGCCATGCAGAGCAGCGATGTTGAACTATTACAGGGGGATCTGGATGATAGCGCTTCGTTATCGGCTCTTGAACTTCAGGGGGCTGCTGTTCTTTACTCTGCCCCTCCACCGGGTGGCGGAATAGAGGATACCAGAGCAAGGAACTTTCTGGAAGCAATCAGGGATGGTCAGGAACCGGCCAGGATCGTTTATATAAGCAGTACCAGTGTCTATGGCGACTGCGGCGGTGAGCTTGTCACTGAAGCCAGACCGGCAAATCCGGCAAATCATACAGGGAGGCGACGGCTTGATGCAGAAGAGCAGTTCAGGAGATGGGGAGAGAAGAGGTCTGTGCCGGTTGTCATCCTCCGTGTATCTGGCATCTACGGGCCGGGGAGAGTCCCGATGGAGCGGATACTTGGCAGGCATCCGCTGCTGCTCGCTGAAGAAGCCGGTTATACCAACCGGATACATGCCGATGATCTGGCGCAGATCTGCCTGGCAGCATTCGAAAAAGGAGAGGCTGGCGACATTTTCAACATCTGCGACGGTGAGACAAGTACAATGACCGACTACTTCAACGCCATCACCGACCGGCTCGGCCTCCCCCGGCTCCCCCAGGTCCCGCTCAGCGAAGCAAGGGAAGCCATGACTCCGCTCATGTACGGCTACATGACAGAGTCACGGCGGATCGACAACACTCTTATGTTGAAAAAACTGGAGATAGGATTGAAGTATCCTACGCTGAAGGAAGGGCTTGAAGCATCAATTGAAATTTCATAACCGTATCTGCTACACGGGGTTTAGATTCAGAATTCAGCAGGCCACTGCTGAGCACCATGAAAAATTCTAAGTATCTGTATCTTGTTCGGTTTGATGCAATAGGCAGCAATGAAGGGAGTCCGCACGATGACAAGCTCTCTTGTTCCTTTGACGCGGCCTGTGCGGCCACGGTGACGATGCTCCAGCAAACCTGCTACTTGATTCACTATTTCATCGCCCTGGTCGATAGCAGCCAACGGGTTATCAGCTGCAATAAAATCAATTATCGCGTCGAAATCATGCTGGGCAGCTGGAAGCCATTCTATAATCAAGACAGATTGTCCTTGGCTGTACAAGCATGCAGGTTTTTCTTTTTCTCGATCCAACCAGATTTGACAGTATTATGAGGGATAAATTCAGTTTCTGGATCATTGGCCACTATTAAAGCAGCATTCACTATGCCGTGAACCCAGCGGTCATGTTCTTGTGAAACATCTTCCGGTTCAACCGCACCCAAATGATAAAGAGGCAATTCTTTGCTGCTCTGTTTATGCGGTTTGGGCTTGCGGATCTTCGCTTTCAGATATTCGGCAAAGTCAATGACTTCATTGACTTGAGCGGGTGGCAGTTCACGCAAAATATTCAATACTCTTTCAGCTTTATGCGCAGACGTTGACATGATAAATACCTCCTGCATTGGAAGATATCAGTAACTGAAGTTGTCGTCAATTATTGGGCTGCTTCTCTTGGGACTACGCTACGCTTTACGATAGAGTTCCACCACCGAGACAAACTCTTCAGCCAGCTCCGCTCTTCTCTAATCCGGCTCCAGCACCTCTTAATAGGTATGGTGTTTCTGTATTCCCTCAAAAGGTGTGGCTCGTCGCTGTTTCACGTGGGTAACCTGAAATCAAGCTTTCCAGCAATGAGGTAAGCCATGTTGATCAAGTTCTTCGTAGAACGGTAACCCCTGGCTCTTCTCTTGGCAGACTGAATGAGGGGGCAATCAAGGGGGACGCCCATAAGTTTATAAGTTTCTGGGGCAATCAAGGGGGACGCCCATAAGTTTATAAGTTTCTGCGCCGACCTCATCGCACTCACCGCAAGAAACTATCGAGACACAAACCTTTATCTGCGGCGAGCCTTTCTCCACGGCCTACAGCTAGACTGATAGCGGGCTGAGTCAGACTGAAGCGTTTGGCTAATAATGTCGTAGTCATCCCCAGTTCTCTGACAGCCCAATAGCAACAGAGACTGCGAGCTTGAACTCGGGTCGGTTGTCTTCCCGGCTTCTCAAGATCGACATGCTCAACACCTAGAACCTCGGCCACGATCTTAGTCAGTTTCTCCAGATCAACACCTTGCTGGCGGTATCGCATCCCTCTCTCCATGTCTTCTTCAGAGGATTCAAAAATTCGTTCAACAAAATCACTATCTCCAAGTATCCGCTCATCACTTTTCAGGAAGATTCCGGCCGATTGTACGGACTTGATTGCACTCCAACCGCCGGCACTCCGAAAGAGACCGCCACCTATCAAGGCATATCCGTTCATCCTTTGCTTGAGTAACTTA
>JANNRW010000432.1:0-15026 GCA_031401815.1 Geobacteraceae bacterium | reverse complement strand
ACGATCCGTTCGGCAATATCGGCAGCAATCAGGTTGAGGCCATCCCGCAGCCGTTCAAGTATGTAGGGCAATACGGCGTAATGAGCGAGCCGAATGGTTTCTACTACATGAAAGCAAGATATTACGATCCGAAGGTAGGGCGGTTTATCTCAGAAGATCCGCTGGGGTTTGGGGGCGGGGATGTGAATTTGATGGCTTATGTCAGCGGGAACCCAGTGAGTAGGATTGATCCGTTAGGGCTGTGTTCATCTGAAATTGAAAAAAATACAATAATTTATACTAAAGCTCAAACGTCTGACGCTGCTTATGACACCAAAAACGCATCCGGCGATCCAGCCTACTTTGCTGTAAATGGGATACAAAAACCTCGAATTGAACCATGGATTAATAATGATTTCACCAATGCATTAAAAGACACCGTTTTGAATGTTGCCGTGAAAGAAAAAAGTTCGATCATTAGAAACGCAGTCTCGTGGTCTCTATTTTGGCTTGGCATTTTAGACCCATTTCCAAATAAGGCGCATTAGATATTACAATAAATTGCCAGTTGCTGATGAAGTTCAACTTGGATTGGATGCCTTTATGAATCCTTTAAATAAGAAAGCGATGCATTACGCTTTTAAGAGTTACTTGTATAAAGTACTTATATCCATTGGGATAGCTTTGTTTTTTTATATTACATCCAGGAGCTTGTTTGCCGCCATTACAATCGGTATAGCCTTAATTCTTGCTGGCCTGAGGTTTTTTTATATGGACTACCTAGCAGAACGAAGCAATCTTTTAAAAAAACGAGCCGTTGAAGCAATCAGCGCCAGTGACAAGTCTGCATCTTGACTTCAGCCCGCGAGGGTAACAACCAATTTGATGTGCTTTTACTGTTTTCCAATGCCTGCCGTAGTTGCCATGATTTTTCAAGGATGCCAGTTTTGGACTCTGAAACCTTGCAGTCATGCTTTGAACACTGAAACAGAACTACACTTACATACGAAGAGAATTTGCGAATTTCGCGCAGAGAGGGCTAAAATGACAAACAAAATATCCTCGACACTAACTTTGATGCTCTGCATAATCTGTCTATTATTTGCCAAAACCACGACAGCCGAAGAAATCACCTATGTTTACGATGACCTGAACCGGCTTACGGAGATGCGGCTTGGCGATGGCACTGGCATCAAATACAGATACGACGAAGTCGGGAATGTGCAATGCAAGGCTCCTTTGGGTGACTATACTGTCACAGCCAGCGCTTCGGAAGGTGGCAGCATTTCACCGGCAGGTACGACAACAGTGTCGATATGTGATTCCCAGGGCTACACAATCACACCTGATTCGGGGTTTGAAGTTTCGTCTCTAGTGGTTGACGGGGTTCAAATTTCGCCCGCGACTACTTATAGCTTCACAAACGTTACGGCAAACCACACGATAAGTGCAAATTTCGTTGTTCAGCTAACGATTAACACGAACTCGCTGCCAAACGGCTTGATAGGGACTGCTTACAGCCAGAGCCTCTCCGTTGACGGCGGAGTGTCCCCGTACACCTGGTCGATCATCTCAGGCAGCTTGCCGCAAGGGCTTGCTTTGAACAACTCTACAGGTGCAATCACCGGCACACCAGGCGCTGTCGGATCAACCACTTTTACAGTAAAGGTGCAGGATAGTATTGGAGCAATATCAACCGCTGAATATAGTCTGGCGATGTCATCTGGCAGTGGTTCTATCTCTTTCCAGTATGGCGACGGCAAGCTTTATTATCCTGCTCCCAACGGCTGGTACACGAACTGGATACCCCCTTCTGCAATGACAGCAACTATAACCTGTAATGGTGCCGGAGCAGGCACGATGGGTTCGGATTCTGATGATGGAGAAGGTGGTGTTATTTATGGATCATGCGGTGGTGCAGGCGGATATTCTGCAATTGCAGCTTTGACAACACCTGCAAACTACCTTGCGGAAGCAGCAGGGGCGGCAGCTTGCGGATCGAATGGAAACCGTACAAACTCGGTACTTGCCCTTGATGCAATTTCATATCGCATCTATGTAGGCAAAAAGGGATTAAGTGGCGACTATGCATTTTGGAATCCGGACGGTTCTTATGGCATTTCATATGCCAGAGGTGCTGATATCGGTAGTGTTATATTAAATGGCGGGTCGTCAGAAAACGGATCAGTAACTATTTCATGGCAGTCCGGTGGAGCTACTCTTCCTTTAATCACGACGGCATTGCTCCCGTCCGGTTCCAGAAACAGTACATACAGTCAGACACTTACAGCTGTTGAAGGACAAATCCCCTATATCTGGTCGATTGCCAGTGGCAACCTGCCTCAAGGGCTTACTCTGAATGCCTCCACAGGCACCATTTCCGGCATTCCGACAGCAGCTGGGGCAAGCACCTTCTCTGTAACAGTTCAAGATAATAATGGAAATACTGCGAGTGCTGCTTATACTGTATCAATTTCAGCTGGCAGTGGTTCGATCTCTTTCCAGTATGGCGATGGAAAAATCTATGTGGCTTCATCGAATGGCTGGTATACCGACTGGACGCCACCCTCTACAGGGATTGCGACAATAGTGACAAATGGTGCTGGTGGCGGCGGCGGTGGTGGATCGTATGAAGAAGATGGTGAAATTGTTAGTGTTGGAGGAGGAGGTACAGGTGGTTATTCCGCTGTTGCTTCGGCAGCAGATCAATTTAACTATATTTCCAGAGCTGCCGGAGGGGCAGGATTCTACGATCCCAATGAGTATCAATCCGGCTATGCCGGCAACCAAGCGATCACTACCGGATACCCTTTATCTCAAGTCCCCTATCGCATTTATGTCGGACGTGCAGGCGGTTATGGCAGTTCTTATAACCATAATGGTGCATCCTATACTCAAGGGACCGGGGGCATACCAGGACAAGGCTCCAACTTAAATGGCTCCGTCATAATCACTTGGGAACTTTTCCCGACGCCTTTGATTATAACAACTACCACTCTTTCTTCTGGAGACAATGCCAACTCTTATAACCAAATTCTTTCAGCTACGGGCGGAGTAACGCCCTACACCTGGCAGATTATCTCAGGTAGCCTGCCACCCGGTCTGGCCCTGAATTCAACGACAGGCTCAATCAGTGGTACACCCACAACTGTTGGAAACAGCAGCTTCTCCATACAGGTAACTGACAACATTGGTGTTACATCCACAGCTGCTGTTTCGATTTCGATAAGTGTTGCCGTAAATGACGGATTTATTGCCGGTTCCGGCCTTCGTCCACCCTGGACGTTTCATTTC
Source organism: Geobacteraceae bacterium (assembly GCA_031401815.1). Taxonomy (GTDB): domain Bacteria; phylum Desulfobacterota; class Desulfuromonadia; order Geobacterales; family DSM-12255; genus JANNRW01. The sequence goes on along the minus strand of JANNRW010000432.1, from coordinate 11,753 downwards.
GGAGGGGGCGGCGCTTCCATAACCAAGACAATATCACTCGCAGCGGGTCATGCGTCCAACCCGGCAGTTGATGTTCATTCTGTCGGCACCTTGCCAGCTGGTTATGGCGGATATTATTATTTGAATTCAGTTGCCAACAGAAATTCATTCTCCTTTTGGTACAAAATGCCTGATGTCGTCTCCGGTCAGTCAAAGGTTATCTGGTCGGATGGTACCGGGGAATGGTATGACGACGGTGAAGGGGGGGGCTACTGGTACGAAAATCAATATTATACTGCCTTGGTTTCGGACGGCACATGGAGGCAGTTCAGTCAGAATGTATTCAGTTCGCATGTTTTGATAATGCGAGTGTTTCCTGCTTCAACTTCTATTGACATTAATGACTACTTCGACAGTTTTGTAGAGAACTGAGTATATTTGTTTAGTCACTGTGAGATTGAGACGAAAATTACATGATTTGGAGGAGTTATGAAGGTTTTCCTGTTTTTGTTGGTTATTCTTTATCCTGCAATTGCCGTGGCAGAAGGGAGTAATTACATAAGTTATCTCTGTACTAACAATGTCGAACAAGGCGGAAGCGGCTTCAAGATTATGCGAGATGGAAAGCTTTTAAAGCTCATGAAGCTTGGAAATGTACAAATACCGGTAGAAATTCCGGTTGGCGAGGATTCAGCTTCAACAGCCAGGTTGTTTAATCTTGCGGAAACAAATGGATTCCTGGATTCCGGGTATGATCGCGGGAAATGCTCAATCATGTATCATTCGCCCAGCAGGGAACACGTTGTCCGATACGCTAATAAAGCCCCAAAACCGATAAAAGAGCTTTTCGAAGAACTTCAGGCATTGCATCGCTCTGTTGTCGAACTAAAACCAAATAGCAAAAAATCCGCAAAAAAAACCTCTGATGCAAAATAGTCCAGGCGAGTACAGCGTGGCAGCGCGTGGGGATCGGATCATGATCGACTTGTTGATAGAATTATAGGTACTTTGAGCGAATGCCGTAACTCTCAACCCGTTTTCAGTTTAAAAAACCGTTTCTAAAAATTCTTGACATCGACAATTACGTAGTGCTAATGTATCGTGCGCAGTTCGGTATCGGAAGTTTTTGCAGTTCCAGGAATCTGTTAAATGGCCACACGATGGACCTGAAAAAGAATTCCTGCTTCAAGACTCCGGCAGCTGCAGTACAAACGCGACCCGGCATTATGTAGCCGGAGCCTAAAAGGGGGCAGGGAATGGCACAGGGGAAAGTTAAGTGGTTTAATGATGCAAAAGGTTTTGGTTTTATCGAGCAGGAGAATGGTGACGATGTGTTTGTCCACTTTTCGGCGATTATCAGTGACGGTTTCAAGTCACTTGCCGAAGGTGAGGCAGTTACATTTGATGTTGTGAACGGCCCGAAAGGTCTTCAGGCAGCAAACGTACGCAAAGGCTGAAAAGCTTCGTCACAAGGATGAAAAAGCCCCGCCGGGTTTCCGGCGGGGCTTTTTTTATCTTGAAAACATCAGTTGGGTCAAAAGTTTTTACTCTGTGACCTCGGTGTCTCTGTGTTGAACTGCTTTATAGGTTTATTGCGGATTGCCATAAATGCTCCTGCAAATAACAGCACGCAAGCTGCCACTGCTGTCAGCAGGTGCTCAGCAGCGAAGATAACCGGTGCAAGGAGAAGCTGGACGATAATCCGAAGGGTCTCATTTTGGCGAATAAAGTCGGCGACAGGTGGGCTGATCCGGTAATAAGCGTATACAAAGGCTCGTCCCGGCGCATTGGTCAGCATATAATCATCCCTGATCTTTCGCAATACCATGACTTTCGGGTGGAGATAGCTGCCATAGGCGGCTGTTGCTATGAAGCAGCCACCTCCGCTGCTTCCGCCCGAAGATACTGATACGGGCGGAGACGACCCGTCAGTGCTGATGTTGGCTTGCAGATTGTCAGAGTAAGATGTGTTGACTAGAAGAAGTACTATCTCGTCAGTAGCAGGATTAAGGGTGCTGAATCCGTTTATTGTAAAGGATGCGCCATTTATGTTGACCGGGATCTCGCTGAAGATTCCGCCGGATTTTTTCAGAACCGCTGCCTGTACTCCACCTGATTTGTTGATGCTTATTGTCAGGTCAGTAACTGATGCTGAAGGGGTGAATCTGTGATAAGCCATGGCATAGTGTGGTAAGGTGACTGAGGTTGCGTTCGATGTGGCCTGATTGACAGGGTATGACGAGAAAGTTGCTTTAAATGATAGCGGTGTAGAGTATATAAGATTCGTTTCGCTTGTATGGCTACTCCACTCTTTTGTATAAAGTTTTTTTGCAAAATCAATGAATTCAGCGCCAACGCTGCTGCCGAGATTTCTGAAGTGGGAGTCAAGAACAGGGAGCATCGGAATATCAACAAAGCCGGAAGCAGGGGTATTGCGGAGCCTTTCCCAGATTAATCTGATCTCTGTAGTACTATATTTTTCAGTGAGGGCGCGGTTGAAAATCCATCGACCGTAACCTCCTCCGGTTGAGAGTGAAGTTGCTGTGTCTAGACTTAAAGAAGGGTATTGAAGATATTTGACAGAGTAGACATAAAGCTGGTTTACCGAATCATAGACTTCATCTTCAATCCAGGTAGATGTTGCTTCTGCATACCATTGGTCGAACCAGTAGTTGTAGCCGTACTGAATTGCATGATGGAATTCGTGAGCTGCTGTAATCTGAAGCCCTGTGAGACCGTTGTAGGGAGAGTAGATGCCATCGGCGAAGTCGTTGTCGATAACTATGAAGCTGGTGGCACTCTGGCCTGTCAGAGTGTCTGATTCGGTGTAGCCGAAGTCACCAGTCTCTCTTCCATATTGATCTAAAACAATCCGTTGCTGGAGGTAGACATCGTACCTTGCTGCCGGCGCGGTCGGCGGCGGCGTGTAACCGAAGGTATTGATTTCCTTGTCGTAAACCTCTTCAAAGATAGCAGCAACTGTTTCGACCCAGTCCGGGAGAGTATTGCCGTTGTTGTCAGTAAGGGGAGGGGCATGTGGCGCGGTTCTTGTGTAATGAATTCTGAAGTGCACAGAATCATGATAGTAGTCCAGAATCGGCTTTTCCAGCTGTTTTGCCAGAACCTTTCGTGTACTCTCTTCAAGCTGGTTCCAGTCTTTTTTCAGGCTTTTGCGCAGAGGCATGCCGCATTTATCTGCTATAGCATTCGCTGATGCCTTGAACAGGGTTACTGACGTAGAAGCCGGAAGCTCTCCGAATTTTTCGAGGTAGTAGTTGTCCAGTTCTCCTGAGAGCGAAAGGCTGGATTTGAGAAGCAGAATTAAAGTGAAGAGGATAAAAAAAGTCTTTTTCAATCAACCATCCTTTTCCCGCCCCTTAGCGGAACCAGGGTTGTTTCACCCTTTTTCACAGTAACCGGCTTTCCTGTCCCCCGGCACAATATCTCGTACTCTCCGGGAAACAGGATTTCGATGAAATATCCGGCATCATCTGTTCTTGTGACTGAAATTCCTTCCTGGCTGCTTTTGATGATGATCTGCTCGTCCGGATATGCTGTAACAGTAGGATTGTCAGTCTTTTTGCCGCCACTTGCCTGCATGTAGCATATGCCAGCAACAGAGCCGGTGCCTGTGGGGAGTCTGCCGGTATCCTGAGCATGCCTGGGTGGCTCGTCAAGTCGTGGCATGTAGCCGCTGCGAAGCCAGAGAGCCGGTACAGATCCCTGAGTGGCAGGCTGAAACTCGCTGCTGTTGAATGAGTAAGGCTTCCAGAGCGATGCACCCGGTTGTGCACAGGAAAAAATAAAAGGAACAATCGCAATAAGAGGGATCCAGTTAAGTTGCATGAAAGTTTCTCCAGAGGACAGACAATGTTGCCACTCTAGCAGAGAGAGGTGAAAAGGGCAATGAGAAGCATTTTTTTGACATGAGAAGCATTATTTTGCATAGAGCTGTTTCCGCTTTTTAGCTTGACAAAAAAACATGGATTCCTCTATAGTTACCCCTTTACAAGGGCAAATGCCTATTTATTCCCATGGCCAGACCGGCCATCTGCAACGGTATATGGATGTTTGACAATCTTTCCGACAAACTTGAGCTGGTATTCAAAAAACTTCGCGGTCATGGGGTCATGACTGAAGAGAATATCCGGGATGCCCTGCGAGAGGTGCGCCTGGTACTCCTTGAAGCTGATGTCAACTTCAGGGTTGTGAAGGATTTTGTTGAAAAAGTCCGCATACGTGCTGTCGGATCTGATGTGTTGCAGAGCCTTTCACCAGGGCAGCAGGTCATCAAGATTGTTCATGATGAACTGATAGCCATGATGGGGGGGGGTGAGAGCAATGCGCTTGATCTCGCAGCCAAGCCGCCGGTCGCTATAATGATGGTAGGGCTTCAGGGTGCAGGTAAGACTACCTCCTGCGGCAAGCTGGCCAGGCATCTGAAATCACAGAAGAGACGAGTTCTCCTTGTTCCGGCGGACGTGTACCGACCTGCTGCCATTGAGCAGCTAAAAACCCTCGGACGTCAGTTGGGTATAGAGACGTTTGATTCACGTTCTGACCAGGATCCTGTGACAATATGCCGTGAAGCGATGCGACATGCTGAGCTGAGCGGTCTTGATACTGTAATTCTGGATACTGCCGGTCGCCACCAGATAGATGATTTTCTGATGAATGAGCTGGTAAGAATCAGAGATGAAGTCGCGCCAAGGGAGATCCTGTTTGTAGCCGATGCAATGACCGGCCAGGAGGCTGTCAATGTAGCTGCCGGTTTCAACGATCAGCTCGGGGTTTCCGGCGTGATCCTTACCAAACTGGATGGTGATGCAAAAGGTGGCGCAGCGCTTTCAATCAAGGCAGTTACCGGCAGACCGATAAAGTTTGTCGGTGTTGGTGAAAAGCTGGACGCTCTCGAAGTTTTCCACCCGGATCGTCTGGTTTCGCGTATTCTCGGCATGGGTGACGTGCTTACACTTGTTGAGAAGGCGCACTCTGTTTTTGATGAAAAGGAGTCACATCGGTTACAGGAAAAACTGAAGAAGAACAAATTTGATCTTGAGGATTTCAGAAACCAGTTGCAGCAGATAAAGAAACTCGGTTCCCTTGAGTCAATCATGGGGATGCTGCCCGGAATGGGGCAGATAAAGAAGCAGATGGAGGGTATGCAGCCGCCGGAAAAGGAGATGAAGCGGATTGAGGCTATTATCAACTCCATGACCCCCAAGGAGCGTACCAACCACAGCATCATCAACGGGAGCAGGCGCCTGCGAATTGCCAATGGCAGCGGCACTTCCGTTCAGGAGGTTAATCAGCTTCTGCGACGATTTGTAGATGCCCAGAGGATGGTGCAACAGATGCAGAAAATGGGGCCGATGGGGCTCATGAAGGGGATGAAGGGTCTAAAGGGGATGGGGGGTAGATTCCCTTTTTAGAGTTTTACCGGAGCAGGTTACTTACAGATAGATAAACTAACATAATGCGGCCATGATGTCGCAGTAAAACCAGGAGGAAACAGATGGCTGTAAAAATGAGACTTGCCCGAGCTGGCGCAAAGAAAAAGCCTTTTTATCAAGTTGTAATTGCAGATGAGCGTGCCAGAAGAGATGGCAGGTTTATCGCCAATGTAGGTACATATGATCCCAACCAGAACCCGGCTGTTTTCAAGGTTGACGAAAATGAAGCACTGAACTGGCTTGGCAAAGGGGTTCAGCCAACTGATACGGTTCGGCAGCTCCTGAAAAATGCCGGAATCTGGACAAAATTCAGCACCAAAGCTGCCTGATTATCTGCTTTCAAACCCGGCACGCCGGATATTCCAGTTTTACAGAGGATACCGACATGAGACTGCTAGTAGAGACGATTGCCCAAGCGCTTGTTGATGATCCAGCCCAGGTTCGGGCTACCGAAGAGATGGAAGAGGATACCACTGTCATCAAACTTACTGTCGCCAAAGAGGACATGGGGCGGATTATCGGTAAAGAGGGGCGAACTGCCAAGGCGATACGTACTCTGCTGAATGCGGTTTCCACAAAGGATAACAAGAAGGCCATCCTCAAGATAGTCGAGTAATGAGTGCCGACAGCCTGATCCTGATGGGAAAGATAGCCGCAACCCACGGTGTCAGGGGGCAGTTGCGGCTGGTCTCATATTCAGGCAGTTTCGATACCCTGCTTCTGGTTGACTCGATAGTCCTCAAGCAGCCCTCCGGCCGAAGCGGGACGTTTGCCGTGGCTGCTGCAACAGTCCATGGTAAAAAGTTGCTCCTCACACTTGAGGGTTTTGCCGATATTAACACTGTCTTGCCATTAGTCGGCTCAGAGCTTTATCTGCGCCGTGACCAGTTGCCGCCGGCTGGGGAAGATGAGTATTACTGGTTCGACCTTGTCGGTCTGAAGGTTATTACTGAGCAGGGTGAGTTTCTTGGTCGGCTCGAAAGTATCATTGAAACAGGAAGTAATGATGTCTATGTTGTTAAATCAGCAGATCGCGAGTACCTGATTCCGGCGTTGCATGATGTTGTCTTGGGGATCGATCTTGTTTCCGGTGTCATGAAAGTCACCCCTTCCGAGGGGCTTTTTGATCTATGAAATTTCATATTCTCACCCTTTTCCCGGAGATGTTCTGCCAGCCGTTATCTGCAAGTATTATCGGGCGCGCTATTGAAAATGGTGCTCTTGAGGTTCAGTTGCATAACATTCGTGATTATGCAACTGACAGGCACAGGACAGTAGATGATGCCCCCTATGGCGGCGGTGCAGGGATGGTGATGAAGGTGGAGCCTCTGATCGCAGCTCTGGAGGCGGTTAAGGAGCTGGCACCTTCTGCCCGGCTGCTGCTGACCTCTCCACGCGGCGCAGCTTTCAATCAGCAGATGGCAACAGATCTTGCTGCATGCCGGGAGGTCATCATCGTATGTGGTCGCTATGAGGGGATTGACGAGCGGGTTATAGAGCTCTCCGGAGCAGAAGAGCTGTCACTTGGCGACTTTGTTCTTACAGGTGGCGAGCTTGCTGCAATGGTCGTAATTGATGCTGTAGGCAGACTTCTTCCAGGTGTGCTCGGTTCGGATCAATCAGCTTTATCCGACTCTTTTTCTGACGGTCTGCTTGAGTACCCGCAGTATACCAGACCGCCCGAATTCAAGGGGTTGAAGGTTCCTGATGTTCTTTTATCCGGAAATCACAGCCAGATTGCAAAGTGGCGGCGTGAGCAGTCTCTCTTGAGGACAAGGAGATCCCGCCCGGATCTTCTTGACGCAGCTACCCTGTCAAAAAGCGATACAGTAATGCTTCTGGAAGCGGAACGGAGTTCTGACAGGTGAGCAGGGGAGCATTATTTGCCATAGCCCTGATTCACCATCCGGTTTACGACAAGAACAGGCAGGTCGTCACGACAGCGGTTACAAATCTGGATATTCATGATATCGCCCGCGTTGCCCGTACTTTTGGAGCAGAGCGTTACTACATTGTTACACCGGTTAAAGAGCAGCAGAATCTTGTCAACAGGATTACTGACCACTGGCTGAAAGGGTGGGGGGCAACATATAACCCCAAAAGGAAGCTGGCTCTGGAGCTGCTCACTGTAATGCCGACTCTTGAGGATGTAATTCAGGATATGGCAAGTCGATCCGGGAGCAAGCCAAAAGTTGTAGTTACAGGAGCAGCAGGGCGCAGCAACTCTGTCACAACTAAAGAGCTTGCAGAGCGTATTTCAGCGAGCAACGAGACTTTCCTCCTTCTGTTCGGCACCGGATGGGGGATGACAGAGGAGATTTTTGATGCTGCTGACATGATTCTGGAACCTATAACAGGTAGTGGTAATTACAATCACCTTTCAGTCCGGTCAGCAGTCTCAATTTATCTGGACAGATTGGCCGGGCACAAATAACAACATGTATGACAAACAGAGACAAGTCTCAAGATATCAGAGGGGGTAGAAACCAGATGAACAGAATAGACATGATTGAAATGGCGCAGATGAAGAAGAATGTGGTGCTTTTCAAGGCCGGTGACACTGTAAAGGTGCACGTGAAAATTGTTGAAGGGGACAAGAGCCGTATTCAGGCTTTTCAGGGGGTTGTCATAGGTCGTCAAAATGGCGGAGTACGGGAGTCCTTTACTGTTCGTAAGATATCGAATGGTGTCGGTGTAGAGAGATCTTTTCCGCTTCACTCTCCTTCAATTGATGCGATTGATGTAGTGACACGCGGTCATGTGCGTCGCGCCAAGCTTTACTATCTGCGCAAGCTGCGTGGCAAGGCTGCAAGGATTCGTGAAAGAAAGTATGTTGCAGGTTTATGAAAAAAGGCCCCGTTCAGACGGGGCTTTTTTTGTAATAACCGGAGTCTGATATGACAATAAATCTCTTCGGCGTTGAGCCCCCTCCTGACATGTTCGGGTTTGAATTGCTTGCAAGACGTCAGGGGTATTGCAAAATAGCAGGTATTGACGAAGCTGGCAGGGGGCCACTGGCCGGCCCGGTAGTGGCGGCAGCTGTGATCCTCCCAACAGGTTTTAACCTCTCACAGGTAAATGACTCCAAGAAATTGACAGAGACCGTGCGAAACCGGCTTTTCGATCAGATTTACTCTTCTGCAATAGCTGTTGGTGTCGGAGTGAGTGACAGTGCTGCAATTGACAAGATAAATATTTTGCAGGCAACACTAAGAGCCATGGAAGAAGCTGTTTCCAGGCTGTCTGAAAAACCGGATTATCTTCTTATAGATGGCATCTCCCGAACCGCACTGAATATTCCGCAAAAAACCATCAAAAAAGGTGATTCACTCAGCTACTCCATAGCTGCGGCATCCATAATCGCAAAAGTGACAAGAGACAGGATGATGGAGGAGTATGACCGCTCTTATCCCGGTTACGGTCTTGCAGGACACAAGGGTTATGGCTCGGCTTCTCATCTTGCCGCTATTGCCTCCCTTGGGCCAACTCCCATCCATCGGCTTACCTTCCGTGGCGTCAGGGAGCATGTGAGATGAAATCAGGAACTCTTTATATCGTGGCAACACCCATTGGCAATCTTGAGGATATGACTTTCAGGGGGGTCAGAATTCTTAAAGAGGTGAACCTGATTGCAGCAGAAGACACCCGCCATTCCCGCAAGCTTTTGAATCACTTTGGTATCAGTAAACCCCTTACCCCTTATCATGACCATAACGAGCAGCTCAAAACAGGGTATCTGCTTGAAAAACTTGCAGCAGGTCAATCTATCGCACTGATTACTGATGCAGGCACTCCTTGTATAGCTGATCCGGGATACAGGATTGTACAGGCAGCTGTCGCAGCCGGTATCAGGGTTGAGCCGGTGCCTGGTGCTTCAGCGCTCATCTCTGCGCTCTCAGCTGCCGGACTTGCAACAGATCGTTTTTCTTTCGAGGGTTTTTTGCCACCCAGGCAGGGGAAGCGTAAAGCTCGGCTAAAAGAGGTTATAGCAGACACTCGGTTGCTGGTCTTTTATGAAGCACCTCACAGATTGGCGGCAACCCTTGAGGATATGCATGAGGTGCTAGGCGCAAGGCAGGCAGTGGTTGCCAGGGAACTGACAAAAATTCACGAAGAGTTCCGGAGAGGAACTCTTGAGGAGCTGGCTCCCTTTTATAAAGAGCAGCAGGTGAAGGGGGAGATTGTAATTCTTGTTGCCCCTTTGGATGAGCCTTGCAGGGAAATGGCGGTAATTGATGTTGAAGTTATCCTTAACAGATTGATACTGGTTGAGAATAATTCAGTTAAAGATGCTGTCGCACAAGCAACTTTCATGTCAGGTATTTCACGTAACGAAATATATGGGAAAGCGTTGCAGATTAAAAGATTAAAAGAAAGCAGTTAACCATAGAAATATTCCTTCCCAATATAACCAAAATCTTTATCATGGCAATATCCAATGTCCTCCCTGAAATATTTAATGCTTCCAATTAGTTCGACTTCTGTTTCTTCCGATCAAAAATAGATTTACCTGCTTTTTTGCAAATATATGCCTAAAAAAAGCTTATCGGCACTTGCAATGCATATATTGCAAGGTAGACTTTAAAAAAAGTTTTATCTCTCTATCCGGCTATTCAGGTCAGGAATCTGTCAGTGAATCCGTTGTGATCAGAGAGTGTTTTCTTGATAATTTCATGCAACTCCTTGAAAAAGCGGATATTTATGAAGGGAGGAAATATTTTGAAAGTTGATCGGCAAATCAAAGCAGAAAACAGGCGATTTCGCTTACTTGCACTATTATCAGCATTGATACTGATAATTTTTTTGATGACGGTTTCGCCGCTAGTTGCGGCTGATTATCTGCTCTCCGGTGAGTCTAGTACGATCATGAGAATGAGGAGCAGTACGGATAACAGGGATCTGTATCCTGTTTACGAATATCTTCGTCTGACTACCTCAAGCAGGCTTGATGATGGTTCTACCATTTCATTTCAGCTGGGTGCCTGGGGTCGTCTCGATCTTGCAGACAAGTCAACTGATAAGTATTCCGACAATGATCTGCAGTACGGTTTTCTAAGTTACCGCGACATCAAAAGCAATTTCATGGTCAATCTGGGGCGTCAGTTCGTGAGTGAAGGTGTAGCTGCTGAAAAAATCGACGGACTCTACGTTCGAGGCGACTTGGCCAAGGGTTTCAGCGCCGCAGCCTTTCTCGGGGAGCCTGTTCTGACTGAATCGACTTTCAATGGGGCGCATCTAGTGTACGGAGCAAGAGTAAGTCACAAGATGCAGAAATACTATGATATCGGTTTCAGCGCTTTGAAGAATGAAGCTTCCGGAAGTTCACGATATCGTGAAGAGCAGGGGGTCGATATCTGGCTTCGACCGACCCAGCAGCTGGACCTTGTCAGCCGTTCATCCTATAATTCCCTTACTAAAGGCTGGATGGAGCATGCCAGCATTCTTACCTATTCTCCTCTTGATAAACTTAAAGCTTCCGCAAACATAAACGTCATCAATTACAGGGATTACTTCCACAATGTCACTACCCGGTCTTTAAGTCTCACAAATGGCATAATCAATCCTGATGAGACTCTTCTGTCAACAGGTTTCGCCCTTTCCTACACAATTCTAAAAGATACTAACGTAACTACAGATTATAAAAATTACAGGTATGATATTGCAGGAAATGCCGACTATCTCGGTTTCAGGATCGAAGCATCTCTACCTGGGAAGATCCCTGCCGGATTGGCATTTCACCGGATGGAAGGTTCCAGTGACCGGCTTCGTTATAACGAATACCGCTTATATGTGATGAAGAAAATAGACAAGGTTAATGTGGCGGCCGATCTGTTCAACATCAGTTATGACAAAAGTATAAACGGAGTAAGCAACAGCTTTTCCCTGACAGGTTCGGCCGGATACGAATTGAGTGAAAAACTGAAGCTTGGCGCTAACCTGGAATATTCGAGGACCCCGGATTTTGACAGGGAACTGCGTGGATTTGTGAAAGTTATCTATGCGTTTGACGCAAAGCATAGTGAGGGGAGAAGCAAGAATGAAAAATAAGATCCTGATACTCCTGTTCCCGTTGATCCTTTCCGGTCTTTATGCCTGTGCAAATACCAGAAGCATCCCGACCACACACCCTGAAGCTGTATCAGGTATCCCGAACTGTACCGAATGTCATACCGATCAGTATGCTGCAATGAATCACAAGTCTCCGGATTTTTACAGCAAGCACCGGTTTTATGCCGGGAATTCACGCCAGGCATGTGCTGCCTGTCATCAGGAGTCATTCTGCGCGGATTGCCATGCACATAAAGAAGAGATAAAGCCGAG
>JANNRW010000431.1:0-12631 GCA_031401815.1 Geobacteraceae bacterium | reverse complement strand
AGATCAACCTTTCACTGGGGGAGACATTATCCAGACCAGACAACAACAGCTCCACAGCTACTACCTCCTGGGGTGTGACTCTTGTCCAGCCTCTTCTTAAAGGGGGCGGTTTATCAATAACCCGAGCATCAGTCCAGACTGCTCGAATAAATGAGAAGATCAATCTGATATCTCTTAGAGGGACAGTAATGGATCTGGTAAGTTCTGTAATTACAGCTTACCGTGCTTTTCTGCAATCCCGTGAACAGCTGGAGATTGCTAACAAGTCCCTTGAACGTGCAAAAGAGCTTGTCATGATAAACCGGGAATTGATTAACGCCGGGAGAATGGCAGAGGTTGAAATAGTGCAGACAGAAGCAGATGTGGCAAATCGTGAATTCAGCGTTCTGGCAGCGGAAAACAGTGCTGATGCAGCTCGCCTTACCCTGATTAAACTTCTTGATATTGATAAGAAGAGTAAAATAATCCCATCCGAGAAAGTATCCCTTGTGCCTGTCAAACTGGATTTTGATGAGATCATGAAGACAGCTTTTGCGAACCGCCCTGATTATCTTGTCTCTCTGCTGCGACTTGAGATATCCCGGATTAACCTTATGGTCGCCGAGAATAACAGATTGTGGGATCTCTCACTTGCCGGAGGGTACTACGGCAGCTCTGCTAATCAGTCCCCCTCTTCAGGCACCAGAATTGTTGCCTGGAATCTTGGGCTTCAGCTTTCCATACCATTCAGGGATCTGACACTGGAGCAAAACCATCTCAATGCGCGTATTTCACTCGAAAAGGATGAAGCCGGTATTAATAAACTGCGGGAGACCATAGAAATTGAGTTACAGGATCAGTTGCGGGATGCGGAGATGAAGCTTAGACAGGTAAAACTGGCTCAGCACGCATTAACTCTTACAGAAAAAAAACTGGAAATAGAGCGGGAAAAGCTGAAGTCGGGAAGAACTACAAACTTTCAGATGGTCTCTTATGAAAATGATCTTGTCACAGCGCAGAGTAGCGAACTCAGCGCAATCATCAGCTATCAGAACGCCCTGGCAGCGCTGGATCGTGCCACAGGTACAACCCTGGAGAGCTGGAAAATTGCCTTGAATGAAGGACAGGGAGCAGAGCCATGAACAGTACCCAGGACAGGATCATAGCGCAGAATGTCCTTGAAAACATGAGCGATGGCGTAGTGGCTATTGATCTCAGCGGCACGATTATCACCTTTAATACTCCGGCAGCACTGATGCTCGGCCTTGATCGTGACGAAGTACTCGGGAAGAAGTTTGCAGAGATTTTTTTCGAGTACGAAGGGTGCGACGAATTTAATCAGGTCATCATCGATGCAATGTATGAGGAAAACCTTATACATAACCGTATGGTCGAATTCTCTGTCGGTGATAAATCAGCTGCTCTTTTCATCACAACCAGCTTTCTTCACGTTGTAAATGCCGGGATACGGGAAAAAGTAGGTGTTATTGCCGTATTCCGTGATGTTACAGAAGTAAAGAAATTACGTGATGCAGAAGAGCGTCTGACAGAGGAGTTGAAGGGGAAACATCGGGAACTTCAGGATGCCTATCTCAAGGTTGAGGAGTCAAATTCCGGACTTCAGGCAGCATTGAAGAAAGTTCAGGTGATCCGGATTACCGCCACTGCGTTCTCCATTATTCTATTTGTAGGTATCGGCCTCTACTCCTGGAACCGCAAACTGTCACTCCCCGGCAGATCCGCCGCCATAAAACAGGGTGGTGGCACAAACAGTCCGGCACTACATACTATTACCCCTCAAATGCTCTCATCAACACTTCAGCTGACCGGGAGTCTGGACCCAATTAATGTTGTAAATGTGACGAGCCCTTTCAATGGCAAGATCAAGGATATTCGTTTCCAGTACGGAGAAGTGGTCAAGGCAGGCCAGATACTTATGGTCATGGATACGGTCGAAATAGAAAACAAGCTTGGAGAGGCAAAAACGGCTTATATCAAAGCAACAGAACGATTAAGAGAGCTGGAAAACTGGGATAACGGAACTGAAGTAGCCAGATCCAGACGCTCTTTGAGTCGAGCCAAGCTTTCTCTTGAAAGTCAGAAAAGAAACTTTGAGGAGTCTGAACGACTTTTTAAAAAAGGGATAATTCCAGCTACCGAACTCGAAAGCGCCAAACAGCAGTATCTAGGCCAGCAGCTTGATTATCAGTCAGCAGAGGAAGAGTTAAAGGCAATCATAGACAAAGCAAACCCGGACAATAAAAGCATAGCAAGAATGGAGATGAAAAGCGCACAGTCAAGGCTTAAGGAGATGGAAACACAGATCAGTCATGCTGTAGTCAAAGCGCCGGTTTCCGGTGTTATTGTCGTTGCTACCGGCAGCTCTGACGGTAAGGAGGGGCGAAAAGTTGAGCGAGGAGCCAACTATCAGCAGGGTGAAATACTGTTCCCTATTGGCGATCTGACCGGTTTTTCAGTCAAGGCTAAAGTTGATGAGATAGATGTCGTAAAAATCAGGACAGGTCAACAGGTTCGTGTCAGCGGTGATGCCTTCAGGGACACAACACTTAACGGAAAAGTTCGCCATATATCATCACAGGCGACAAAATCCGGTTCTGGCAGTGGTGCAGCGCTTTTCGAACTGGCAATAGCCGTTGATAATATTTCTGACGCCCAGAGAAAACAGATATATGTCGGCATGTCTGCCAATATTGAAGTTATAATTTCCGAAAAACCCCAGGCGATCATGGTGCCTGTTCAGGCAGTAAAAAGTGACGGCGGCAAGCGAACTGTAATCATGAAAGATGGGGAGAGACGCGAGGTGGAAACCGGAGAAACAACTCTCGATTCGGTCGAAATAATCAAGGGGCTTAAAGCAGGCGAGTTTATTCAATTGTAGAAAATATTTGCTGGTTCAGTTCATCGGCTCTCCGGATTATTATTATGTTAAAGCTTATCGATATACGCAAAAGTTACCGGATTGGCCCTACTGAGATAGAAATCCTCAAAGGGGTAAATCTGACAGTAAATAATGGGGAACTGCTCGCCATCATGGGGCCGTCAGGTTGCGGAAAATCAACCCTGATGAATATCATAGGGCTTCTGGACAGACCGACTTCAGGTAATTATGCAATTAACGGAACCCTGGTTTCTTATGATAATGATGACACACTCTCAACCATCCGGAACAAGAATATCGGTTTTGTTTTTCAACAGTATCACCTTCTACCGAAATTGACCTCTCTTGAAAATGTATCAATCCCCCTTATTTACAGGAGTTCAAGCGAAGCTGAAATGAAAGAGCTCTCCTATGAATACCTGAAAAAGGTCGATATGCACCAGAGAACCGACCACAAGCCGACCGAGCTCTCCGGTGGGCAGCAGCAACGAGTAGCAATTGCAAGAGCGCTGGTCGGCAGACCATCACTGATTCTGGCAGATGAGCCTACAGGTGCACTTGACACAAGAGTCGGGCAGGAGATAATGGATCTGTTCAGAAAACTTAATGAAGAAGAAGGGATTACTTTTGTCATTATCACTCATGACCCTGGTATAGCTGAGCAGTGTAAACGTTTTGTCCATATGAAAGACGGGGTAATTCTCTAATAATGATGATAAAAACAAACATCCGGGAGGCGGTACGCTCTCTCTCTTCATCAAAGCAGCGGACTATACTCGCGTTGATCGGTATTGTTATCGGGATCGGCTCGGTCATCGCCATGATCTCTATCGGCAGGATAGTCCAGGAAGAGGCACTCCGGCAGTTCAAGGAGATGGGAACTGACATAGTAACTATCCGCAGGGATGCCGGGGTGGATAGCAAGGTCAAGGATGTAATCCTTGATTTGAAGGAAGCTATGACCATCCCGGTCAACTGCCCATCCATACTTGAAGTTGCACCGATGCTTATCCACGGGGGGGAAGTCAGTTATGCCGGCAAGAAGTTAAGTGCAGCTACAATAATAGGAGTGACCGAAAAATTTACTGAATTGAACAAGCTGAAAGTGATTAAGGGGCGCTTTCTCTCCGATCTGGATCAATTCGGCCATTTCTGCGTCCTGGGAAGTGGAGCATACGAAAAGATTCAGGGGCTGCTCAAGGAGGATTGTATTGGTGCAAAAATCAAGACTAACAATCAGATATTCACCATAATCGGGGTGCTGGACAAAGCACCCCCCAGCAGCATGCGACCTTTTGATCCGAATGATACATTTTTCTTCCATATCTCCACTGTAATGCGGATGAAGAACAACTACGATGTCCCGATGATAATTGCCAGAGTAAGTTCAACTGTAAGTCACAAAGCCGCACAAAAAGAGGTGAGTGACTATTTTCTGTCTCATACCAGAATAACCGGAATCTCTGTACAGAGCCCTGAAGACATTATTGCACAGATGGAAAAGCAGATGCGAATGTTTACCCTGCTTCTGGGAGCCATCGGAAGCATCTCGCTGATTGTAGGTGGGGTCGGGGTTATGAATGTTATGCTTGTATCGGTAACCGAGCGCCGCAAGGAGATCGGAATAAGACGGGCGCTGGGAGCCAGGCAGATGGATATCAGGGGTCAGTTTTTGATCGAAGCAATGATACTTTCAATGATTGGGGGTCTGCTTGGCATTATTCTGGGGGTAGGAGGCTCTTTTATAGCAGCCATTATTGCCAAATGGCACTTCACTATATCCTATGCCGCAATCCTCATGGGTTTCGGTGTCTCTTCCGTGATCGGTATATTTTTCGGATATTATCCTGCGAGCCAGGCCTCCCGGCTTGATCCGATCATTGCACTCCGCAGTTAACTAACATTCATGAGCTTTTATGAAACAGGCTGTAAATTGGAGAGGAAATTGGAGGGTTGAATGAAATCATGGTCAAAAGCTGCCATTCTTTTTCCGGGGGTAATCTTATTATGTTGGCCAACGACCGTCAGCGCCGCAAAACTTAAGCTGCAACCCAATACTCCTGCAAGCATCCATTACACGACAAACGGCGCTTCGCCAGAAAATATCACCACGTCAGCCCTGCCTTCATCAAACCAATCTCAGCAATCTTATTCGGCAACTCAGACAGAAATCGAGCAGGCAAGGAGCAAAGGGCTTGCCTGGCTGTACATCAACCAGAAAGGGGACGGGAGCTGGAAAACCTTAGGTGGATTACAGACCCAGCCGACCGCTGCGGCTCTCGAAGCATTGCTTAATGCCGGAATTATCAGAGGCCGCACCATTGCAACCGCCCAATCGTGGCTTTCCAATGCAGACACTCAAAGCATAGACAGTCTTTCCCGCAAATCCATAGCCCTGTACAGATCCGGTGCCGATGTAGCATCGCTCATGAATCATCTGACTGGTTTGCGTCATCCCGGCACCAAAAGCTGGGGTGCATATTCGCAGTATTTCGGCAGCTTTCCTGACACGTCGCTAGCCATGGATGCCCTGTATATAGCCAACTACGCCTATAGCGACACTCTGACGTCTCTCACGTTCATTTCATCAAGTCAGAATGTAGATGGCGGCTGGCCTTTTACTTCCATAAGAGGACAGTCGGGAACATCCGTCAGCCGAGTCATTCCCACCGCTCACAATATAGCTACCTTCAGCCGCTACAAGACCGGCTGGACAACCGACTCCTTCATAACCAACGGCGTGAACTGGCTGATTGCCAGGCAAAAGCCGGATGGCGGGTTTGCCGAAGATCAGTCTGCTACAGTAAGTCATCCCTATGAAACAGCACTTGCCTATATTGCATTAAGTGAGGCAAAGAACGCTAATAATGCCGCTGCCATTGCCGCCAAGACAGTCATGGATAATGCCTTGGGCTTCCTCGTCACTCAGCAGCTAGCGAACGGTAGTTGGAACAGCGATCCACTAACAACCGCCCTCGCCTTGCAAACATTACCGGCAACCACCCTTACCGATTCAGATAACGATGGCATTCCCGATGTAGTTGAGAGCATCCTCCTTACAAATCCGTCAGGAGCTGACGGACGCAGCCTCAACACAGGGAACGGTGACGGAATTATCGGGATCAATGCCACAGTGCTGCTTGCTACTATTCCTGTCAACCACAGTTTCAACATGTCGCTGACTGTCAGCGGCGGCACCTCTCCTTATTCCTGGAACATGGTATCCGGAAGCCTTCCTGCCGGTCTTTCTCTTGGCAGTACCACTGGCGTTATCAGCGGCGTCCCGACCGCAACCGGAAGATTCAACTTCTACTACAAAGTCAGCGACACTACAGGTCTGAGCGCCACTACCCCCAGCCAGATAAATGTCAGCCCCCTTCCGGTCATGGTGCAATTACCGGCAATTGGCTACTTCGACACACTACAGGCAGCATACACTGCACAGGCTATCGGTGGCACTGTAACCATCCGGACTACAGATGCTACCCTGACTGAAGATCTTACATTTGACCAGG
The DNA here is from genome assembly GCA_031401815.1 of Geobacteraceae bacterium. Taxonomy (GTDB): domain Bacteria; phylum Desulfobacterota; class Desulfuromonadia; order Geobacterales; family DSM-12255; genus JANNRW01. Next base: position 6,238 of record JANNRW010000431.1, on the reverse strand, counting down.
CAATAACGGTTAATCTCAACGGCGGTTATGACGACATCTTTACGAATCAGATCGGCTCAACCACATTTACCGGTACGCTCACCATCAGCGGCGGTTCAGTAGTCATTGACAGCATTACCATTCAATAGCACGCACTATTAAAGTGGAGATTATCGTATGACTTTACCTGTAATGTCACGTAGAGGGCTACCCATCTGGGCACTGTTGCTGACTTTAACGGGCTTTGCCCACATTGCTCATGCCGGACACCGCGACCCAGCACCGCTGCCGGATGAAGTGATATCCAGGATTGTTGGCCAACGACAACAGACAGACGACCCCTTGGCGCTGGCGCTCAGCCGCCATCTGGACGAGGCGTCAGACCTTCTCAAGAGCCTTGACGAAGATACTGCCGCCAATGAATCTGCCATTGCTACCAGGCGGATGCTCCTCCATGCCAAAGCAAACGAACTTGGCGTAATCCGCTCTGAACTGAAGTTAAAATTTGCAGCTACCAGAGAGCGGCTTGCCTCGCTGGGTTTGACTGCGCAGGTTGCATCGTGGGACGAACTGAAAGAAAAGGTCGAAGAGCGTTTCAACCGAATTGACCGTTCACTTGAAGATGTACGCACGGCACCGGATAAACATGGCCGGGGTAAAGCTGTAGCCAAAGCTCGCTGGGAACTGCACGAACTGCACGGGAAACTGAAAGAGCAAAAGCGGAATAATGACGGGAAACCACTCCCCATCTGGACCAACGAGAATCGGCCATTTCAATCTCCGGACAAAAACCATGCGGCGCCGCCTGCATTTCTCCTCTCCCGACCACGCACCCTGAATAACCTTTATGCTTTCAACGGTAACACCTTGCTGGCGCCGCTGCCTGATCCGACGCCGGGCGAAGCGCTAAGCTGCGCCTATACAGCCGCTGACCTTGGGGAGAGTCAGGAAGTAAAACTTACTACTGAAATAAGGGCGTTGGCGCATCAGCTCGGCTACTCTCCTGCAAGAATCCTTGAATACGTTGCTAACGAAATCAGATTTGAACCATACTACGGCTCCATCAAGGGGGCGACTGGCACCCTTGTTGCCAGAGCAGGCAATGCTACCGACCAGACATCGCTGCTTATCGCCCTGCTCAGGGCTTCAAACATACCAGCCCGTTATGTGAAGGGGAATGTCAATTCTGTGAATGAAGACCGGCTGCTGCGCTGGTTGGGAGTTAAGACACAGGCAGCCGCATATAAAGTGCTTGGACATGGAGGCTTACCCGTGGGTTTTTATCCCGGAACCGGTACCGTGCAATTCACCCATGTCTGGGCTGAAGCCTGTGTCCCCTATGCCCACTACCGGGGTGCGAAGCTTGATAACGCGGGTCACCGCTGGATACCGCTTGATGCCAGTTTCAAGGACAAAACCTACCAAGCCGGGATAGCAACCAACGTCGATTTTGATTACGTTACCTACATAGCGACCCGCACCAACACCCTGCCGTCAGAAGCATATGAACAACAGATCGAAACAGCGATCAAAAGTCTGGCTCCCAATTACAATAACAATACTCTTGAAGATGTCCCATACAAAGGCGTCAGCCTTAAGCGCAAGGTTGATATCCTTCCAGCATCGCCACCCTATGAAATCATCAACTTTCCACCCTGGGGAAGCGGCATAAACTCTTCAGAAACCGCAGAACTGCCTGACACTCATCGGGTCAAACTCACCATTACCACCAAAAACAGTGCCGGGGCTACGCTTGCCGCCACGACACTTTCCCTGCCCGAAACGGTGCTGACACGTACCACGCTCTCATTCATCGGTGCGACTTCCGGCGACCAGGCCACCCTTGATGCATGGAAAAATGACGGCAATCTCGATTCAGCCATACCCTGCACTGTCAACGTGGTGCCAGTCATCAGGAACGAGGGGTTATTAAAGGCAACCGGAGCCTCATCAGTCGGTCTCTGTACCACAGATAACCAACTGACCATGACTATCTCACTGGCTGACTTGACCACATCGACCCGCAACACCATCACCTATAGCAACATCAATGCTGCCAACTACCACGCGCTTCTAGCCTATGCCAACCAGACTTCTGACCGGCTTATTACTGAAAGAAGCAAGCTGCTTCTTGATGCGGTCAAGGCTACGACCAACCCAATGACCAACCAGGAGGAGACAGAAGGGGAATTCCTCAACATTGTGGGGCTAAAGTATTTGCGCTATACCGCCGATGCCTTCAAGCACATCGGTGAGTTGGACGGCAGCACCGGCGAAAATGGCGATCACTTGGGGCTTACCTGCGCGAGAACCAAGGTTCAGTACCTTTTTGACCTCCCCTTTGCCGTTCACCGTGAGGGATATTTGGTAGACATGCCAGGATTAATTAGTCGGAGTGTTGATATTTCCACTGGCGCTTTCATCTGGAAATCCTTCCAGCTTGCAATGTTCACAAGTTCTGCTCTTGAATCTTATGTCTGGCAGGAAAACTCTCGTCTGGATGCAGTCTCCACAGTTCGCGGCATGCAGTTCGCCAATGAGAATGTCATTGATATATTAACACTCACCAACGCCAACTGGAGTGTATCCGGTGACGAGACCACTTGTGCCAACGCGTCAAGCCAGTGTTACAAGTTCCTTAACAACAGCAATTCAGCCCTGAATTACACTACAAATCAAGTCAGCGATATCTACACCAGCTACATCTCACAAGGGTATACGCTTAATATCCCCCGCAGCCTTATTCAGTATCAGACGTGGAAAGGAGTCGTTTACGAAGCGTTGAAGAATGACACGGCTACAGGGCATATGTATGCCTGGTATGCCATTGCCCAGGCTGCCGGGGGATTCACAGTCTCTGAACCGGTTTCCTATAACTACACTCCGACTATTGACACCGGTTATGTGCAGGCATGTTTTGATACCGAGTTTACGCCGATAAATACTCCGCCGACCATTGTTGGTTTAATCACTTCAGGCCAATCCACCTATAACACCACCAGCGGCGACCCGATCAACATGGTTACCGGCAACATGTACCACACCGAGCGGGATCTCAGCATTAAAGGGCGGGGTGGCCTGCCGCTGGTATTTGAGCGCTCCTACAACAGCCGCAGCCCCCAGGACGGCCCTTTGGGATATGGCTGGACTCACAGCTTCAACCACTATCTCACCTTCAGGGATGACAACTTTAATGGATCTATTGAATCTGCTGACACAGATGGCATAACCTCGGCATTATCATGGACTGACGGCACCGGCGCAGTAAAATTCATTCAGGTAGCCGGGAACTCAAGCGGAGTGCCGACCGGCAGCACTTTCACCCAGCCCAGCGGCTTCTTCTTCCAGATGACCAAGAGCGGGAACGGCACCTATACTATCCGGGAAAAGAACGGCCTTACCTACACCTTTGAAAACGTCGCTGGAACCGTGGGGCAGAAGGCACGGCTTATCTCAATCAGCGACCGGAACAATAACACCCTTGCCCTGGCCTACAGCGGCAACAACCTGACCACAATTACCGATGGTCTGGGTCGGACTCTCACTCTTACCTACTCCGGCAGCCGTATCAGCCAGGTAAGCGACTGGACAGGCCGCAGCCACCAGTACTTCTACGACGGCAGCGGCAACCTCATTACCTATAAGAACCCTTTAGCCGTGGCTGGCAGCCAGAACCCGGTGAGCTACGACTATTACGGAGCTAGCGACGGCATCAACCTGAATCACGCCATGAAGAAGTACACCCTACCCCGTGGCAATGGCATGACCTTCGAGTACTATGCCAATGGTAGAGCCTTCAGGCATTACAACACCCTGGGCGAGACCAACACCTTCACCTACAACGATTTCCGCCGAGAGACAGTGCAAGTAAACGAGCGGGGCTTTACCCGGAAGTTTTTCTTCAACGAATACGGCAACCCGGTAAAGATAGTTGAAGAGAACGGCGCAACCCGGACATACAGCTATGACACGACGAACCCATACAACCGGCTCGGCAAAACCGACCCGGAAGGCTATCAGACCGGCTACCAGTACGACAGCAGCGGCAATGTCACCCAAATCACCAATCCATCCGGCGCTACGGTAGAGTTCAGCCATTTCAACAACTTCAACCAGCCGGGCAAAGTAAAGGATGCCAACGGCAACTACACCCTCTACAAGTACGACGCAAACGGCAACCTGCAACAGAGCATCAAACTTAAAAGCGGCCTTGGCGCGAATATCGATCCAACTACCTATACCTCCAATGCTACAGACATCGTTGCCTGGAACGTCACAACATATGACAACTGGGGCAACCCCTTAACAAGCCGCAAAGTGCGGGACTTCGCCGCACAGGCAGCCAATCCGGCAAACCTCACCGGGCTGACCCTGGAATACGGCTATAACGACACAATCAACAATGTTCAGGGGCTGAATCCGGTCAGCATCACCCGACGGGGGGACAAGGACGGCGACGGCAGCATTGCCACAGGTGAATATGACTCCGCCAACCTTACTTACGACAGCCTGGGGCGGCTGAAGACCGGCATAGATGTCGACTGGCAGGCAACCGCATATGACTATGATCCTGTAGACCGGGTAATACGTGGCACAGACGCAACCGGCAACCAGCGCGACTACCTCTATGACGCAAACGGCAACCCGGCAGAGCAGAAACTGCTCATAACCTACAACGAAATGCCAAAACTTCTGGACAGCACAAACGCCGCCTATGACCTCTCCGACCGGAAACAGAGCGCCATAGATGCCGCAGGGAACGTCACCGCCTATAGCTATGACACTTCCGGAAATGTCATCAAAATCACCAACCCGGACAACTACACCCTGGCATTTGATTACGATGCCAATAACCGGATAATCAAGGCATACGACGAAGAAGGGAACAGCGTCGTAAAAACTCTCGACCTTTCCGGCAAAGTTCGCAGCATCACCGATCCGAACGGCAACACGACAAGCTACGAGTATTACGACGCCACCAAAGATGGTCGCCTGAAAAAGATCACTCACCCAAAAATCCAGTCCTACAGCAACGGCCATGCCCTAGAGTACGATTACGATGCCAACGGCAATGTCACCACCGTTACCGACATCCCGGCTGACGGAAGTACAAGCCGCACCACTATGACCACCTATGACGAACTGAGCCGCCCCACCAGGATAGTCGGCCCTCAGTACGCTGATGCCACCTACGGAACTATTCGCCCTGTCACGAAATACAGCTACGATAATCCTGGCAACCTTACCCAGATACAGGCAGGAAGAACTGACAGCAGTGGCACCAATCCGGCCAACGACAGCGTCACCACCCAGGCAGCCTGGCAGTACGACGACTTTGGCAGAAAGCTGAAAGAGACCGATCCGCTGGGCAAGCAGTGGACCTTTGTTTATGACGTGAACAACAACGTCACCAGCATGACTGACGCCAGGCAGCAGACTACAAGTTACACCTGGGGCTATGGCCATCAGATACTGACCCGTACCAGCACAGCCGGGAACGTCACTTACACCCGCAACCCGCTCGGGCAGGTAACCAGCGCAACCAACACCAGCCCTGCCATATCCTATAGTTTCGCCTACGACCCGGCACACCGGCTGCAAAGCGTAACAGACAGCCGTGGCGGGAAGAAGCTCACCTATGACTACAGTCCCGGCGGGTTGTTAAACTCCGTCATCGACTCCGACGACAACCAGACAGACTACCTCTACGACCAGGTTGGCAGGCTCTCCGGCATCTGGGCTGCCAATTACGACACCGTCACCTTTGCCTACGACAAGGGGGGGCGGCTGACCGAGAAATGGTTCCCCAATGGCATAACAGCCAGATACACCTACAATGCCGACAACACACTCTCTCAGGTGGTGAACCGGACTAATGCCAATACCGTCATCAGTCAGCACGACTACACCTATGACGGCTTTGGCAACCGCTTGACCCACGCCGAGAAAGTCGGCCCAACAGCTACCAGTTACAGCTACCTGTACGATGCCCTGAACCGGCTGACCCAGGTAGCCAACGGCACTGCAAGCCAGCAGGAGAACTACGAATACGACCCGCTGAACAACCGCGCGACAAAGCAGGTTGGAAGCGCCGTCAGCGCCTATGTTTATGACGCTGCCAACCAGCTCAAAGAAGTAAGGCAGAACAGTCAGACCGGTACGTTACTGGTCGGTATGCTATACGACGACAACGGCAACATGTACCGCAAGTGCGAAGAGGGGAGCGTCACCCGCAGCAGCGATACCGCCTGCACCGGCG
>JANNRW010000430.1:0-10532 GCA_031401815.1 Geobacteraceae bacterium | reverse complement strand
CCTTGTGTGCCATCGCTTCCTCCATGAATTTATGAAGTAACTATGCTACAGGTTGTACAGAGCGCCGGGTGAGAATCCTGCCGTGGGTGGGGGAATGCTCTTGAAAATTGGGTGGGGGAATGCTTCTGAAAAATCAGGTCAAAAAGTGGGGGAATGGTCTTGAAAAATCACATCTCTGATAACGACCATCGGAAAGAGCAAGAAGTTCTTTCTCGAGCTTGGCAATTCGATCTCTGATGCGTCTGCGATCAAGTTCAAGCTTCGTCTCTCCTGGGCCGCGCCCTCCGATACCCCCCATCAGTCTCGACATATGAACGCCTTTGCCAGAGAGACGTGGTAATATATATTTAAGTTGCGCTAATTCAACCTGAACCTTCCCATCAAGTGTAGTTGCTCTACGGGCAAAAATATCCAGGATCAATTGACTTCTGTCGATAACCTTTAATTCAGTTATATCTGAAATTGAGCGAATCTGTGCTGGGGTTAGCTCTTGATCGAAGATAATCATAGAGGATCCAAGATGAAGTGCGTGAATTATCAATTCACGAACTTTTCCTTCACCCATAAGAAACTTGGGAGATAAGTTGCGTGGTCTTTGAGAAACTGAATCAAGAACCGTTATCCCGGCAGTCCGGGCAAGCTCTGAGAGTTCATCCAAAGAGTCCTTAAAGTCATATTTGGAATTAGAAGAGACAGATACCAGGATGGCCTTCTCAGTTCCTGAATCAACTGATTTTCCGGTAGAGAGAGTTCTCTCCAGCTCAAATTCCAGAGCAATAATGAATGAATCAAAATCAGACTGAATATCTGCCAGATCAATTATGGAATTAACCTTGTATGGCAGAGCTGGATTTGATTGAGGGAGTAGATGTGCCGTCTGAATGTTGACATGTAAAAAACTTGATCCCTGAGAGGATAAAGCTGCAATGAGATCAAATCTTAACAGCAGTAGATCATTAAAGTCGTCAGTGTTCAGTGGTTCCCTGTGAAGATGGGTATGTATAAGCCTGACTCCACGAAGCAGTTTTCTGCCTAATGGAAAGTCAATTAAATCAGGAATTAAAATTGATCTATCATCACCAATAATTACGAACTCAATGATTCCTGATCTGCTGATTATGAGAGCCAACTGACGACCGATCTCGCTGGAAATTGAAATGAGATTTCGAGCTAAATCAGAGGAGATAATTTCATTATTAGGGACTCTTTTTCGATATAAACGTTCAAGAGTTTTTGTTTGATTGGGTTTCAGTCCGGTGAGATTACCGTAAAGCTGTTTAATAGAAGTCTCCTTATTCAACTAACTGTAGTTCAGGAAGATAGAAATCAGATCCCATTCCCGGGGGCAGCAATATCAGGATGAGTGGACATCGGTAACGCTTTATAGTTCACAAGATGTCTTTCGATAGATGCGAGACGATTATCAAGTAATTCGACCTTGTATAAGGTCTCCTCAATGCGAGCTTTAATGCTGAAAATTACAAAAGGGAGGACAAACCAGATGACGGTAAGAAAGAAGCCGATCATCCACATCAAAACCATCAGTCCACCAAAAAGTTCCATTTATGAATATTCCTTGTATTGATCTGAGTTGTTTCTATAAACATTATGTTGTCAGAGGAAAAAAGTCAATTGGCTTGAAATATAATCAACCTGAAATCATTCAGGTTAGAAAAACGCCATAAAATCGACAATAAATCTGCGCCAAATATTTATTGCTTAATGGAGTCAAGCCAAAAAAAGATGTACTATTACAAAAAAGTTTCGTGACACTCAAAAGCTGGTATAGTGAAAAATCATTAAATAGCTAAGTGGAATATAATGATCTCAACAGATTCAAAAATAATTAAACTATGCTCATCACGAGAGGCAGCATATTTAAGATTACTCTTTATAGCAATCACAGGGCTCATTGCCTATAGTAATACATTTCAAATGTCGTTTAATTTTGATGACATTGTAAACATTGTCAACAATCCTGTGGTAAAAGAGTTCAATGTTTCAGGATTCAAGCAGGCTTTACAGTCAAGGCGAGCCTTCGGTATATTTACATTCCAATTGAACTATTTCATTTCCGGCACCAATGTTATCGGATATCACCTGGTAAATATTTTTATTCACATAAGCGCAGGATTTCTTGTTTATGCCCTGATCACTCTTCTTCTTAGCGCTCCATATTTTAAAAGTGAGCAGGAGGTGAAAGAAAACTCTCTTTCGATCCCTTTTATTTCGGCTCTTCTCTTCGTAGTTCACCCGGTGCAGACGCAGGCGGTTACTTATATAGTACAAAGATTTGCTTCCCTGGCTACACTACTTGTTCTTGCCTCCATTGTCTGCTATCTGAGGGGAAGAGTAATTCAGCATAGCTCAGAAAGATCCTTTTGTGCAGAGTGCGGCTGGTTTGCAGCCGCTCTGCTTGCCGGGCTGCTTGCTTTTTATACCAAAGAGATTGCTTATACATTGCCGGTGGTAATAGTGCTTGTTGAATTTGCCTTCTTTGATTTGAAAAGAGCCAAAATTATCGGACTTGTTGTAGCCGCCTTATCTTCAATTACTATTATTCTGGTCAAGTTTTCATCGGGTTATATTGCAGTAGATAATATCATTTCAAAACTTGATGATATAACCAGGATTCAGACTATTACTTCGAGAAGTGATTACTTTCTTACACAGTTGCGAGTGATTGTAACATATATTCGCTTACTGCTGTTTCCTGTAAATCAGAGTGTTGATTATGATTACGCTCTTTCACACAGCTTCTTGGAGTGGAGAGTTTTTGCATCATTTCTGCTGATATTGACAATGATATGCTTTGCACTCTGGTTGATTTTTGCATACAGAGGCGGGAATAAGTATTTAAGATTAAGTGCATTTGGAATATTATGGTTTTTTTTGACGCTATCGGTCGAATCGTCTGTTCTCCCTATAATTGATTTGATCTTCGAGCATAGAGTTTATCTGCCGTCAGTAGGATTTATCATGGCTGTAAGCTCATTTGGACTATCTCTTGGCTGGAGGTATGGGAGTTTAAATATCAGCCAGAAAGTACTGCTCGGTTTTCTGTCAATTGCACTAGTTTTGGCAGGAGCAACCTGGAAACGAAACCTGGTTTGGACGAATGATAAGACCTTGTGGGAGGATGCAACAGCAAAAAAACCTGGAAGTGCACGCGCCTGGAATAATTTTGGAGGGGCACTTATAAAGCAGAGAGAGGGGAAAAAGGCGCTATTTGCTTTGATAAAATCAATTGAGCTTGATCCTTCAAAACCGGATGCCTGGAACAATCTCGGTATAGCAATTGATCTGCTAGGGGTCTATAAGGATCGATTCAACAGAACCGCTGAAGTATTCAAAGATCCCAGAGCAATTGAAGACAGAGTAGTCAGCAGGTGGCTGGGAGAGGTGAATAATAGCCTGGGACTTGCCTATGAGATAACCGGTAATTTCCCCAAGGCGGCTGAAAATTACCGTAATGCTGCAGGGTACAGTCCTTCTCTGGGGATTGCCTACTTTAATCTGGCTATTGTGTCGGCTGGAATGGGTGATTATCGAACAATCGCAGAGCAGCAGCAGATTCTCTGGCTGGTTGATCCTGTCCTTGCAGAGCGGCTGAAATCGAGGTTAAGTGGCCTGGTACCAACGGATTAGGGGCTCCAATTGTCTGATACACTCATACTCATTCCAGCATATAATGAAGCAGATGGCATTGCCCAGCTCCTGAGATCTATTCGGCAGGCATTTCCTGACGCTGATCTTCTGGTAGTAAATGATGGTTCTAAAGATGATACTTCTGCAAAAGCAAAAGAGTCGGGAGTAACAGTTCTAAGCCACTCTTTCAATATGGGGTATGGTGTTGCTATACAGACCGGGTACAAATACGCCTGTACTCACGGGTATGAGTATATTGTACAGATTGACGGTGATGGACAGCATGACCCGGCATTCATAAAAGAGTTGCTTGCTCCGGTAAAGGCAGGAGAGGTCGATTTTACCCTTGGTTCCCGCTTTCTATGGCACGACAGTTACCGCCCTTCGTTTTCCAGAAGACTGGCAATTCTGTTTTTCAGGAAGCTCGTGACAATAATAATTGGCCGCAACATAACTGACCCTACATCAGGTTATCAGGCCTTTAACAAAAATGTGATGAAGTTTTTTACTTCGGATATTTTCCCATGCGACTATCCTGATGCCGACATGCTGATAACACTGAATCTTGCCGGTTTCAGCATTCGAGAAATACCGGTCAGAATGTATGCAAATCCGAGCGGCAAAACCATGCATAGCGGCGCAAAGCCTTTATATTACATGTTCAAGATGTGTCTTTCCATTTTGGTTACTTTGCTGAGGACCCGAAAGTTTTACCGGAGGTAGGGCGTGACTGCTAAACAGCAGATATTTGCACTGATTGTAAGTCTGACAGTTTTTGTTTTTACCATTGAACTGGTAAGAAAGAAAAGACTCCGAGAAGAGTATTCCCTTCTCTGGCTTACCACAAGTCTATTGATGATAGTGCTTATTATCAAATATGACTGGCTGATCATATTAACAAATCTTATCGGTGCAGTCCTGCCGACAACTACCCTGTTTCTGGGCTCTATTCTTTTCCTCGTACTGTTGGCAGTCCAGTTTTCCATTAAAATATCAAGGCTTTCCGATCAGGTGAAGGATCTAGTCCAGGAAAACGCGCTCTTAAGGCATGAATTTGAAAAAGCACAGCTTTTGATGGAAAAACAGCCAGATAACGATGCATTGAAAAAGAGGTTATAAACCTTTATCAGGAAGTATCACAGGAGTTTAAGATGGAAGTAAGTGTTGTCATTCCTATATTCAATGAAGAAGAAAATATCCCTTTGCTTCATGAAAGGATTTCTGAAGCGCTGCTTTCAGATGGCCTTGATTATGAACTGATTCTTGTTGATGATGGTTCAAGTGATGGATCGTTTCAGTTGCTCCATGATTTGGCAATGAAGGATAAACGGGTCAAAGTTATCAGGTTCAGGCGGAATTTCGGGCAGACAGCAGCTATGGCGGCGGGATTTGATGCGGCCCAGGGAGACATAGTAATTCCAATGGATGGTGATCTTCAGAATGATCCCACAGATATTTCAAGGTTGCTGGAAAAAATCAATGAAGGCTATGATGTTGTTTCAGGCTGGCGAAAAGATCGAAAGGACACTTTTATCAACCGCAAGCTCCCGTCAATACTGGCCAATCGGCTCATTTCAAGACTTACCGGTGTTCACCTTCACGACTATGGCTGTACCCTTAAAGCTTATCGTCGTGAAGTGCTTGAAGGGATTAATCTTTATGGTGAAATGCACCGTTTTGTCCCTGCGCTTGCTTCACAAGTAGGTGCAAAGGTTACTGAAATACCGGTAAAGCATCATCCTCGCGTATTTGGTACGAGCAAATACGGCATTTCAAGAACTATGAGAGTAGTGCTTGATCTTATGACCGTGAAATTTCTGCTTCATTATTCAACAAAGCCGATTCAACTTTTTGGCAAATGGGGGATATATACCCTGTTTGCAGGCTCCTTGAGTGGATTTGCAACCATATATATGAAACTGTTCGAGCATATGAATATGAATCGCAATCCACTGTTGATTCTGACCGCATTCTTGCTCTTTATGGGGGTACAGTTCATTGTCCTGGGTCTTCTTGGAGAGCTTAATGCCCGGACATATTATGAGGCACAGGGTAAACCGATTTATGTTGTGAGGGAAAAACTGAATTTTGACTGACAATAAACTGAAAATTCTGATGCTTGCACCAACCCCCTATTTTGCGGATCGGGGTTGCCATGTGAGGATATACGAGGAGGCTCGGGTACTCCTTGCAATGGGGCATCAGGTGCGAATTGTCACTTATCACCTGGGGCGGGACATGCCTTTTGTCCCGACAGACAGAATAGTGCATATCCCCTGGTATCACAAGTTATCAGCGGGCCCTTCCTGGCATAAACCTTATCTTGATATCCTGCTTTTTTTCAAAGCGCTCAAGGTTGCACGCTCATTTCGTCCCGACCTTGTTCACGCACATCTGCACGAAGGTGCCTTTATCGGCATTATTCTCAATAAAATCCTGAACGTTCCACTCCTTTTCGACTGTCAGGGGAGTCTGACTGGTGAAATAATTGATCATGGATTTACTTCCGAAAATTCCTGGCAGACATCTTTATTCAGAATGCTTGAGAGATTCATCAATAAAAGAGTAGATGCAATTATTACCAGTTCGACCCACGGCGCTAAAGAGCTTACTGACAAGTGGGGGGTTCCGGCAGCAAAGGTAACTCCCATTATTGATGGGGTAGATACAGATGCGTTCTGTCTGTGCGACAGAGAGAGAGCCAGAGCTTCGCTGGGACTCCCAGCAGATCGACCTGTAGTAGCCTTTCTTGGGCTTTTGAACCGCTATCAGGGGGTTGATCTGCTTCTGGATGTTATTGCAATTCTCAAGCATAGATCTGTCCCGGTTCATTTTCTTCTTATGGGATTTCCGGAAGAGCATTACAAGCAGATGGCCTTGGAAAGAGGGCTTGATAGGATGATAACCTTTACCGGCAGGATTGATTATGGAGCAGCTGGCAGTAACCTTGCTGCAGGTGATCTGGCTGTTTCACCAAAAATATCGCTGACAGAAGCGAACGGCAAGCTCTTGAATTATATGGCATGTGGCCTTCCTTGCCTGGTGTTTGATACCCCTGTAAACAGGGAAATTCTCGGCGAGTCGGGGGTATATGCCCGTTACGGGGATCCGGCAGATTTTGCTGACAGGATCGAAGCTTTACTTGCCGATCCGGAAAAGCTGAAAAATCTTGGAACTCTGGTTAGAGCAAGAGCTGAAGTCGAACACTCCTGGAACGCAAGAGGGGAGCAGCTCATCAGAATTTATCAAAATCTTCTGAAGAGCGTTCACTAAATGAACATTTTTCTTGCTACCTGTCTTCGAATCAGCTAATGTTCATATCATGAACGATAACGACAAGTCACTTGATCCCTACCGCTCATTTCTGCTCATGTCTGAAATCTCAGGTGAAGAACCACTTTCCCAGCGTGAAATATCGCGTCGCCTCGGTATTGCAGTCGGTCTTGTAAACTCCTACATGAAAAATCTGGTTGCAAAGGGTTATGTCCGGGTAAAGAATTTTCCGAGCAATCGCTACGCATATCTTCTTACTCCTCAAGGTATTGCCGAGAAGAGTCGGCTTGCCTATCAGCATCTTTCCTATTTTACCAACCTCTATACTGTAGCTCGCAAGGATTATCTGGAGCTTTTCCGTCGTCTTGAAGCAAGTGGTGTAAAGCAGGTAGCATTCTGCGGAGTTGATGAAGTCGCTGAGATAGCATATCTGTCTCTTCGAGAGACCGGAATAGAGCTGGCCATGGTAATGAGTCTCGATTCTACAGGAAAGAATTTCTTTGGCCATATAGTGCAGCCTGTTTCAGGTAAGATTGAACTGCCAGTGGTTATTACTTCCATCAAACAATCTGAAGCATGCTCAGAGGCTCTTGATGGGCTTGGTTTTGACAAAAAAATGATATTCACAATTTCGATAAGAAAATAAGAGCTAAATCCACTTATTTAATGGAGAAGGTAATGCTAAAAGGCAAATCAATACTGGTAACCGGGGGAACAGGCTCATTCGGGAAAAAATTTATTGAAACCATTCTCTCTCAATATCCGGAAGTTGAGAGAGTAGTAGTTTATTCCAGGGATGAATTAAAGCAGTATGAAATGAGTCAGATGTTTTCGACTGAAGTTTTCAGGCAGTTAAGATATTTTATCGGGGATGTCAGGGATAAAGATCGTCTTTCGCGATCCATGGAAGGTATAGACATTGTAATTCATGCTGCTGCTTTGAAACAGGTGCCAGCATGTGAGTATAATCCATTTGAGGCCATCAAGACCAACATCATCGGCGCACAGAATGTTATTGAAGCAAGCATAGACAAGGGGGTCAGGCAGGTCGTGGCACTTAGTACTGATAAAGCAGCAGCGCCAATAAATCTCTACGGAGCGACCAAGCTCTGTTCTGACAAACTGTTTGTAGCCGCTAACAACTTCAGGGGTGGGCACGATATCAAGTTTTCGGTTGTCCGTTATGGAAACGTCATGGGGAGTCGTGGCAGTGTCATCCCGTTTTTTTTGAAAAAGAGATCTGAAGGGGTTCTGCCAATTACTGATGAACGTATGACCCGGTTCAATATTTCTCTTGAGGACGGTGTAAAACTTGTACTTAATGCGTTGGAGAAAATGTGGGGCGGGGAAATTTTTGTGCCGAAAATACCCAGTTACCGGATACTCGATGTTGCCGATGCGATTGCCCCTGAGTGCAAGAAAGAAATTGTCGGGATTCGCCCTGGAGAAAAGCTGCATGAAGAGATGATAACCAGTACTGATTCGATCAATACTATTGAATTTGATAACTATTTCGTCATTCTGCCATCAATTCCCATATGGGATATTGATGATTTCCAGAGATCTTTCAACGGGAAGAGATGTCCTGACGGCTTTTCCTACAACAGTGGAACAAATACTGAGTGGCTATCTGTGGAACAGCTCAGGAGTTTGATAAATAATCACGTATGAGTGGCCGTTTAAATTTTTTCTCCGGGAGATAGTTTGGTGAAACTGGCAATTATCGGCTCTACAGGGATGCTTGGTCAGGCGCTGGTTTCCGAGGCAAGGAAGCATTCTTGTCAAGTCACAGGGATAGCAAGGAGCAGTGCCGATTACTGTCTTGACATAACTGACAATGAAAAACTTAAGATGGTGCTGGATAGTATAAAAGCTGATGTGGTAGTCAATTGCGCAGCGCTGACCAGTCTTGCAGTATGTGAAAACGATCCGGGGAGGGCATATCTGGTCAATGCACGGGCAGTGGCTTTAATGGCAGAAATATGAGCCAGTCAGGGTAAGTATTTTGTACAGATTTCAACTGATCATTACTTTGTTAATGACGGGGATGATAAGCACGCGGAAACTGCAAAAATATCTCTGATGAACGAGTACGCCAGGTCAAAGTATGCTGGAGAGGCTTTTGCGCTGACATATCCTGATACGCTCATTATTCGCACAAATATAGTCGGGTTCCGGCGGCAGGGAGAACCAACATTTGCAGAGTGGGCGATAGATGCACTAAGGTCTGGGGAACCGATAACGCTTTTTGATGACTTTTACACTTCCAGCATCCATGTAACAGGTTTTGCCGAAATATTTTTTAAATTACTCCCCTTGAAACCTTCAGGTATTTTGAATCTCGCAGCAAGAACAGTTTGCAGCAAAAAGGTTTTCATAGAGTTGCTGGCAGAGGCATTGGGGTTGAATACTCTTGCTACAGTTACCGGAACCGTCAAAAGACTCGCAGGTGCGAGGCGGGCAGAGAGCCTGGGTCTGGATGTCACCAAGGTAGAGGAGTTGCTGGGCTTGGAGCTGCCGACGACCCGTCAGGTAGTTTCTGCACTGGCGGACGAATACAGGAGGATGATTACATGAGGTATGATAGCACTGTTTTTATTAAAGGCAGAGAGATTGCCATTGATGCCCCGACATATTTCATAGCAGACATCGCATCTAATCACGACGGGGATCTGGAAAGAGCAAAAGAGCTCATCTGGCGGGCAAAGGAAGCCGGGCTGGATGCAGTCAAGTTCCAGCACTTCAAGGCAGAGAAGATAGTGAGCGATTACGGATTCAGAAATCTAAAGGGACAGATGAGTCACCAGGCTTCCTGGAAAAAGTCGGTCTTTGAAGTGTACCAGCAGTATGAATGCAATCGGGAATGGAATGAAGAGTTGGTTGCGACGGCAATAAAAGCGGATATTCATTTCATGACAACTCCATACGATGTCGAGGCGGTGGAGCTGCTTGACAGCCACCTGCCAGCCTACAAGATCGGTTCTGGCGACATAACCTGGACAGAATTTCTGGCCGTGATCGCAAAGAGGGGGAAGCCGGTACTTTTGGCAACCGGTGCCTCTACCATGGAAGATGTGGAGCGGGGAGTAGAATCGGTGCTTGAGCATAACCGGCAAATAGTCTTGATGCAGTGCAATACCAATTACACCGGTAGTCTGGATAATTTTCATCACATTAACCTCAAGGTTCTGCTCACATATGCAGTACGGTTTCCCGGGATGATATTGGGGTTATCGGATCATACCCCTGGGCACTCAACAGTGCTTGGGGCGATTGCTCTGGGGGCGCGTGTTATAGAGAAACATTTTACCGATGATAACAGCCGCATAGGGCCTGATCATCCATTTTCACTTGCACCGGCAGCATGGAAAGAGCTGATCGAAAGAAGCAGGGAGCTGGAGATCTCCCTTGGTAACGGGATGAAGCGAATAGAGAGTAATGAAAAAGATACAGTCATAGTTCAGAGGCGATGTCTCCGCTTGACAAGGGATATGCAGGCAGGGGACAAGATTTCCAGGTCAGACCTGGAGGACTCCGATCGACTGATCAAGGGCTCCAAAGGTCTTCGACTGTCACGGTCGTCGATGGGACCGGATAATCTTTATTAGATG
>JANNRW010000429.1:0-33989 GCA_031401815.1 Geobacteraceae bacterium | reverse complement strand
TCCTGTCCTCCCCTTACTTAAGGGGAGGGACGCTCGAAGTGACGTTGGCGGCATTACCGTCTTACTTTCCCGAAGCGTCCCCCCGCTTGAGACAAGAGGGGGACAGGGGGAGTTATGATTCTATGCTGAATAGATTATGTAATTTTGAGCCGACAATAATACCTCTGCCTGAATACCATCATATCGCAAATAATCTGCACAATAACGAGACCTGATTGGCGTTTCTCGATAAATTATGGTAGAAGATAGAACTGCGCCATAACAGACTCTTTATGCAGCTATAAAAAGATGATGCAAATTCCGCAGCAAAAACATTTCAGGCAGATATTGCGAAAGCTGCCGCTGCTGCTGATCCTCCTTGCCGGGGTATGCAGCGGTTGCAGGGCTGACGCAGCAAAGAGGGGAAATATGATATTTGAAACGATTGTGGTAGGTCAGCTTGGAGTGAACTGCTTCATCATGGCGGATGAAGTTACAAAAGAGGGGATCGTGGTAGATCCGGGGGGCGATGCAGCGTCCATTATCGCCACTCTTAAGGCTAAAGCGATCAAGACCCTCTATATCCTTAATACCCATGGTCATTTTGACCATATCGGAGCTAACAAGCGCCTGGTTGAAGCAACCGGTGCAAAATTAATGATTCACAAGGATGATGAACCTTTTCTGGGTAGAGCAGCACACTCTGCCGTCATGTACGGGCTGACAGCGGATAACTCTCCGGTGCCTGCCGCCCATTTGAAAGATGGGCAAAAGATAGCTTTTGGCAGACATGAACTAAAGGTGATTCATACTCCGGGGCATTCACCAGGAGGGGTCTGTTTATATCTTGCCGAAGAAAAAATGCTCATCAGCGGGGATGCGCTTTTTGCGGAGTCGATCGGTCGCACCGACCTCCCCGGTGGATCACAGGAGCAGCTGGTTAATGCAATCAGAACAAAACTGCTGACCCTTCCTGCTGAAACCAGAGTCTATCCTGGCCATGGCCCTGCAACAACTATCGGCCACGAAAAGAAATATAACCCTTATCTGGGGGGGGTAACTTTTATGCTGGAAAACAAAACCGTCATCCTCGGGGTAACAGGCGGAATTGCCGCCTACAAGGCTGTAGAACTGCTCCGTCTTCTGGTAAAAAGCGGGGCGACTGTTCATGTCATCATGACAAAAGGAGCCACCGAATTTGTCACCCCGTTAACCTTCCAGACACTTTCAGGGAATCCGGTGCACCTTGATCTTTTCAATCTGATCTCGGAGCAGGAGATTGGCCATATCTCGCTGGCGGATCGTGCTGACCTCTTCATTATCGCTCCGGCTACAGCCAATGTTATCGGGAAATTAGCCAACGGGATTGCCGATGACCTCCTGACTACCACTGTCATGGCCACGAGAGCACCTGTTCTGATTGCCCCTGCCATGAACGTCAACATGTACGAGAATCCGTTTTACAGGGAGAATGAAGAAAAGCTTCGAAAGCATGGTTATCTCTTTGCCGATCCGATTACAGGTGAACTGGCCTGCGGCTGGGAGGCAAAAGGGAAGATGCAGGATCCGGCAGTTATCGTGGAGGAGGCGTCAAAAGCACTCTCCAATCAGTACCTGAAAGATGTTTCACTGCTGGTTACAGCAGGGACTACCCGTGAGGAGCTTGACCCGGTTCGCTTCATAAGCAACCACTCTTCAGGAAAGATGGGGTACGCCATAGCCAGAGTCGCAAGACGGCGCGGTGCGCGGGTTATCCTGATAAGTGGCCCCTCTTGTCTGATGGCACCTTTTGGCGTTGAATTCATTGCCGTGGAGAGTGCGGAACAGATGCATGCAGCCGTAATGCAATTTTCGACAGAGTGTGACGTGATCATCAAAGCTGCGGCTGTCGCCGACTACCGCCCGCTTTTACGCGCAGGACAAAAGATGAAGAAAAGCAGCGATACGATGAATATCGAGCTTGTCAAAAATCCGGACATACTTGCAGAGCTCGGACGAAGAAAACGACAAGGGCAGATGCTGGTCGGTTTTGCGGCTGAAACATTCAATATTACTGAAAATGCGGCTGCAAAACTCGCATCCAAAAATCTGGACATGATAGTCGCAAATGATGTCTCACTACCTGGCGCAGGCTTTGATACCGACACCAACAGAGTCAGTATCATTTATCGGGATGGCAGGGGTGAAGAGCTCCCTTTGATGTCAAAAGAGGCAGTTGCAGAAGCGATACTGCAAAGAGTTGCAGTAGTTATTTCGACAGAATCAGTTTGAGCTGCTCCGGTTCATGGATGGCCGTTTTGAGCCTGAGCCTGATATCATCAAGCTCCCTGTTCGCATCAGCCTTTGTGATCTTGCCGCTCTGATACAATAGACGCAGGTTTTTGCGCACAGCATTAGCAGCCTTTAGTGCCCGCTCCCCTGTCGGGTCAGCTGCAACCCACAACGAGGATGAGCCATCAATGAGGATTTCTGATACCGCCCCCCAGGAGAGCTCAAGATACTCATCTCTAGCATCCTCTTCAAGCTGGAACCTGGAGACATCATTGATGGTCTGAAGGAGCTGTTGCCACTTCTCAAGACGGCTTACAAGCAAAATGGAGTTAAATATCCTCTTGTTGGTGCCAAACGAAAAGATAGTATTCGAGACTACCTCGCGAAGCAGCTCATCATTCTCTTCAAAATGTTCGCGAGCAACCTTTTTCCCCAGCTCCCACACCTCAGTCGGGATAAAGGAGTCGAATCTCATCTCCCAGTAAGCATGATTTAGTACAATTGTAGGATAGCTCCGCATGATATTTATCGGCACATAATAACCGTGAGCGACTGCATCTGCTGCAAGATGCGTAAGATAGCCATAGGCGCAGGCTCTCTGGGCATCTCCCGATGCTATGGCAAGAAGTCTTGTGCCAATATGCCAGCGATGGCTATGGAGCATATAATGTATATACTTTTTTCCGACAGTGATGTCAGCGGCTATGCATCCGTAGAGAAAATCGTTCGGGAAGGCGGTTATGACCGTTGATACAGCAGGAGGGAAACTCGCAATCCTCTCAAGCACCATGATTCCGAGTTGCAGGTGAAACCCCGGACCCCAGGCAAATGCTGCTTCCGGCAGAAAAACCGTGACGACCAATACAACAGCAAATATATTCATATGATTCATGATATTGACAGATGCTTGAAAAGTAAAGGGGATTGAAGTGCCAGGAGCAAGTGAACGATCTGAATTAATCGCCTCTTTCAGGGAGTATCTGGAAGATCTGAAGGATACCGGAGTTGACTGTCTCGAACTTCCAGAGTCAACTCCCAGAGGATCTTCAATCACAACTCAAATACAGAAGATGGCTCCGGATACAGCACGAGTGCCGTCGTCCCCTGCAGCAATGATTGCCGTGACTGAAACCCTTGCCGATATCCGGGCAGATCTGGGAGATTGCCAGCGTTGTCGTCTCTGCCAGAAAAGAACAAATATTGTCTTTGGTACAGGCGCGCATGATGCGAAAATACTTTTTGCAGGCGAGGCTCCTGGAGAGGCTGAGGATATTCAGGGTGAGCCTTTCGTGGGAGAGGCAGGACAACTTCTGACCAAAATAATAAATGCGATGGGATTTACCCGAAACGATGTATATATATGCAACGTACTCAAGTGTCGCCCCCCTGGCAACCGCAATCCGCATCAGGATGAGATCTTGACCTGTTCCCCGTTTATGCTCAGACAGGTAAGGGCGATCCGGCCTGAAGCCATTATAGCACTGGGAACATTTGCCTCCCAGACACTACTCCAGAGCAAGGAGCCGATCAGCAAAATGCGGGGGAATTTTCACGACTATCACGGCATTCCACTCATGCCGACCTTTCATCCGGCCTTTTTGCTAAGAAGTCCTGAAAGAAAGCGGGATGTCTGGAATGATATCCAGCTGGTCATGAAAAAACTCGGGCTCCCCTTGCAGAAGAAGAGCTGATTTTATCAGCTGGCACCGCAAATACATTCAGATAGAAAGGGGGATAACATGTACACCACAGGCAATGCTGAGAGAAATACACTCGCCATGGTTCTGGCCGGAGGGAAAGGTGAGCGGCTCAGCCCTCTTACACAGAACCGTCCCAAACCTGGTGTCCCTTTTGGCGGAAAGTACAAAATCATAGACTTTGTACTGAGCAACCTCTTTAACTCCGGCATAAGACAGGTTTACATTCTTACCCAGTACCGCGCGTATTCGCTGATGAAGCATATAAGGGAGTCCTGGACAAAATGGACCGGCCTGAATGAGTTTTTTGTCGCGATCTCCCCTGAAACAAGGAATGAATGTGAAGAGTGGTTCAAGGGGACTGCCGATGCAATCTACCAGTACATCCGTTTTATAGAGTCCTCGGATGCAGAGTATGTGGCGATTTTTGGCGGAGATCATATTTACAAGATGGATATCAGCCAGATGATAAATTATCACCGGATGAACAGGGCTGACATAACCGTATCGGCCATTGAGGTGCCGGTTGAAGATGCGGCAAGATTCGGCATAGTGGTTGTTGATGATGACAACCGTGTGATAGGCTTTGAGGAGAAACCTGACAAGCCTACCCCGATCCCCGGCAGAGCGGCCTGCTTCGCCTCAATGGGGAATTACATCTTCTCCACAAGGAAGCTGATAGAAGTGCTGCAGGAAGGCAAAAAACTCCATGAAGATCTGGATTTCGGCAAACATGTCATTCCACAGATGCTCGAAAATGGTGACCGTGTCTTTGCCTACAACTTCAATGACAACCTGATTCCGGGGATGAAGGCAGAAGAGCGTGGCTACTGGAAGGATGTAGGTACGATTGAGTCTTACTATGAAGCAAACATGGATCTTATAAATGTTTCGCCGCAGCTCAACCTCTACAACTATAAATGGCCCGTACTTACCAATCAGGGGAACCTCCCCCCTGCAAAAACCGTGTTCGACGATGAGGACAGGCGCGGCATGAATATTGACTCTTATGTCTGCGCCGGCTGCATCACGAGCGGCAGCATCGTGCGTCGCTCCATCATCGGGCCCAAGACCCGAATCAACAGTTACAGCCTGGTCGAAGACTCGATCATCTTCGAAAATGTCACTATCGGACGCCACTCCAAAATAAAAAAAGCGATCATAGACAAGAATATCGTTATCCGTGACGGCTCAACAATCGGCTATGACCATGAAGACGACATCAGAAACGGCCACACTGTAACTGAGTCGGGGATCGTTGTAGTGACTAGGCAGCATTGATTTATGAAATTCAGTAGCCAGGAATCAGTGGTCAGGATTCAGTAGAAAATGCAACGAAAGACTCTCAAAATGAAAAGGGATGATCAAATATTATGAAAACTGCAATAATCGGCCTGGCAAATTCAGGCAAGACAACTCTATTTAACGCACTTACAGGGCTGAACCTTGAAGTCACCTCCTATCCGACCATCCCTGCCGACCCTTATGTGGGGGTTGTAAAAGTCCCTGATGCAAGGATAACCAGACTTACCGAAATCTACAGACCCAAAAAAACCACCCAGGCTACAGTCGAATATATCGACTATATCGGTCTTACCAAAGGGGACATGGAGCAGAACAGGAAAGTCTTTGATCTTATCAAGGATGCTGATGCTCTGGTTCATGTAGTTCGGGGATTCGAGGATGAAACCGTATCACACCCCATGGGGAGCGTTAATCCGAGGAGGGACGCAGAGACCGTTGAGCTGGAGATGATCTTTGGTGATCTGGAACTTGTGGAGAAACGGCTTGCAAGGATTGATGAAGGTCTGAAACGGGGCAAAAAACCCGACGAAATCGATCACAATCTTCTTCTTAAATGCAAGGATGCGCTGGAAAACGAGAAAGCCCTAAGGGATGTAGATTTTACCGAAGAAGAGCAGAAAGCCATGCGAAGTCTTCAGTTCATGTCGATCAAACCGCAGCTTGTAGTAATTAATGTTTCAGAAGATGATCTGAATTCGGAAACGACTAAAGCAGCCCTTGCAAGCTGCAATGATTACTTTAAAGGCAGATATGTAAAAGTAATCAGCCTGTCCGGAAAAATAGAGATGGAAATCGCCCGGTTGTCCTTTGATGAAGCAGAGGCCTTTCTGGAAGATCTGGGGATAGAAGAGCCGGCACTTAACAAACTGATACATCTTTCCTACAATCTGTTGGGGTACATATCCTTTCTGACCTCAGGTGAAGACGAAGTCAGGGCATGGACAATCACTAAAGGGCTCATCGCCCAGCGTGCCGCCGGGAAGATACATTCCGACATAGAAAGAGGATTCATCCGGGCAGAGGTTGTCGCATACAACGATTTTATAACTAACGGCTCAATGGCTGCTGCAAAAGAAAAAGGGCTTGTTCGTCTTGAAGGGAAAACCTACGAGGTTAAAGATGGAGATATCATCAATTTCAGGTTCAATGTGTAGCTTCCTGGAAGCCTGAAAACCGCGCCAGGAGTGCAGGGCGCTTTCGAATCTCTGTAGCAGGAGCCGAACTGACGAATGCACGTTATTCCAATTTTACCTCATGCGAGAGTGTAATGCTTATTTCGGACAAGCTCTGAGTTGCAAAATGTTTTGCCCGTCTTCTCTGCGGTAACTAACCTCGTCCATCAGCTTCCGGATGAAGAAGATCCCCAGCCCCCCCATACTCCTCTCCTCTATGGATGTAGTAATGTCCGGAGCCGGAAGGGAAAGGACATTAAACGGAATGCCACTGTCAATGATCTCGACAACAAATGAGTCGCCATCTTTGGAGCAGATAAGTTCCACATCCCCGCCCCCGTAAGGGTAGGCATAGCTGAAGACATTTACCACCGCCTCTTCCACTGCCAGAGTCACCTCAACAATCCGCTTCATATCCAGACCCGACTCTTCGGCACTAAAAGCTGCGAAATCAAGGAGTTGGGGGAGATTTTCAAGGGTAGCCACTCTCTTTATACTGGTTCTTTCCATGGCAGCACTCCTTTCTAAAATCTAGGGCAGAAGTCAGTTATTTCCCATCCGGACAATCTTTATGCAACTGAGCGAGTGCATCAGTCTGAAACATAATTTCTGCCCATATCCTTGGCTCGCTTGAGTGCAACCATGACAACATCAATAAACTCTTCCACGGATTGATCAGCCGTTGCCTGGGCGATTCCTACGGATAAAGTGAAGGAGTGGAAATTTCTGCCGCCTGAGGTAGGGATATCAGTGTACATGATCTTCAGCCTCAATCGCTCGGCAACTCTTCTTGACTGTTGCAGATCAGTCTCAGGAAGAATGATAAGAAACCTGTCCCCTTCGTAACGGACTGCAAGTTCAGTGGCGCGCAGATGCTCCTGAATAGTGTGCGCGATCCTGTTCAGCGCCAGATCACCGGATATCCGTCCATATTTTTCATTGAAACTTCTGAAGTTGTCGATATCTGTCACCAGAATCGAAAACGGCTTCCCCTGGAGTGTACAACGGCGGAGCGCACGGTGTATCATCTGATCGAACCATCTGCGGCTATGCATTCCGGTCAGGACATCCAGCATGCCGTAATGATAGAATGAGTCCTCCATCCTGATCTTGCTGCATATTACCTGATTTGCCTGGCGAAGACGCTGCGCAAGACTTATGAGAAGATTACGAGAGAAGGAGTGCGACTCCTCCACAAGAGACCAGACCTGAGCCTCTTCCAGAACAAGAAGACGAGTGTCTTCTTCAGCAACTACATAGGCTGAGGTCATGCTGTTGTCGATAATGGAAAGCTCCCCGACAGGTTCTCCCGGGCCAAAAGAGCAGACAGACTCCTCCAGGGACTCGTCCAGAAAGACGTTGAGTCGCCCTGACAGCACCTGATAAAGATAATGATTGGGCTGATCAGCAGAAAGAAGCACTTCATTGCTTTTCAGCCGACGGATTACAAATGAATCGACTACCCGTTCAATCGTCTCTTGAGAAACGTCTGCAAACAGCTTCATCTTCTTTAATTCGTGAAGGTTAGGTTTGGACAGAACATCGAACATTCACTCTCTCCCGATTCCACCTGAACATCAGGTTCCTGTAGCTATTACTCAAAATATATGACTGATTCCCCTTCAGTGTATACCTGTATGGAGATCTTCTCTTTTTGAACAAGAGCATCGCTGAACTTCAAGGTTTTGATACTCCCCTTAAGCATAACGTTATCAACCAGTTGAATCCTGGCGATCGCTTTCTGCGCCATTTCGCGAGACTGTTCGAGTTGCCTCGTCATATTCATGTTGAGAGCCTCCTGAATCTTCTCCCTGATCGTACCTTGAAGAAGCCATCCTGCAGACTTCAGCAGAAGATCCTGAGTCTGTATGTCAAAATCCACCTCTTCAACCGAAAAATTATTGGTCTGCGGATTAAAAAGAGGTTTGCCGGTCAGATAAATCACCCCATCAAGTGAGCCTGAAGTCTCAACCCTGACAACCAGCTTTTCGCCATTGCCATAAAGATCAAATGCTTTTATGACAACCTTCCTGCCGTCGGAAACAAACTCCTTGTTGAGCAGCAGTGGAGAGGCAATACTGAGAATATCCCTGTAGAAAAGATCAGTATTCAGGGCAATGCGGAAACTCTTGTCGAACCGGCTGACCAGTTGGAGTTCCGGAAGAGGACGAGGAGTCGGGGTAATCGGCTCCGGGCCGATCACCATCTCTGCATACGCATTGATCCCCACCCCCAATTTCACTCTGTTGTTATGCGCGTACAACGGCGAAAGCATGACTTCCAGAGGGGTAAGCTTCAGCCATGCATTGTAATTCCTGTCCAGAAGAAGAGGTTTGTGTGCTGCACTCCAGACTTTTGCAATCTGGCTCTTTAGCGGAAACATCTCATTGATCTTCTTGCTGATCAGTTCGGAAAGGAGTTTTTGTACCGGCTGGGTAACCCCCTCCATGATACTGCGTGGTTTAAGGGTAAGCGGGCCGATTCTTGTTTCATCTGCTAGCAGATCACTCAAGCCAAGATAATAGATTTCCGTGTTCACTCTCCAGTCAGGAGTGATGCTGGCACTAGCCCTGAATTTCAGCGCAAAAGGGATAGATGGTGTCTCAAACATGCCGTAGCTGAGATTCATGATAATCGGCACGGTAAAATGGAGAAAATTGTCCGCAGCGGTTACCACAATTGTCCCGTTCCGGATAATATCCGCAGTCAGCCCCCGGGTTTTTGTCGAACCCTTGTAAATCTCCTTGCGGATCGACTGGTTCAGGGTTTTGCCAAGTTCAACCGTAGATGTTTCTATCGGAACATTGAGACTGGAGATCTCTTTTTTCAACTCGGCTCGGAAGAGCTCCGCAATCGGTTGCTCGGCTTTCAATGCAGGGCTTGCTCCGGAACAGGCAGAAAGGCTCAGCACAAGGGGCAGGAGCAAGGCAGTAATACCGGTTTTCTTAATGAAATGGATGGCAGACCTCATATTGTTCAAAGCGCAAGTACTGCGCTGAAATACCCTTCCATCTCAAACAGCAGATTCTCAGCTTTGAAGGGGAGCATTTTTGCGAGACAGTCAAGATTGACCAGAGCATTCACGTTGGCATCTTTTTCAGCAGCAGCCAGAAGTCGCCTGGCAAAACTCTCGTTCACATCTCCAACATCCTGATAAATTGCCTCGAGCCCACTTATATCCCAGTCAGCTGACATTCCCAGACGATTGCGATAAAGCTGGGCAACCAGATACATGGAAATCATCCGGTAGGCACTCTCCTCAAGTGAAGCAAACGGGAGATGAAAACGAACCATCGGTTTAAGCCGCTCCATGACCGGGCAGCCACTTGTAACCATGATTACACCGGTCAGTGCGCTGAGCCCCTCCTGAACAGGGACTGTTTTGGAGTAGGTTCTCTCCCGGGTCGTGACTATGACCTGGGTGGTTTCATAGGAGTAAAAATCCTTGAATGCATTTACAACAGGGACAAGATTTACAGCAATGGGACAGTGCTTGAATTTTTCCGGATCAAGAGGACAGACGTTGCAGCGGTTGAAACAAAGCTCTGCCCAGAGTGGAGGCTCCTCTGAAGCTGTATGGAGCAGCGACAGTGTCTTGTTGCAGAGAGTAATCGGAAAATCTATCTGCAACTTGTCCTGAAATTTGTAGGAGTAGTTGATTTCGATGGTCTCTTCCACCAGATCTCCTCACTTTTAAGCAGTGTCCGCCCGATTCAACAACTCAACGACTCAACATCTCAACACCTCAACAATTCAACAGTTCAACAGCCCTTCCCCTCTACTTCATAATCTCGATTTTGCCAATCTTCGGCTGGGGAACCAGAGCCTTGGTCAGAGCACTCACCCCCTCACCAACATACATGGTTGCAATGAATACAACGGCTGAAAGGAGTATCCCGACAGCCACATTGCCGTTTTTAAGGTGTTCACCAAGCCGCA
Source organism: Geobacteraceae bacterium (assembly GCA_031401815.1). Classification (GTDB taxonomy): domain Bacteria; phylum Desulfobacterota; class Desulfuromonadia; order Geobacterales; family DSM-12255; genus JANNRW01. Next base: position 23,626 of record JANNRW010000429.1, on the reverse strand, counting down.
TGTGAGGATTGATGTTACGAGCCAGTCTCCCAAAAAGACGAAGTGTTGCCGATATGGTGAATACGGCAATACCCAGCGTCAGCAGGAGATGGCAGAGAGTAAGAAGGCCGGTCTGCCACAAAGGGAGCGCGACATCTTCCGGCGCAGAAATCGAAAGCCGGAACATGCCGACAGATGCAGAGAGCCCTTTCTGCAAAAGCAGCGCTGCTGACACCATGATGGTCGATACCAGAATTCCTACTGCTATATTCCCCTGGGCAATCTCTTCTTCCATGTCAAAATCAGGGTTTGCCTTGATAAATAATCTGTATATCAGGTAAATTATTACACCTGACATGACAACCATCAGCGCTAGTTCGAAAAGACTTACTGCCAGACGCACAAAAAACATGAAGTCACCTCTCTCTGCCGGAAAATATTTTTACATATTTGTCCGGCACGCTGATTATCAAGACCCAATAAACATTACAAGATGTTGATTACCCTGACTGCCCGGCTTAGTCAATACGAAATATGCGCGCCTGTAAAATTATTAATTCAACTTATTAAATACTTGCATTTTTTGCTGATAAACTTAGAGCTTGCCCCGGTAGTGTCTGTTTTGTTTTATGCAGTTGACTAAATAGTGAAGATACTGGCCGGTGCCGGATTGATTGAAGGGGCGTTTTTCGTCTGACCTCAGAACTCAACCCCCCAAAGATTCAAAATGAGTCATTCTCTTGAAAGCGCGGTAGCGTTCGTCTATTTCGCTGTACTGTAGTGTTTTAAGCCTGTTGAGACTAAAATCTTCCACATTGAAAGAGGCCATTACACTGCCGAAAATTATCCCCTGCCTGATTCCCTCGTCCGAAAGGTTGCCCGTATTTGCCAGATATCCCATGAAACCGCCTGCAAAAGTATCACCTGCGCCGGTAGGATCAAAAACGCTTTCCAACGGGTAGGCCGGAGCAGCAAAGACAGAAGTTCCGGAAAAAAAGAGTACGCCGTACTCTCCCCTCTTGATAATCAGCTTTTTTGCCCCCATCACCTGAATCGCCCGGGCTGCCTTCACCAGGTTGACCTCGCCTGTAAGTTGCCTTGCCTCACCCTCGTTGATAATGAAGAAATCGACCTGGGCAATCACTTTTTTCAACTCCTCAGGCTTTGAAGATATCCAGAAATTCATCGTATCGCAGGCAATGACCTTTGGATTTTTTACCTGCGCCAGCACTTCAAGCTGAAGTTCCGGATCGATATTTGCCAGGATCAGGTATTCGGCATCAGCATACTCTGCCGGAATCTTCGGGCGAAAGGTCTGAAAGACATTAAGCTGGGTATCGAGTGTCTGGGCTTCGTTCAGATCAAAACCGTATTTGCCCTTCCAGTGAAAGGTCTTGCCACTTTCACGCGACAGGCCGCGCAAGTCGACATTACGGGACTTCAGAAAATCGATATGCTCCTGGCCGAAATCATCACCTACGACAGCCACCAGATTGACATCCGTAAAAAAACTGGCTGATGTGGCAAAGTAAGTGGCTGATCCACCAAGAACATTCTCCCCTATTCCAAAAGGGGTCTCGACCGAATCAAATGCAACCGAACCTACCACCAGAATACTCATCTTGCCTCCTTTATCGCAGCAGATTTGTCTTTATAGCACGGGGCAAATTAGCCTGCAAGCACCTCCTTGTGCATTTGCATTCAAGAGGGTATAGTCCCTGTATGCTAACTTACAAGATAACGACCAAAGATCATTGCCGCTCAATCGAAAGCTTTTTGCGCAACCTTTTCCCTTCTGCTACGCTCGGCTACCTGCACAAACTCCTGAAAAGCGGCCATGTCAGGCATAATGTCGCTCAGGGGTCAGGAGCAGACCTGTTGCTTCTTGATGACCTGCTCACGATAAAGGAGAGCGGCAAAACATCAGCACTGCTTGCAAGGAGAGCACCGGCAATTGATATTCTGTTTGAGGATGACCAGCTTCTTATCATTAACAAGGAGCCGGGACTTGCCGTGCATAAGGCTGCAGAAGACGAGGGGAGGAACCTGGTTGTTCTTGCCGAAAAGTTCCTTGCCGCTCGACAGATTGAGTGCAAACTCAGGCCGGTCAACCGGATAGATCTCGGCACATCCGGATCAGTCATTCTCGCAAAAAGCTCGACCGCTGCCGGGCTGTTCGGGAGGTATGTAAAAGAGACTGGTCTTGGCAAGACCTACCTGGCAGCAGTTGAAGGGGTGTTGAGGCAGGAGGGGGAGATCAATCTGCCGCTGGACGGCAAAGATTCGCTCACCAGATACCGGCTCCTCTATCAGGGAAGGTCAGAGGCCATTGCAGTGCTCTACCCGGTTTCAGGTCGTATGCACCAGCTAAGGCGGCACCTGGCAGCCATCGGCAACCCGGTGATTGGTGACCGGCGCTACGGCAAAGCAAGCATTGACACAGGATACGGACACGCCCTGCACGCTTTTGCAATCACTCTGGAGCATCCTGAAACAGGAGCTGCGATGATCTTTCATGCGCCGCTGCCTGAATCCCTGCTTACCCTGTTTCTTAAGATAAGTGGCACCGGTTTCCCCGCACTTCTTGGAACCCTTCCCTTGCTGGCAAAGCTTGGCACCCCCTCTCCCGAACTCCCATAAGCCTTCTGCCTGCCACGCTTGATTTTGAACAAAACATTACTTATACTCATTGATGTAGATTCATCTCTTTTCAAGGAGAAAAGTCATGGCCATAGTCAAATACAACCCGTTCCGGGAGTTAAGGACAATGCAGGATCAGATGAACAGGATGATGGATATGGCATGGAACAGCGAGTTTGGCGAGGATCTGAAGGAGGGGATCTGGCAGCCGCCGGTTGATATCTACGAAGATGAAATATCGCTTGTAATCAAGGCGGAAATTCCGGATGTAGATCAAAAGGATATTGATGTGCGAATTGAAGATAATACCCTGACAATAAAAGGTGAGCGAAAACATTCATCAGACATCAGGAAAGAGAATTACTACCGTGTAGAGCGCTCTTTCGGTCAGTTCCAGCGAAGTTTTTCACTCCCGCACTCTATTGACAGGGAGAATATTCAGGCCAGTTGCGACAAGGGGGTACTTACCATCACACTCCCGAAAAAGAAAGAGAGCACACAAAAACAGATAACGATTGAGGTAAAATGATGATGGAGAAGGGACTGATCCTTCATATATGATACATGATCCGCTCGTGCTGCTCCTTTTTGACCCCCATCGCTTCCCCACGCAAGCAGAGATCCTTAAGAGAAAGAGTTGCAAAGTAGCTGTCAAGTATACCGGCGGCCTCCTGCCATACAGACTGGGTTACACAGGCTTCATCGAACTCGCAGGTTTTCTTGCCGCGCCCTTTTTCCTTACATTCAACCAGCAACAGATCCCCTTCTGTGGATCGTATTATCTGATCGACTCTTATATCTTCAGGCTTCCTGGCAAGCATGTACCCACCTTGCGGCCCCCGCTTGCTTGTCAGCAGCCCCCCCTTCTTGAGCGATTGAAAAATCTGTTCAAGATACCGCTGGGAAATCTGCTGTCGCCTTGAGATATCCTGTATCTGGGTGGGGTTGCAACCGCTGTTGTAGGCAATATCAAACATCGCCCTGAGGCCGTACCTGCTTTTTGTAGAAAGACGCATAACTCACCTCCTGACTAAGCAATCGAGTTTGTACATTCAACAACCATTTTTGTCAAGAATTATAAGGAGATCATATTCCGTTTTGCATTCAAGATGACACCAAGGCGGCTAGGAGGAAGCGACGCAGACGTACATTATAAGTACGCCTAAGGAGCTGACGACGATGTCAACGAAGGTGCCGCTTGAATGCGGAACGGAATTACCAGGTAATCTCTGGTGGATCAACTCTGCCGACCAGTATAATCTCCCCATTTTCAACCCTGAACGAATCCCCGATCCGGTTTATCCAGGCATCCCCCTCTTCCAGAGGGATCGGCACCTCACGCTTGCCAAGCCAGGTCTCCACACCCCCCACAAGAGCATACCAGTCAAGACTCCCTGTCATCCAGATCCTGTTTTTCAGCTCCATATCTTTCTCCTCTCCTTGAGTTTATTCGCGTCAGCTCTTCGTAGAGGTAACAACCTCGATTCCAAGTTTTTCGGCAAGAGCAGCAAGACGATGATCCATTGTCAGGATGATTGAACTGTTTCTACGCGCAAGAACCAGATACATCGCGTCGTACACGGGGTGCAGATGACGGCAGGCAAGGGTAAAAGCTTCAAGGTAAAGCGCGCCACCAGGTTCAAAACGATCCGGCAGCGCCACAGCCTGAGCAAGCGCCCGCTCGCAATGTGCCATTGGGAGAAGGTCTGACTTTCGGTATCTCCAGAGGGCGTTGCTGATTTCGACTATATACAGATCAGGGGCGGACACCATGTCTGCCTGTTCCAGAATTGTCGAAAAAGTATCCGAGCCGGGCATGGCAAGCACAACTCCGATGGCGGCGCTGGCGTCAATGACAACATTCATCGGTCGCGATCCTCGCGAATCAACTGCGCTGGATCCTCTAATCCACTTGTATCCTTATGGCCTGCTTCCTCACGGATTACCGATAGCAAAGCCTTTCGTCTCATCTTCGGCGCAAGATCAAGATTCAGCCCTTTTGCCAGAATCGCAACCGCCTGCTGGGCAATTGAACGGTGGGATACTTCGGCCTCATGGCAAAGAGATCGATAAATATGTTCCGGCAGTTCACGAACCTGTAATGATGGCATGGCCCACCTCCCGACTTAAAACTACTGCATTTTTCATACAAATGCAAGCAAGCGTTGATGCCCGACAGGGCAAATAATCGGTATTATGTCCCCCGAATTACCCCCAAACTACTCAATCAGAACGATTTTAGCAAACAACGGTGCGGATAAATCCATATTAATAGCAATCAGTAAAACGGATTGACGAATTACTGAATTTCAGATATTCTGCAAATTGGAGGTGCGCCATGCAACAAACTCTTCTTGTATCAAATCGCGGTCAACTCACGCTTCCTGCCGGACTGCGCAAGCGCTTCGGCTTGTTGCGCGGCGGAGCCGTCATAATGGAAGAACGTGACAACCAACTTGTCATCAAACCAGCTGCCGTGCTTGAGATCGAGATGTATGCCGACAACCAGATTGCCGAATGGGATGTCGAAGATACACTGGATGAAGGTCAGAGAGCAGCCATTCTCAAGCGTTTGTCGGCACAATGAAACACGTATTTCTTGATGCCAATGTGCTCTTTACTGCTGCACACAATCCCGGCGGCAAAGCGTCTTTTGTGGTTGAGCTTTCAGCTGCGGCGGGGTTCAAGCTGTTCACCAGCGCCTATGCCCGTGAAGAAGCAGAGCGAAATATTGGATCAAAATATCCGGAATGTGTACCTGTCTTAAGCCGCTTGCTGGAGAGCATTACTGTAGTTCCGGTCATCTACCCGTCTGCCGAATATCCCGACATTTTGCCTGCCAAAGATGCGCCGATTTTTGCTGCTGCCGTTTACTGCCGTGCGACACACCTGTTAACCGGTGACATCAAGCATTTCGGCCCGCTGATGAACCGACCGGAGCTGTGCGGCGGCATGTTTATACAGACAGTAGCGGATTTCCTCGACACCCTGTCGGCCTAGATTCAATCTGAGAAGCTGTTATCACACGAAGGCAAGAAGAACATGAAGAGATCAAAATCTATTCTGGTATAAATCATTCCCCAAAGTTAAAGGACAGGATAAGGAAATACCACTGGTTTCCTCATTGTCAATGGGTTAGAGAAATTGAACCAGGGCAACGAAGCATGGCAGGAATAGCCTGTTTCAAAAAAGATTCAACTGCCTGATAAAAGCAATCAGGAGCCCATAATGATGATGATCAAAATCAAGCAGAAGTCGTGGCAGATGGAGTGTTTCCGGTTCATCTGACTCTACGGCCAGAGGTTCAGTCCTTTTGATCGAACTCCCTTCTGTGATTATTTCGGGAAATTCTGCTTCCAGAGAAGCAAGCTGTTCATCAGTCAAACTCCTGTTCATCCTTATGACCAGCTTGCCACCAACAAAACGGTGCGAGTGATAATTGCTGTAGAAATCTTCAATAACCTGCAACGCCTCATCAACATCGCGGGTGATCGTAAATATGGAAAAATCGTCCGCCGAGATCAGCCCTCTGCCAAGGAGCTTTGCCTTGATGAATTCAAGCCACCCTTCCCAATAGCCAGTTGCGTCATCAATCAAAAGGAGCGGTTTTGGAGTTGTTTTACCGGTCTGGATAAGGGTGAAAACCTCCATAGCTTCATCCAGAGTGCCAAACCCACCGGGAAAAACAGCAACAGCATCCGCCTCTTTCACAAATGCAACTTTTCTGTTGAAGAAGTATTTGTAGGTAATCAGTCTGGGGGTGTTGGCCATCACCAGATTCGGTGACTGCTCAAACGGCAGGGAGATATTGACTGCAAAGGAGTTTTCACTCCCGGCACCCTCATTTCCTGCCTGCATAATACCGGCTCCACCACCGGTAATGATCATGTAGCCACGCTCTGCCAGGCGCCTGCTGAATTCTACACAGATCTGATAGATTGCATCCTCCGGTTCAGTCCTGGCTGAACCGAAGATAGTAACCTTTTTCCTGTCACGATACGGTGCAAATACCTTGTTGGTATATCTCATCTCTTTCATGGTGTTGCTGAGAAGTCTCATGTCTGCAAGATATGAGGTCTCCTGTCCGGCTTTTAATGCGGCAATTATCATCTCTCTGACATAAGAGGGGTAATAGACACCACCAACAGTATTGATCAGCTCTGCTATCTGCTGGTCAATACCTGGGTTCTTCTCTTTGAAGCTGAGCTCCATGGGCATTTTGTTGCTTCTCCTCTCTGGTATGTTCCTTTGGAATCAGCTTGTACAACTCCAGATATCTCCTTGCTTCAACGACCGGCGAACAGTGTTCCCTGACATACTCTTTCCCTGCATCAGATAGCCTTTTCCTGAGAGAAGAGTCCAGCAACAGCTCTTTAGCTCTGGCGATAAAGTCTGCCTCATCACTATAAGTCAGTCCGTTTATGCCATCTTTCACCAGAGACCTGTTCCCTTCAATATCAGCAGTAAGCACTGCTACCCCGCAAGCCATGGCCTCAAGAAGAGAGTTCGCCATCCCCCCTTCCGAGAGGGACGTATTCAGCACCACTGAAGAGTCAAGATAAAGCGATGTCATCTGGCTCCGGGGAACCTCTCCCAACCAGAGAGCAAAAGGGTATTTGTCAATTGCTGCAACAAGCGCTTTGCCACAGTCAGGCTCAAGTATTCGTCCAACCAGTTTAAGCCGGAACCGGGGATATTCTTCATACAGACGCGCAAGAGGGGCAAGCGCAAACAGAGGGTTTTTGACCCCCCTTATCCCCCCCGGCAGGAAAAAAGTGAACTCTTCATCATTTTGCCTGATGGAGTTACTCTCTTCAGGGAGACAGACCGCCTGTGACACAACTTTACACCTTCCTTCCAGTAAAGGGGACAATAACGTCAATCTCTCCTTTATGAGTTCATGAAAGACTGTTATCAGCGAAGCATTGGCAAGCACCCCGGCAAGCTGATCGCTGCTCCCGACGCAAAACTCACCATAAATATCAGTTCCGGTAAGGGTTATCAAATAGGGCACATTGAACAGCTCCGAAGCGTGCCGTGCCAATCTTCCACAGTGCAGTCCATGAAAGGCATGCAGCAGATCAGGAGCATACTCTCCTATACCTGTGAGAATCTCTTCAGCCGACATCTCATCAAGAGAAAAGTGCCGGACAGCGCACCCTTCATTTAGGAGATAGAGCTCAATCCTCCTGACAGTTACAGCATTCCCCCGGGTCTCTTCCCTGTAATAAGGGGTTATCAGTGCTACTTTCATGCTGAGCCCTCTCAAAATTGAGATACTATCCAACTTTCCCCTGTTGAGCAAGACGAGAGTTCATGCTAACCTCACTTGCAAAAGGTTGAAGGTTGAAGGCAAAAAAAAGTTGCATTATAACCTGGTCAATAAATATTGTGGGTTTTGACTAATCGGGTTTTCAATACAGCCTTCAGTCTTCAGTCTATTAACCTCTTAAAAGGACTCTTCATGAAAATAACCATTTTAGGGAGCGGCACATCCACCGGAGTACCGATGGTAGGCTGTATCTGTCCTGTATGCTCATCAAAAGACCCCAAAGACAACCGGACTCGAGCCTCCATCTTGATCGAGCATGATGGGAAATTCATCCTGATTGATACCTCTACCGACTTTCGGGTACAGGCTATCCGGGAAAAAATCCCGAGAATTGACGCAGTTCTCTTTACGCATGCACATGCTGACCATGTTCATGGAATAGATGATCTCCGGGGATTTCACTTTCTTCATAAAAATATTATCCCCTGCTTTGCTTCAAAGGAGACCATGGAGGAGATAAGCAGCAAATTCAGTTATATCTTCACCGGCCTCTCCAGCTCAGGCTATCATAAACTGCTGGAGCCCTATATTATCGAATCGTCTTTCAACCTTTTCGGCCTCACAATAACTCCAGCACCGCTCATGCATGGCAGTATGCCGGTTACCGGCTTCAGATTCGGAAATGTCGCCTACCTTACCGACTGCAGCAGTATACCTGAAACCTCCACCCCTCTGCTGACCGGGCTGGAGATGCTCATTATTGACGGACTTCGTTATACACATCACCCGCATCATTTTAATATTAAAGGAGCTGTTCAAGTTGCTGGACAGCTTGGCGCCAAAAAGACCCTGCTCACTCATCTGACACATGAAGTTTTGCATGCCACAGAAGTTGAACTGCCGCCAGGAATCGGTTTTGCATTCGACGGCCTCTGTTTTGAAGCATGAACAACATATTCAGGTTGCCGAAACCCTGAAAGTACGGTATCTATCTTAAATTCTCATCAAATTCAATAACAGGGTCAACCGATGTACAAGGATATCCGCCTTCACGGATCACTTGACAACCGTATTGAGTATTATGCCGTAGCTGCCGGTGTCGACGCACACAAGCGCTATTTCTTCAACCTCGACCAGAGTAGTGAGAGTGAGCTCCGGTTCTTTTCAGCAAACAATGAATTCATCATCGGCACGGACGGCATCAGTCATCTCGGCAACGGAGGCTCTTTCTGCGAATACATGTTCGGTGTCGATCAGCCTCTTACAGACATGGCCAAAGGGGATGTAATAAACCGTTTGATCATGTACGGCACCCATTATGACCAGAAATCAGGCTCTCTCAAGTTCAGCGAAAGAACAGATGGCTCCCTTACTTACGAAAAGATTTTTTTTGATGGCAATGCAGTAACCAATTACTTCTTTTTTATCCATACCGATGCTTTCAGGCCATTTGTAAAAGAGCAGCAGGAGCTGATCCTCAGAAGGCTCGGGAAATTTCTCAAACGCTCGACAGCGGTGGGCAAGGGAGATGATAACCGCATCATCGCTGAAATGCTCGCCAATACCGGCGAACCGGGGACTCAGCTCTTCCTCTTCAAACTGGTGAACAACAGGCATGAAGAGTATCATGATGCATTCCAGACGCTCTACTTGAGAAACAAGAGAATATCGGACGAAGAGTTTGCTCATTTGACCGAACTTGCCAATGCCAATGGAATTGACCGGTACCAGCAGGAGAGAATACGGATTGATGTCATGTACAAACATCCGGACAACCGGCGGATAGTTGACGAATACCGCAACATCCTCTGCTCCTGCAACATAAGGGGGGAGATAAACCGCCTTGAAAACGCCCGGCTGACCCGCCTTAAAACCCTTTCAGTAAGAAACAAGATTCCGGGCGCTCTTTTTTACACGCTTGATGAGCTTCTTCGAAAAGATCGCAAACTGGTCGAAATGGAAGAGAGCGGCTATATCTCCGAGACCAGACAGATACTGGAAGGGCTTTTTTTCGGTGAAAGACAGATCGAGAGCCGGGTTGACCGCGAAGACATGCTGAAGATACTCCAGGCAAAGAAAAAAGCCGCTGAACACCGCAACCATGCGTTCGAGGAGATACTGCTGGATGCCAGCAAGGCGTGCGACGAAAATATCCGGGACGGCGCTGACATTTCGCTCCTTGATGAATTCTCCTACATCATCACCTATCTGGATCGCTATGACTCAACATCCCAGGTCATCAACCAGCTTGCTTTCATGGAGAATATACGTATCAGCGAGGAGATGCTAAGGAGCATCAGAGGGAATAAAAAAGAGTTTGACGCATTGAAGCCGAACCTCTTCAACTCTCTTTTTATCGACGGGATTCTGGAAAACAAATATCTCGGCAATTATGGCCGGAAAAAGCTTGTGACTCTTATTTACGGCCTTGAAAATACAGAACTGTCTTCAATGGAGGTTCTCGAACAGTTGCAGGCAATAGATCGTGATGAACAGCTCTTTCTACTGCTTTTGCGGCATGTGCGGGAACGGATAAGAAATTTCTACTCCAAGTTCGCCACCAGAGCTGATCAGAGCTCACTCAAACGCGAAGTTACAGAAGAGCTCCAGGCAAAAAAACTGCTCAAGGGTGAGCTTAATGACGAACTTTTTAACGAGACAATCCTGACTATCCAGAAAGAGGCCATTTACCTGCATAATCTCCTCCCCCAGATAATCACGGACAAAAACATCGCCCTGAGGGAAGACTTCCTCGACAACTCAGGACTCGACCGCTTCTACGTAGAAGAGCTGGAGATGGAATATTTCGAACTGAACGGCCTGACCCTTGAAGATCTCTACCAGATCCGCAAAGGGCTAAACTGATTCAGTCTTTACCTTTACCTTTACCTCTACCTCTACCTTTACCTTTACCTCTACCTTTGCCTTTGTCTTGCCTCTACCTTTGCCTTTGTCTTGCCTCTACCTCTACCTCTACCTCTACCTCTACCTTTGCTTTTGTCTTGCCTTTACCTCTACCTCTTCCCCACCTTCCCCCTTGACATCGGATTGAGTAAAATATAGTCTCCCAAGTGTACATAAAATACACTGGGAGGAGATCATGCCTCAGTTCAAGGCTCTGCCGCTACTTCGCGACAAGATCAGGGGGTTTGGCAAGGAGAATCTCGATGAAATGCTGCACGCTCTGGCAGCTGGCATAACAGAGATTGCACCTGACTGCCTGATACGCATATACTTGGAAGATCTGACCAGAGGGGCGCTATCCTGCGCTTATGCAAATGGCCTTCAACAGGCTGAAATCAGATCCGGCACATTTCCGATAATCTCTCCGGAGATACTCGTATCCACCGCATTTGTCTCCCAGCAACCTCATGAGCTCAGATCAGTAACCGACCGTCTCAACAGTATTGACCGGGAATTTTTCACAAGATTTGATATTGCAGCAGCAACATTTCTCCCTGTTACCAGCTACGGCAAATCAATTGGGGTTTTATGCTGTGACAGAAAAAATTCCGGCGAAATCTTCACGGGACGGGCAAAATCACTCATAAGCCAGCTGCTGATAGATGTAGCCGACTGCCTGGATCAGGCTCGAAAATACCATCAGCAGCTGTTGCTTGCAAGACAGGTAGACGAATACAAAAAGCGCGAAGCAGCCGGATTCATGGTTCGCTCGGCAGTCAGGCTGATTGACAGGGTTTCACTTGCCTCTGTTCTTGTCCCGGCAGAGGGGAGACTGGAGATACTTGCCAGCTACTCGGAAAATCCGGAGATGAAGGCCGAGTACGATGCTCTCGGGGCAATCGGTCTTGAAAAGGGGAAATCCCTGATCTCGCGCTTTGTTGACGATGCTGCCATCATAACTGACGAACGTCTCCTCCACCCTCTATCCTTTCTCGACCTGACCAAGCAGCCTTTGCAAAAAACCGCCCTGACAGAAAAACTCTCTCTACGCTCACTTTATGTAGTGCCACGCTATGAACCCCAGAGCCGCCGCATTATCTGCCTGGTAAACTACTTCACCAGTGAAATATATCGTTTCTCCGACTTTGAAATGGGTCTTCTCCAGACCCATGCCGAGATGGTTGAAAGGGTTATTGAAGAGATCGGAGGGGAACATCTCGAAGTGCGTGTGCTGTCTGAAATATCGGACATGCTGCAGGAGCGGGCTGAAAAGGTTAATCCGTTTCTTGCCCGGATACTGTCGAAGGCAACCGAGCTGATTGGGGCTGATACAGGCAGCATCGCGATCATAGAAGAGCGCGAAGATGGCAAATGGCTGGTAGTGGAAGACAGTGAAGGAAACATTGTAGGTGCAAAGCACAAGGAGTGGCTTAAAAAACATATCCCGCCGTTTCAGGTAGGTGGTCTTGAACTCGACCCTTCCGCAAGGAGCCTCACCGGATATGTAGCCTTTGCCAAGCAGGCCAAGATCATCAGCAACATTGAAGCAGAGCTTAAAGAGGGTGGTTTTCATCGCTCCATGCACGAAGAGATCAGGAGCGAGATTGCTGTACCGGTTATCTGCGATGATGAAGTAATCGCTGTCATCTGCCTTAACTCTCTGAAAGCTGCCTACTTCACCGAAGAGCATAAAAGAATTCTGCAGATTATCGAAAAGTTGACAGCAAGACATCTCTCTGACCTTCAACGGATCGAAAGACTCCAGAATGAAGTAACAAAGCTTCAGTCAGATGTCACTTACAAAGATCCCAGAATCTCGTCATATCGTCTCGGAAACATTATAGGAAACAGTAGCAAGGCTCAGGAGATCGTGAACTTCATCAATACTGTTTCTGTCCCTATATTCAACCGTATCAACCTCTGGAGCAAAAATGTGCTACAGGAGGCAACCATCGGCCTCCCCTCAATCCTTGTTCTCGGTCAAACAGGTTCCGGCAAGGAATTTTTCTTTAACAACCTCTACAACAAGCTGAACAGTCTGTATCGCGAAAGCGGAAACCCTGCCGGCGAAATTCCGGTAAGGAAAACAAATATTGGGGCATACAGCGGTGAACTGACCTATTCAGAGCTTTTTGGGCACAAGAAAGGTGCCTTTACCGGCGCTTACAGCGACAGAAAAGGGATTCTTGAAGATGCCGGGGGGGGGATTGTCTTTCTTGACGAAATCGGAGACGCTGACCCGAAAACCCAGGTTCAGCTCCTGAGATTTCTCGATAATGGCGGCTTCATGCGGATGGGCGATAATCAGCAGCGGTACAGCCGCGTGCTTCTGGTCGCCGCGACCAACAAGAATCTGGCTGAAGAGATCCTCAAGGGGAATTTCCGTGAAGACCTGTATCACCGGCTCTCGGAGCTTTCCGTGACAGTCCCCTCCTTAAATGAGCGTCGTGAAGATATTCCCGACCTTGCGACACATTTTCTGGGCAAACTTTATCAGACTTACCGAAACAGGGATGAACAGAGATCGGCTCCGCCGACCCTTTCTGATGAAGCCCGCAAGTTGCTGGTAAATCACCAGTACAAGGGGAATATCAGAGAGCTTAGAAGCCTTCTCTTGAGAGCCCTCTTTTTCAGATCAGGGAACATCATAAGCGCTGATGACATCCGGCGGGGCATCCGTGATGGCATCTGGGAGGGTACTGCAACGGTTCTGACCGGGATGAGCGAACAACTGGCTGACCAGATATTGGCCGATATTGCCGGGGGTAAAGATTTCTGGACTGCAGTCTATGAACCTTACTCCGGGAACCATATATCCAGAGAGGTAGTCAGACTGATCATCGAAAAAACAAGGGAACGAGCCGGGAAAAGCATGCCCCGCATTGCCAGATACCTCCGTGCAACAGACAGCGACAACCCGGACAGCGGCGAAGAACAGCGCCGTTTCTTCAAATTCAAGAATTTCCTGTACAAGACGGTGAAGATAGGCTGAAGTTTTTTGTACTCAGGTGGACGAAGACGCCGAATAAGCGCTCTTTCAGGGGAAACTACATGTTACCGGCCCAGGCAGACACCACAACCGAGACGGCAAAGAACATCGATTTGCCAAGCGAGGAAGCATAGATTATCGGAAAGGGATAGAACCTTCCTCCTATCACAAATAACGATGACATGTTTCTCTTTGATTCCGGTAAATTGCAGGGTATGATTGAAAACGGAGGTTACAATTATGCAACCCATACGTCAGGTATATGAAGATGCACCCGACATGATATCCATTCCTGTTGAGCTTCGCCACAAACGCCTTGAATTGATTATCTGGCCACTGGAAGATTCAGAGATCCTTCACCAGGCAGACCGGGTTTCAGCCCCTCCACTTGAATTCAAAACCATGCGTGTTGAACGGGTGATAATGCCTTCGCGAGAAGAGCGCTATGAACGGTAAGATCCTTGTCGACACAAACATATGGGTTTATGCTCATCTTGAAAATCCAGAAGATACCAAGTTCAAACAAGCCGCTCAAATTGTCGGAAACCCTTCCGGTTTGGTTGTCAGTGTGCAGGTGCTGAACGAATACTATAGCGTAATGTTGAAAAACAGGGCTGATGATGCCCTGATTCAGGCAAACATTCAAACCATCCTGGACAGATTTGAAATATGCTGGTTTTCGGCAGAGCTTCTGAAGCGTTCTTACGTCCTGCGCAATCGCTACCGGTATTCCTGCTGGGATACTCTTATCCTGGCAGCTGCCCTGGAAAGCGGTTGCAGCGCAATCTATACTGAAGATCTTCAGCACGGTCAGGTTATTGAGAGCGTCAAAATAATTAATCCATTTCTGCCGCAACCCACGCCATAAAGCCATGTCAATCCTGAGCAAATATTTCTCAGCTCTTCTGCTTCTCCATGTCAAATGTGTATACAGTTTCATTCCGGTTGATCATAAAGGAGAAGCGCTTCAATGCTCGGCTATCTGACACTTATCCTGCTCTGCCAGCTCATCGGCGAAATAGTTGCCAGATTGGCAAAACTTCCGATTGGCGGCCCTGTAATCGGCATGGTTCTTCTCTTTTGCTGGCTGCTCTTTCGCAAGGGAATGCCATCAGAGCTTGAATCAGTCGGCGGATTCCTGCTACGCTCTCTGCCGCTTTTGTTCGTCCCTGCCGGAGTTGGAGTTATCGTTCATATCGATTTTCTGATGAAGTTCTGGGCTCCATTTGCAGGCGCAATTATCATCGGTACTGTCATAACAGTTGCTGTGACCGGTGCTGTCATGCAGCTCCTGAATCAAACTCCCGTGACGGATCAGGAAACGCACAAACCATGACAGGGGAAATCTCACAGCTCTGGGTCTATCTTACGACCACCCCGCTACTCTGGCTGACCCTGACCCTGACAATCTATCAGCTTGCCTCCTGGCTCTTCCGGAAACTAGGCTGCAACCCGCTGCTAAATCCGGTGCTGACTACAATCATTTCGCTCATAATCATAATCAGGGTTAGCGGCGCTGATTATCCGACCTACTTCCGTGGAGCGCAATTCATTCATTTCCTCCTCGGCCCTGCTACCGTTGCCCTTGCAATCCCGCTCTACAGGGAAATTCAGCTTATCCGCAAAGCATTCGTTCCGATCGTCATAAGCCTGACAGTCGGTTCACTAATCGCAATTCTGAGCGCTGTCGGCATTGCGTGGGGGCTGGGTGGGGAAAGAGCCCTGCTTCTGACTCTCGCGCCAAAATCCGTTACTACTCCGATTGCGATGAGCATTTCCGAGCTTATAGGCGGTCTTCCCGCGCTTACTGCTGTTTCATGTGTGCTGACCGGCATTACCGGTGCTGTTATTGGTGATCTGGTTTTAAAGCGGCTGAAAATTCATGATGAAACCGCCCGTGGCATGGCTTTGGGTGTAGCGTCACACGGGATAGGGACTGCACATGCACTCCAGAAAAGTCAGGTGGCCGGAGCATTTGCTGCACTGGCAATGGCTCTGAACGGCCTGCTCACCGCACTTCTGCTGCCGCTGCTCATTTCCCTTTTAAAGTGAATTGGTAACTATTCTTCACATAAAATCAAAACCTGTTATTTAAGAGGTATAAAGGGGATCAATGCGGATAAGATCAAAAACTGGACGAGCATTATTGGTTTAAACACGGCTGCCTGTTTTTAAAGTTTTTATCCTGTCCTTCCTGTTCATCCCTGAAAAATGTTTTTTGGTTTATCTGTTCTATTTTAAAAGTGCTGGATAGTTACGTGAATTGAAAGGTGTAAAAAAGGAGCCGCATATGATCAAGGGGAGTGACACACGTACAGCCGATTACCCGATTGACAGCCTTTTTCTCGACCGGTGGTCTCCGCGTGCCATGTCCGGCGAGGAGATATCTGAACCGGAGCTGATGTCGCTTTTTGAAGCGGCAAGATGGGCACCATCCTCTTATAACAACCAGCCCTGGCGTATTCTTTACGCTCGCAGGCAGAGCGAGCAGTGGCCGCTCTTTTTCGATCTCCTGGCAGCGCCCAACAAGGCTTGGGCGCAGAGGGCTGCACTCCTGCTTCTGTTCATTTCAAAGACAACCTTTGACCATAATGGAAAACCGTCCATCACCCACTCCTTTGATACCGGAGCTGCATGGGAAAATCTTGCTCTCCAGGGGACAATGAAGGGGTATGTCGTGCATGGGATGCAGGGTTTTGATTATGAACGCGCAAAAACTGTTCTTGGCATTCCGGACGGGTTTCAAGTTGAAGCAATGGCTGCTATCGGCAAACCCGGACAAGTCGAGCTTCTGCCGGAAACTCTTCAGATGCGCGAATCACCCAGTGACCGCCGAAAACTTGAAGAGACTGTCTGTGAAGGGCTGTTTTGCTTTTGAACAGGCTTTGGTAAAGAGATTTCCCATTCGATGTCACAATACGCCAGGTTGATTTTTTCAGACGGATTATCAGCTGATATATTCCAGATCCAACATCCTTCCGTAGAATGTCGCGGGTTACTGTAGCGTAAGACCTACTCTCCGCTGGAGTGAAATCTGGTTTTTGTGCTCGTTATTACTCCCCTTCAACCCAATGCAACGTCAAGGATCATCATTACCGAAAATCCCGCCATGGTCGACATGGTAACCAGGTCAATGTTCGCGGCAATCCGTTGGGACTCCGGGATCAACTCCTCGACAACGACAAAGATCATTGCTCCGGCCGCAAAACAGAGCGCATAAGGGAGAATGCTCTGCATCTGCATTACAAACAGTACCCCGATTACACCGGCAACCGGCTCAACCATTCCTGACGCCTGCCCCAGTAAGAAGCTTTTCCTCTGCCCCATTCCTTCTCTTCTCAACGGCATGGATACCGCTGTCCCTTCCGGAAAGTTCTGTAGTCCAATCCCGATTGCCAGGGCAACAGCGCCACCAATGGTTGCTGATGGGAGACCGGCAACCACTGCCCCAAAGGCGACACCGACCGCAAGACCTTCGGGAATGTTGTGCAGGGTGATTGCAAGAACCAGCAGAGTGCTCCGCTGCCAGGAGGTCTTAATCCCCTCGCTCTGACTGACAGCAAGACCCGGATGCAGGTGCGGCAGCAAGCGGTCGGTCAGTCGCATGAATATGCCGCCACCCATGAAGCCGATCACCGCAGTCAGCCAGGGGATCTGGCCCATTTGCTGGGCCATCTCAATACCAGGCGCCAGGAGTGACCAGAAGCTTGCGGCAATCATGACCCCGGCAGCAAAACCGAGCATTGAATCCATGAGTCTTTGATTGATTGTCTTTGTGAGGAACACCAGTGCCGCTCCTGCCGCAGTAACGCCCCAGGTGAAAAAGGTGGCAATCAGAACCTGTGTGACGGGGCCAAATTGTAGAAAAAAATCAGTCATAGCTGTATCTCCTTGCAAAATTCTGCTGCGTACGGACACCTTACCTACTTCATTTGTTCAACCTTTGATTGATCCCAAAAACGGCAGTTAGCCACATATAAAGGCCGATAACTGCGGATAAAACCTGAAAAACGTGAAAGAACAGTCTTCACTAAATGGGTTAAGAGCTTTCCCTTTTTAAGTTCTTGATTTATCGGTGTTTATCCTATTTATCCCAGTTCCAAATGCTTTTTATAGGTTGATAGGTGCCACTGTATTTTCTCCGCTCCTTCTCGACTGATCACGGGAGTCTCCGGCCTAACGGGTCGTGTCCTTTGCCGCTGTCGGCGGATTCCGGAATCAGAACAATGTCGAACTTTGCCTGTTTTGCGCCGACTCTTGGATAATGCTGAGTGATCACGCCGTCGAAACCCCTGGCATCGACGACGAGATGAATGTGAGACCTGCCGCCGCCATAGGGGGGCGGGAAACTGGTAGACAGCCGGTAGCGCCCCTGCCGGTCGCTGTAGATGGTGGCGCGATGGGTGTCGTCGTATTGGCCATTTGATCCGACATGCCAGATTTCGATCTTGGCACCGGCTATCAGCGAACAGTCCGCCGACGATTTGACTGTTCCGCTGAGCTGATACCCCTTACCGATGCTGCTGCGTACCGGCGCTCCCTGACGATAGAAGGGTCCAATCTCCGCCCACTCGGTCGGCTGACACTTGAGAGCAGCACCGGCCTCCCCGGCGAGCAGTAGTAAGAGCATCAGCTTAATGATTGTTCCCATGAGATTGCCACCATCTGCAAAATATGTGTGAATAAATATGAAAGGGGTCCAAAGGTGCCCTGCCTCTCAGTAGGCTCCCCGGTATATGCCATTAATGATGTTTGGTACTTCCCTTTCAGCAGTAGGAAAGTCATGAAAATGACCCTCACCCCCCACGGTATAAGATCCTTCAGCCAAAATCTCACGGCTCTTGCTATCAACGAGTTTGATATAAAGGTATTTTAAAAACATTTTAAAATCCCACTGCCATCTGTCCTCATACATTACAAGCATGGATGCATCAGGAGGAATTTGCTGCTCAGTACCAATAGTCGATGCTATTTTGTAGTTTATCAAAACTTTCTGAATATGTCTGGCGGCATCTCCTATTGCATCTTCTCGGTATTTTCCACCATCCATAACGAATGCGCTTCCGGGGATGGGGATAATATTTATGCCGATTACAGTAGATTTACCATCGGTAACAATGTGGGCAGTTTGATATTTTTTCAGATCAAAACAGGGATTTACGTCTGCTTTCAAAGTCCCGGCGCACCCTGAAATCAAAAACAGAAATATAACATATTGAATATGAACTAGTTTGAATGTAGTTGACATCTGCTCTCAATAAACCAATCGTCTAATATCAATTTTGCAAGACCTCATATACCCCCCCTAGCCGTCCCCATTTTATTCACCTAACGGCTTGAGGGTGACCAGCGACAGATTTATCGCCGTCTGGTCTAACCGAGTGTTGGATGTTTATTGCAATAATTGAGTGCATTGCAAACTCGCAGGTTGACAACTATCCGCTTAAATGTTTACATATATACAACATAAAGTTTACAGCTTAACCTACAGGAGGCATCAATGGAAATCAAAGAGTATATTTGCGAACTTGTGTTTACCAATAAATCCCAAAGTCTTTCAAGGGCAGTTGCTGAAAAGTTTGGAATAAGTCGCCAGGCAGCTCAGAGGCACATTAAAAAACTTGTAGATTCAGGCGTTTTGATAATGTCAGGGACAACAAACGCTGCTAATTATGAACTAGCACTGATTGTTGACACTAGTCAAGTGTTTGAGCCTCTTCAGGGTCTTGATGAAGACTCAATCTGGCGGTCTTTTGTACGGCCAAACCTTGATGGTGTTCCGCGTGAAGTAATTTCAATTTGTCAGTATGGTTTTACTGAAATGTTCAATAATGTCATAGATCATTCTGAAGGCAATAGCGCATTAGTTGCTGTCAGACGATCTGCATACCATGTGGAGTTGTCTGTAAAGGATGATGGTATCGGCATATTCCGTAAAATTAGACGAGATTTTGGTTTGGATGATGAACGACATGCTATCCTTGAGCTTTCAAAAGGAAAATTGACATCTGATCCATCCCGTCATAGCGGAGAAGGAATATTTTTTTCAAGCAGAATATTTGATCGGTTCGCCATCTTATCAGGAAAGCATTTCTTCTCGCATACTGACGAGCATGGAGATTGGCTATTAGATGATGGAGCCGAAAGCCAAGGGACAATGGTTTTTATGGAAATACGTCTTTCCACTAGAAGAACTGCACAAGAAATATTTGAACAATACGCCACAATAGACCACCCAGGTTTTTTTAGAACTCATATTCCAGTTATCTTAGCTCAATATGGTGATGAAAATATGATTTCCCGATCGCAAGCCAAGAGAGTATTGGTGCGCGTAGAAAAATTTACAGAAGTCGTTCTTGACTTCAAAGGGGTATCAGAAGTTGGACAAGCCTTCATTGATGAAATATTTAGAGTTTTTAGCAAAGCTCATCCTGATGTTCACTTGATTTATGTAAATACAAATGAGTCAATTGAATGGATGATCCGTCGTATCCTTGCCACAAGCAATGCGAGTGGATTCAGTATTTAGTATTATTCACCCAACGGTTTGAGGGTCTGCTGTGGAGCGCAGCAGCAGCAGCAGCAGCAGACCCCGAGTGTTAGCAGTTTATTTGTGAAAGTGATTCCAAGTCTGATAAATGAAGTACGCAATAAGAGCGATTCTGACAACGATGCTGAATGGTGAGAGCTTCAGTTCCCCTTTTTCTCTACTTACAGAAAATGGAAGATCTTTTCCCCAAAAGGGATTCCAATTGAGACCAAATTGATAGATCGTCCCACTGACCCTCACACGAAGAAGGTATCCAGGAAAGACCGACCAAATTGAGGCAACCGCCGGGGGGACGAACCGCCGGGGGGACGTTGCTAACTAATCAACTAACCATCCGTTTTCACCAATGCCTGGCGCAGTTCCTGATCACCTTTCAGCATTTCTCCTCCCCGTCTGACAGCGATTGATGCGCCTGCCGAGCCTATCCTTACGACCCTTCCGGCCTCTGTTGCAGTATAATCGTAATCCTTTACAGCAATATAGCAGAAGACGGCCTTGGCTCGCGCAATGGCTCGCTCCTTGCCGGGGCTCTGTAGTTTATCAAGTGGTGCTCCGGTTACGGAACTGATTCTTTGAAGAAGATCAGGCAATGTTAGCCGACGTCTCTTCTGCTCACTTTGCCTGGCTCCACCGGTAAGTTGGACCGCGTTTTTTGCTTTTGTCTCGCACCAAGGGCTGACCCCGGAAGATTTTGCTATTATTCATTGACGGACGAATTTTAGAACGGTAATCTTTATTGCAAGTTACAGCTATTACTTGACAAGGACGATTTATGCCCACCATCAGCATGTTTTACGGGATACTGGTTTTGATGTTTTATCGGGACAACCGTCGTCATCATCTGCCGCACATTCATGTCCGTTATCAAGGGGAAGAAGCTTCAATTGCCATTGAAGATGGCAGTATTCTTGAAGGTGCTTTTCCTGCCAAACAACTTAAAATGGTTTATGCGTGGATCGAAATCCACAAGGATGAACTTATGGTTGATTGGGATTTGGCGGTAAATGGTGAAGAGCCGTTTCGCATTTCACCGCTTCAGTAAGGAGGATTGTATGTTGTTGGATGTTGTAACAGTTACACCGCAGCCAGACTTTCAACTTGACCTGGAATTCATAAATGGCGAACGGAGACGTTTTGATATGCGTCCCCTGCTTGCCATGAGGCCATGGAACCGCATTGCAGGCATAAATCTGTTCAATCGCGCCAGGGTTGCTTATGGAACTGTCGTCTGGCCAGGAGAGATCGATATTGCCCCTGAAACCCTTTATGACGACTCCACACCATTAAACAATTAAAGAAGTTATAATCCCATAAACAGCCTGTTTGCAAGCTATCAAGCCTGATACCCAACCAACCAGTCCCTGTCAGCTACCTCCTCATCAAACATCTTAAGATTGCTTTTTGCCGGTTAGCTTCGTAAAACTCCGGGGTTGTCTATTAACGAAAGCAGCTTCGAGTCGCCCTTCACTATCTGCTCCCCTCTGTCTCGGGGGTCTGCAGCAACACTAACAAACAGGGATGAACAGGATGAACAGGATAAAACCTTTAAAAACAGGCCTACGCCTTGATCCCCTTCATCCCTGTAAAAACGATTTCCGGGTTTGATTTTCGTCGCGTCGTTGCGTCGTCGCGTGAGGCGAGTTCTAAAGCTACGGCTTGACAGAAGCATCATTCATAAGGTACGAACAGACATTGACCTTTGCCAGAGAGTTTCTGGCAATGACGCCACGGGTTGTGGGCAGGGGTGAGCTACAGATCATCAAACTGGCTGTACGGCTCGTTCTGGAGGTGGGTAGAAGTTTTTTGCCACGGGATAATATGCTCTCTTTTGCCGTTACCGAAATAAAACAGAAGCATCTGCGAGAGAGAATGGCGGAAGTCGGGCTCCGTGAGGAGGATGTTGATGAGCGGTTCATCCGCTCTTCCGGCTGTGGTGGTCAGCATGTTAACAAAAATTCTACCTGCGTGCAGCTCATTCACAAGCCGACCGGTATCGAGGTGAAGTGCATGCAGGAGCGGAGCCAGTCTGTCAACCGCTTTCTCGCCAGGCGCTTTCTTGCTGAAAAGCTGGCACAGCATCTGGGGTTGCCTTCAGCTGCCACTGACAAGGAACAGGGGATCAGGCGCAAAAAAGCCCGTAAAAAACGCCGGGTTGCCGCGAAAACCCTGAAGGAGAGTATTGATTAAATGAGTAAAGAGACCCCCGGACTTCTGGAACTTGATAAAATTCTTCAAAAAATCAGCCTGTTTGCCCACAGCACAGCAACCAGAACTGCCCTCTTGTCTATAACTCCAATGGACTCAAGAGCTGATACTGAGCAACGTTTCGGTCTGATCAATGAAATACGGATGATGGGCTTAAGCGGGATTTTTTTACCGCTGGCTCCCTTTGAAGAGATAAGTGGGCTGCTCAACCTGGCCCGCCCACATGGGGCTGTGCTTAACCCTCTTGAAATGGCTCAGCTTATCCCGCTTCTACGTATTGCTGGTGCAGTTTCCAACCAGCTCTCCTACCGTACAGACACTCCGCTCCTTAACCTGCTGATTGCAGAGGTGACCGGATGTCCGGAGATACTTGAGCCACTTGAGCGTTCAATTGACCTTGACGGCACCCTACTCGACACTGCTTCACCCCTTCTATACGAGCTCAGGGTAAAGCAACGCCACTTGATTGCGCGTGTTCGCAAAAGGCTGGAAGAGATCGTCCGGGAGCGTCAGGTTGCCATTTTTTTGCAGGATGATTTCATTACCCAGCGTAACGGCAGGTGGGTGATCCCTGTAAGAATGGATTCAAAAGGGATGGTGCCGGGGGTGGTGCACGATGTTTCCAACTCCGGCGAAACAGCCTTTATGGAGCCTATTGAAGTTATCGGCCTGGTAAATGAGCTGGAAAATCTGAGTGCTGATGAAAAAGCCGAGCAGATACGTATTTTGAGGGAACTGACAAGCTGGATAAGAGAAGATTCCGATCAGTTGCAGAAAGAGTTTCTTGCCGTTTTCCGGATAGACTACCTGAACTCCATTGCCAGGTTTGCCGACCTGATAAACGCTTCAATCCCGACACTTGTTGATGACCTCCGAATCAATGTCCGGCAGGGGCGTCACCCGCTGCTGCTGCTCATGGAGCTGGAGCGTGGCGGGAAACCGGTTGTAGCGCTTGATCTTGAACTGGGGGGTGCTACAGGGCATCAGACTCTTCTGATTACAGGGCCAAATACCGGCGGCAAAACAATCGCCATGAAGACGGTCGGTCTGCTCCTTCTTATGGCTCAGTCAGGGATCCCGGTTCTGG
>JANNRW010000428.1:0-2071 GCA_031401815.1 Geobacteraceae bacterium | reverse complement strand
AAACTGACACCGGATGAGGCTTATTTCCAAGGACTTGAAAAACTGAAACTGGTAGCCTGAAACCAGAAAACCACAACAACCAAGGGGCATTGCTTATTTCACCCTTCAGGCTGTCTCACTAAGCCCGGCCACCTCAGATTGACTGCTATCTGCTTTCCCCCCATACCCCAATGAGAGTCATCAACTATATAAACATCATCTTGCCCTTGCTCTATTTTTTCTCTGAATTCAGGCAACAAATTGAATGTATGCACTCCCTTCTCTTTCAATTTATAAGTCAGTTTACCCATAAAATCATGATCTTCGCCACTTTTATACTTATCCTCGAACAGATTGTAATAAGCATTATATTTGTCTGGAACTACATAAAATATGAGAGTTATCCCCTTTTCCTTAAGGATTGCATTTACTTTTGCTACAAATTCCGCTGTCTGATTTACATAATTGTAGCCATAGAGAAAACTACCTCTTTCGTTATCCAGGAAAAGAAGAGGATCTCCATTTTTCAGATGAACAATATTTACAAGATCCGAACCTCTAATCAACTTTCCTGTAGTATAGTAGCTCAGATTGTTGATTATGAATTTAAGATTGATTGAAGTTATCGGATTATGATTCAAGCTCCAGCTTTCTACCTTACCCCTCAGATCGTACCATTTGAACTGTTTCTTGTTGGAATTGATTCTGAATTTTGTGAAATACGGTTTAACCTCTTCATCAGATGAATACACTCGTCCGGATTTCACAATTTTTTTAATTTTAAGGGCTTCATTGTAAAACTTATCGAAGTTTAGTACGGTCATATGATCGCAGGCCGCAGTTCTTTCAACAACTTCCCAAATAACTACTTTCGGCTTACTTGAGCTGTTTATTGTGTCACTCACAATAAAATTCATCATCGCTCCGACAGTCTGCCCTGTCATATTATAAACATTTGTCATTAACTCACTTGATATCAAAGATGCAATACGTGTCGGATAATCAGGGTAATCCGTGTAGGAGTCGCCAATTGTGTAGATGGGGAAGTTTTTCAGTTTATTGTTACCGATATATTCAGTCGAATCGTTATTGAACAGTTTAACGTAATGCCTCAATCCGTTCAGATATGACAGTCTCGATAAATCACCATATGCCAAACGTTCGTTTTCAGAAATACTTCGAACAGGAACTCTGGTATCAGACGTAAATCCATAGTAAATAATAATATTTATCCCCAGGAACAGTACAAGTGCCGAGAGAGCAATAATACAGCAGGTTCTATACTTGATCAAAATACGTCCCTTTTGGAATCAAAACTGGAAATAGAGAAATTCACTTACTCTGGTCGAATAGGCCAAAGTCCAGCAAGCAGCATTGATCATGAGAAAAAGTATTGCGGCATTGCGAAAAGACGGCTGAAAGTTCTCGGTCATCTGCACTGAATTTTTTGCCATGACAACTATAAGCAATGCAATGAAAAGATATCCGAGTGTCAGGTAATTGCCTTGTATTCCATTAAGCCAGGTTCCAAAAATAATTCCATTCTCCTGCAAAAACCCGAATCTGCTGAATGCATGTGGAAGCATGACTCCATTCAAACCAACCATACCCTTGATAATCTTCACAGCCTCTTCCATACTCTTTGAACGGAAAAATACAAAAGAGAGGTTAACAAAGTTGATGGTTATCAGCCATCCAATCAGAGGAGGCATCCAGAGTTTTTTCCTCCGCCAGAGGTGATTTATAACCAGAGCAGCACCATGCATGCCGCCCCAGATGACAAAAGTCCATCCGGAGCCATGCCAGAAACCTGAGATAACCATCGAAGCAAAAATTGCTAACAACGAATAAGTGAAGGTAATTCTGCTGAAAGATCGTAGCAGCGGTGTATACAGGTAGGTCGTAACGAAATTTGTCAGAGTTATATGCCACCGCTTCCAGAAATCTATAATACTGGTTGCTTTATATGGACTGTTGAAATTGAGAGGAAGTTGAATATTGTGCGTATTCCGCACCAAGTCGGCCACCTATTCCGATTGAAGTCGGCCACTGATTCCGATTGAAGTCGGCCACTGATTCCGATTGAAGTCGG
>JANNRW010000427.1:0-2494 GCA_031401815.1 Geobacteraceae bacterium | reverse complement strand
CTGACAGCTTCTCTGATCTTTTTCGTACAGTCGATAAAAATGGAAGCTGCGCTGCTGCTGAAAGACGCCCCGGACATCGTCGTACAGAAGCTTATGGCAGGAAGGCACGACCTCATCAGAAAAGACAACATCGCGCGTATTGCCGCAATCAGGGGTGTTACTACAGTTTCTCCCCGTTTGTGGGGTTACTACTATGATCCTGTCTTTGAGGCAAACTACACGGTAATGGCTGATCTGTCACTTGCCCCTGAACCCGGCAACGCGCTGATCGGCCAGGGTGTGGCAAAAAACCAGCGGATACAGGAGGGGGATATCTTCACTCTCCGCAATTCATCAAACTCCCCTGCTCTTTTGACAGTGAAAAAAATTCTGCCGTATGAGTCCGAGCTTCTGGCCTCTGACATGATTCTGGTCGCCCCGGCAGATTTCGCCCGGCTTTTCGGATTTCCTGAAGAGTATGCGACCGATCTTGCAGTAACTGTCGCCAATCCTCGCGAAATGGTCACCATTGCAGGAAAAATCGCCGAGCTGATCCCGGACAGCCGCCCCATACTTAAAAGCGAAATATTAAGAACATACGACTCCATCTTTGACTGGCGTGGCGGGATCATGGTCATGATTCTCTCCATGGCGATTCTCTCCTTTGCCATCTTTGCCTGGGACAAGGCTGCCGGTCTTTCGGCAGAGGAGCGAAGAGAAACCGGGATACTCAAGTCCATCGGATGGGAAACTTCTGATATTCTCCTGCTCAAATTCTGGGAAGGGTCAGCGATCTCCCTCACAGCTTTCATGCTGGGGATTACTGCCGCCTATATCCATGTCTATTTCTTCTCTGCGCCTCTGTTTGCGCCTGCGCTTAAAGGGTGGAGCACTCTCTACCCGGCTTTTCACCTGAAACCTCATGTAGATCTTTATCAGCTCTCAATACTATTTTTTCTCACTGTCATGCCTTATACTGCCGCGACCATACTCCCCTCCTGGCTTGCCGCCACAACAGACGCCGACAGCGCAATGAGGTCATGAAATGATAGAGATGCTTGATGTCAACAAGGCATTCAACACTGGCAGGCCAAATGAGTTTCTGGCTCTTGACAGCGTAAGTCTCGTCATAAAGCGCGGAGAGATGACAGTCCTGAAAGGGCCCAGCGGCTCAGGGAAGACTACGCTCCTCTCTCTTGTCGGCTGTATGAGCCGCCCATCCTCCGGGAGGATCAAAGTTCACGGGCTAAAGACATCATTCATGTCACAAGGCTCTGCATCTGAATCTCTTGATATTTCGAGTCTGCCTGAGCGGTTTCTGACAGAGATACGCCGCAGGAATTTCGGTTTCATCTTCCAGCAGTTCAACCTCATTCGCGGCATAAGCGTAATTGAAAACATCATGCTTCCTGCATATCCGACAGGTGAAAACTATCAGGATTTCAGGGAGAGAGCCGCACTTCTGATGGATGGCTTCGGACTCTTTCGCCACGCAGAGTCAAAAGTAGAATGGCTTTCCGGTGGAGAGATGCAGAGGGTTGCCATCGCAAGAGCGCTGATAAATGATCCTGATCTGATCATTGCTGATGAGCCGACCGCTCATCTTGACAGCCGCCTCTCAAGAGAGTTCATGGCTCTTGTTTCAGGCTTCAGAGAAAAGGGGAAGACCGTGCTCATTGCCAGTCATGATCCGATAGTTTACGAAGACCCCCTTGCAGATCGCGTTGTTCAGATGCGGGACGGCAAGATCATTGAAGAAGTTCGCTGATGATTCAGCACCCGGCAATAATATCCCTTCTTTTGTCATCTATTATCATCTCAATTATGAGCATTTATGCCTCTTATTACGGGCTCAGGATCATTCTTTACTGGGACTTGAGTAGCGGCAGCGAACTCCAGCTATCCCTGGAACGGCGAACTTACCTGATTTCGACCATACTCGGCTATACACTCGTCTTTCAGATCCTCTCCTTCTTTCTCCTTATCTATACCACCGATTCAATACACAATCTTTTTACCGGCGCGATGTGCGCGGCGGGAAGTCTCGGAGCGAACGGATACGGCTACCCTCTTCTCGTTCTGAAGCTAATAAACTCTATTCTTGCGGGTATCTGGCTGACATTCAATCATATTGACTGCAAAGGTTACGACTATCCTCTGATCCGGAGAAAGTATGCTCTGCTGCTTTTTCTCACACTTCTCCTTCTGATAGAAACAATGCTTCAATACAGCTATTTCTCCAATCTAAAGGCTGATCTGATCACATCCTGCTGCGGCTCCCTGTTCAGCCCTGAAAAAAGGGGGCTTGCTGGAGAGCTTGCAGCCCTGCCTGCAAAACCGGCAATGATTCTCTTTGCCTGCGCCTTTGCAGCTTACCTGGCCAGCGGTTTTTATTCCGTCAGCAAAAACAGGGGCTGGTATCTCTTTTCAGTATCAGCGTCAGCCTTTTTTCTGACTTCGGTTGTCGCCCTGATATCTTTCATTTCTCTCTATTTCTACGAGCTTCCTACACATC
>JANNRW010000426.1:0-13421 GCA_031401815.1 Geobacteraceae bacterium | reverse complement strand
GAAATCATTGAGATTATTTGAAATCACCGTACAACCTGAAAGGTGAACACAAATGAAGCTGATATTTTATCTAAGTCTCTGTAATGATTATCTCAGTGCCTCTGTGTCTCTGTGTTAAATGCTTTTTCTAGGTTTAATCCTCTGAAATTTGCGTCTTTGCAAACAGCAGCTCATCCTCTTTTGTCTCCACTTTCCCGTCCAGCTTTGCATCAAGGAGAGCATCGAGAATCTCCCTGTAAACCGGCCCCTTTGGCACCCCCAGTTTCCCAAGATCATTGCCTGTTGTTGCAATGCGTATATCAGAGAGCCGGGTGAAATAGAGTGAGATCAATCGCCGGACATCCTCTTTTGTGGTTCTGGCCATCATATGAAGCAGAATTTCTACAGGTAGCCCCTTTAGCCAGCGGCAGAGTTCACTGGAGAGAACAGGTCGTCCGCTTGTCACCCTTTTTGAGAGCTCCTGGAGCACCAGTCGCCCCTGCTCGCGGCCTCTGGCAAGTTTTTCGCGGTAATGCCTGTTGACAGCCAGGCGGATGCAGGTATCAATGAACTCCTGCTCTCCAAGCTGAGTACAGAGGGCAAGCAGGCAGACACCCCACCGCTCGTAAGGCTTCCTGAGATAGAGGAGATCGAACCAGGTCATAATCTGCTCTGACTCATCAAGGCATTTACGTAACTCCTGAGAGATCTTTATGCCTGGATGAATATAGCGCAGCAGCCCCAGAGAAGCCATTCGCTCGATTGCCTTCTCTGAATGCTTCTCCCGGAATATATGGACAAGCTCTGCCAGAAAGCGTTTTCCCCCAAGCCTGTCGAGAAAATCCATCCTTACCGCATTTTTGATCAGGTTTTCAGTATGCGCTGCAATATGAAAACCGAGCCTCTGCTCAAAACGGATTGCCCGGAAAACCCTGGTCGGGTCTTCGACAAAAGAGAGATTGTGCAGGACACGTATGGCACGATCTTTAAGATCGCGCTGTCCGCCGAAAAAATCTGAAAGAGTTCCGAACCCCTCCCCCCCCAGATATACTGCAAAAGTATTGATGGTGAAATCGCGCCGGTGAAGATCCATTTTAAGTGAAGAGCGCTCTATGGTCGGCAGCACTCCTGGAGAGTCGTAATACTCAAGACGGGTACTTGCAATGTCTACCTTCAAACCATCCGGAAAGAGTATCACTGCTGTACCGAATTTTTCATGGCTCTTCGCCCGGCAACCGTATCGCTCTGCAAACGCCTCTGAAAAGGCTATTCCGTCCCCTTCCACCGTTATGTCTATATCCAGATTCTCCTGCCCCAGCAAGAGGTCTCGAACAAACCCTCCAACGGCATAGACTTTAAGGTCAAGTTCATCTCCCAATCTGCCTAGATCGCGCAAGACAGCCGAGATTCGCGGAGAGAGAGCACGTTTCATCCTGCCTGCAATTTCGCGACTTAAGAGAGTGCCATCTACAGTCATCTCGACAGCAGCTTCACCAGAATGCATATATCTCAACAGATCGGTTCTGGTCACTACACCAACTAGCTGCTCTTTGTCGAAAACCGGAACAATGATCCGGTTATGACCCACCAGATAATCCTTCATGGCTGTGATCGGAGTAGAGCATGAAGCAGGCATGAATTCGGTATGCATGTATTCAGCAACCGGCAACTGTCCCAGATTGTGATAAATCGCCTTCTCCACAATCTGCCTTGAAATGACCCCTGTCATTTTATCGCCTGACATGACAGGCATTGCATTCAGGTTGTATCTGGTAAGCAGCTCCCTGGCATCAGCCAGCGAGGTGTCGGCAGGCATGGATTTCGCGGGTGAGGACATTATTGATGCTACACTCCTGAGCGGATTGACCTTTGCGGGCAGTATTTCGTGCAACTGTTCCAGCACCTGGAGGAGTGTCATCTCCCTGACTGTTGCAGAAGCAGCAGTTGCATGCCCCCCCCCGCCGAACTCTCTGAGAATTTCTCCAGCATTTACCTCACTTATTCGACTCCGGCCAACCAGGTAGACACGATTGGCCATTCCGGCAACAAGGAAGAGTACATCAAGCCCCTCCATGTCGCAGATCATGTGAGCCAGAGCCGCAATATCGCTTATGTAGTGCTCCAGAGTTACATGCGCAATATTTACATCAATACCGTTGTAGTTGAGTTTTTGCAGAGAGTGCAGCAGATCGTTAAGCAGGGTCACCTGCTCGGAGGTCAGCTCCTGATTGATAAAGTCAGCAACAGTATTGAGCCTGGCTCCGCGCTCAAGCAGCCAGGCAGCTGCTTGGTAATCTTCAACAGATGTGCCGGGGAAAGTAAGACTTCCTGTATCCTCATAGATACCGAGCATCATCAGGGTTGCATCTGCGGCAGATACATCTTCCCCTCTCTCCATAAGGATACCTGTCAGGATGGTAGTTGTGGAGCCGCAGGCGCGGATTATCCCGCCAGTAGCAACAATACTCCCCTTGGTACCGGGATGATGGTCAAAGATGTGGATTTCAATGCCGGGACGCTCCAGAACTGCTGCAAACGACCCGATTCGGGAGGCATGCTGGCAATCGACCAGAATCAGGCGGGTGATTTTTGCAGGATCAATATCCTTGAGGCGGGTGAAAGCATCTGAATAGCCGGATGACTTCAGAAAAAAGTCGCGTACGCTCTTTTCCTGGGAACCGGAAAAGACCATGAGCGCTTCGGGATAGAGCCGCCTGGCCGCCACCATGGCTCCAAGGCAATCAAAATCTGCATTGACATGGGTGGTGATGACCTCCATCATTCATCTTCCAGTAAAGGGAGTGATGCCTGCCCCGGATCATCCCCCGAACCTGCCAGCTCCTGTATCTCCCTGAGAGACGGGAGGCTGGCCAGATCCTTCAGGCTGAAGGTCTCCATGAATTCCTTTGTCGTGCCATATATGAGCGGCTTTCCGGGGATATCCTTCTTACCCAGAATCCTGACCAGTTTCTTGTCGAGGAGATTTTTCAGTACTGTTCCGGAGTCTACACCTCGAAGATACTCGACTTCTGCTCTGGTCACCGGTTGCCGGTAAGCGATTATCGCCAGGGCCTCCAGTGAAGAGATGCTGAATTTTGCCGGTTTTACCCTTTTGAGCCGACGGATGAAATCAGCATATTCGGGTCGGCTGCGAAGCTGATAACCACCAGCTACCTGAACAAGTTCGATCCCTCTGCCTGATACCATGTACCCCTGCATCAGCTCTTCAACTCCACGCTTTACCTCGTCGCGATCATACTCTTCCAGAAGAGTACAGATCCGGTCAAGCGAGAGCGGGGTGTCAGAGACAAACAGAAGGCTTTCAATAATACTGTTTAAGATCATGGCTAATAATACCTGTATTTTTTCTGGCAATTAATCAGCTTATTATTACCTTATACTGAGGCTATCTACAACAACAGTCCCGCTTGCAATTGTCAATGTTCCATACACAACTGATTGGCCTGCCATGTTTGCAGTGTAATCGCCATTGTAACCGCCATTTATGGATATGGACTTGGCTTGGTTGAAGTTCACAGTTTCGCTGAATGTCGCCGCTCTGAGCTTCAGAATACTGCCAGTCGATGCGGCGTTGTAGGCAGATTGCAAAGAAGAATATCCCGTTGAAGTCCCGTCAGGAAAAGCGACTACGGCATTCTGGGCAGAATCGTAAGAGAAATTCGCATTGGCTACAGTGTTAATGGACAGGGTGAATGAGCAAGCACCTGTACCAGTACATGCACCACTCCAATTATTCAATTTATACCCAAGTAATGGAGCTGCCGTTAACACGATAAGAGAGCCAGTCGGCAACGTCTTGACACTGCTCGCGCTCCATGAAAATCCAACATTACTGATTACAGTGCCATAATTTCCGGTTGGAAACCCTACATCCAATGTTTTGGTTGTGCCGCTTACACTCAGAAGAAACGATTGCCCTCCGAGTGAATATACATTCCCAGCATTAGCAGTAAGATTTATGAACATTGAACCATCGTTCAGGGACACTCCGGAACCGAAATCAGCGTTGGTGACTGATGTTGTAAAAGAACCGTAATCCAGCCTTATTTCACCCGTCTGGAAAAGAACCACTTCAAAATTGTGCGGTCTGCACCGGCCTTCATCGGTATAGGTTTCGGTCTGCCACTC
The DNA here is from genome assembly GCA_031401815.1 of Geobacteraceae bacterium. Lineage (GTDB taxonomy): Bacteria > Desulfobacterota > Desulfuromonadia > Geobacterales > DSM-12255 > JANNRW01. Next base: position 9,293 of record JANNRW010000426.1, on the reverse strand, counting down.
TATGACTACCCGCTCCGGGCTGGTCTTCTGCTGAATGAAAACGCCACCGGTCAGATATGATGACAGGTCGTTATTCCAGGCGGCAATGACCGGGCTGCGACCGGTGCTGGCAAGGTTGAAAGAGTGCGCTGAACCGCTGCTGCCGAACCAGATGTTGCCATTGGTATCGACGGTTATCTGCGAGTATGACTGTCCGTAAAATGAGAAAGACCACGGCAGGGAGTAGGTCACGCTGGATTCGTCGCCATAGGTGCTGCGTTCGGCGGTAGTGCCATCCCAGCTATACGAAGTCGAGGCAAGCGTGTAGTAGGCGTCGGATACGCTGCCGCTCATCATGCTTGCTACTGATTCTGACAGGGTGGTTGACATCATGGAGTCTGTATTTATGGTGGTCGTCGGTTCTTCACCATTGGTGGTGTTGTATATGGTTACCGGTTCGTTGGCGACGAGTTCTATGGCTCTTGCTGTAGTGGGCAAGGCCATGAACAGCATTCCCAGGAGGAGGGTTATTGCTATTATCCCGGATATTTTCATCAGTCTGCTCCTTGGAGAAAATGTCTGTGCCTGACACCTGTTGATAACCCAGTCCTTTTCTACCTACGGTTCTCCGCGATTCCCACCTGGTTCACCATGCCCCCCAGACTTTGTTCAATCATGGACACCCATGATTTCCGGAGTTCACCGATTCCCTTTTGCCCGATTGTGTGACTTGCATAACATTTGACAATTCTTGGCCTCAGTTGCGCCCCCTTTGCTCCATGCCGCTACGTGGTCGGCATCCATATCGGTCAATTTCCAGACTTTAGTCTTGTTGGCATCATGCCCAATGGCGCAAAATGGACAGTTTGATTCACTTTTCGCTTCAGCTTTTTTTGTCTGCGATGCATAAACAGATTTTTTTGTCGCCTCATCGAATACGCGGACATCCAGTAATTTCGTATCTGTTGAACCGCCAAGGATGTACTCAAAAATACCCCTGCGGTTTTTGACATATGGATCACCGTAAAGCTTTTGCATTGCGGATGATACCTTCTCGGGACAATACGCGTTTGTGTGATACTCTTCGTACAACCGCCCCCATTCAAGCCCACACATCTCACTTTCAACATCGGTAAAGACAGTAGAAACCCAGTCGATCACGCTGTTGAAATATTTTTTTAATTCCCTGATATTGTCGTCATGGCGATGGCTACTCATATATTTCCCAATCGGTCTCAAATGTCTCGGGTCATTATTCTTGTCTTCCCAATCCTTGCTGACCCAATCCAGCGCACATTCCAGAAATTCCTGCCGGTTGGCGCTCCCTTTTATGTATGCGCTCCATTTCTGGATATTGGCGTTCTGGCTATTGCTGAACTCCTCTTTGCCGAGCGTCACAAACGGGCCGGAATAGACGGCGTTGAGTAATTCCTGGTCATTAAGCGGAACTCCGGCGATATTGATTGTCTTAAACCACTCCTTTATTTCACTTTCTTTCCCTTCACACTCATAAATGAGCAGCCGGGTATCCAGTATCATGGCTCTCTTGTCTGCTGCCATACCGTCAAAATACTGTTCCATGCCATTTTCGTCTTTGATGGCAAACTTACCGGTCACAAACCGCCCGATGCTGGTAATGCGCTGCTGACCGTCTAATACTTCAAAATTGCCGGCGCTAACTGTATTGAAATAAATCAAGCCCAAAGGGTAGCCTTTGAGTATTGATTCAATAACAGCCATTTCCCTTTTTCCGCCGTCGGAAGCATAGATGTAGTTGCGTTGATATTCCGGCTGAATAGTGAGTGTGCCTGACAAGCCGAAGAGCCCCTTCCCCTCCAGTTCGTTATAGACAAACCCTTCGCAAATGTCTTTGACGGTGATGTCGGTTTTGAGTGTTGTTATCATATTATGAGATTCCTGTGTTTAATAAGTACGCGGGCATAGACCTGAATGAAGTAACAATCATCAACGACATAGTATGTTTGACCTGTTGGTGGAGATACTAATTTCAGTGTGGCTCCGTCATTGAGTTTTGTTACTTCGCTTCTTTTGCCATTTGAGTTAACCTGAATTTGAGGCGGATATGTCTTTATAGCTGTGCCGAACCAAGTTTTAGTTATACCAATAATCTCAAACTGATCGGGATTATATTTATCCAGAAAACTGATCGGCACCCCCATAACTCCTTCATAGTCACCCGGAATCGAGTCAGTAAACGGAATCTCTATGGCGTCGTAATTGTCGTACTTGAGATACTCTTTAATGCCTTTGATTTCCTTGTGTCTGCTGAACTTCAAGTTGTCATTCATGGTCATCATCTTCAATGGTTGGTGGCGGCGGCCGTGGTCGAGGTTGGTGAACCAGCACGAATTTCCCAGTCTTGTAAAGTCGCCTGCATAGCCAAGCCGAGCCGCCTTTTGCCGGTCACTCTCTGCGATCTCCGAGCCGTTTGGCACAGCGAAAACCATATCACTCCCGTTCCCGGTCGCTCCAAGCCATAGCTTGTTTTCTTTTATCAGCGGAAATATTTCTTTGTAGGTAATCGCGTTCATGTTGCCTATAATCACAAACTTCTTATCGTAATCAACAAGTTGTTTAACATATTCACGGAACAGGCTGAACGGCGGATTTGTCACCACAATGTCTGACTGTTTCAGCAGCCCCACGCATTCATCGCTGCGAAAATCTCCGTCGCCTTCCAGCGGCGTCCATTCATTGTGCTGGTTTTCCTTTAACTGCATGGCAATATCTTTCAGGTTGAACTCGCCGTCACCGTCCATGTCATGCACTTCGTTGATAATAAACCGGTTGGCATTTATCTTGGGACGGCCTTTTGTTTTTGGCAGAGTATTATCGTCGCCAAACAGCGCCAACTGCGTATTGGCCACGGGCGAGGGCTTGTAACTTGTGCTGATAAGCCGCTTTAACCCCAGCTTGTTGAAATTGAGCACGAAATAGCGAAAGAAATTGCTTTCGAACGGATCATCACAGTTGCAATACACGACCTTGTTAGAGAAAACAGCAGAGTCGTATTCCAGGTACGCCTCTATCTCTTTCTGAATATCGTTGTATTGAGTATAAAACTCGTCATTTTTTTCTTTTCTGGCGCTTGCAAGATTATTGGTTGCCATATTACTCCCTGTTAGACTGCTATCATTTTCAAACCCATCACCCTATTAATTCCGGACGTCGGGAATTCTGTAACTTTTCGAAATCACTTCACTTAGCCTCCGTATTTTTGCTTTTTTCGTCCTACTGCTAACCATTTACACCTTGAGCAGTTTCAACTTTTTATACGCCACACTCCGCAGCTTTTCAACTTCATGACACATGGCCGTTTTCTGTTCGGCAGTCATGTCGGCAATGATTATCGTATCAAGCTTTTCCGCCCATAGAGTGACGTCTTCCGCGGTCAAAGGCTTCTTGATTGCCTTATTGGTGGTGTCGGTTACGCTCTGGAGTCTGCCGTCGTTGTAGTAGGCATAGGTATAGCTGATATTCTGATTTCCTGCGGTTTCAAGCTGTCCGTTTGCCGTGTAGGTGTAATGCTCATAGGTGCCGTCAGTGAAAGTCTTGTCGGTTATCTGACCACGGTTGTTGTATGTGTAGGTGACAAGGAGGGTTCCCGGTGTGCTGTTTGTTGCATCGTACTTCTCCTTGACCATACCGTTGTCGTAATAGGTGTAGTGAATCCTCTTGCCTATCGGGTCGGTTTCTGTGTCGAGACGTCCAAGCTTGCCATAAAGGTAAGCAGTGTGTGGTTGGCTATCCAGAGGAGTGTTCTTCGCAACATTTGCATCATAGACGCCGACAAGCTGGTCTATGCCGTTTCCTTCACTGCCGCTGTATCTGAAAACAGTGTCATTCAGTTTGGCATCGGTGATTTTGGCCACAACGGGGCAAACTGTGAAAAGCAGCCACAGAAAAAGTATTAGTGCATTTGTGCCGATTGACTTTATTGCTCTGATCATGTGCCTAGTTTCGTTAGTATTTTTGTCAAATATGTAGCTTCGGCGCTAATGGGCTGCTTTAATGATTTTGGTAGCTTGGCGGTTGTATGTTGAATCAATTTCAATCATTTTGTCTCATGTCCGGTGACCCCGTCTTTTTGTCGCAAAGTTCAGCGTATTGTCTCATGAAATCTACGCGTAAAATAATTTTAACAGCGTTTAGCTATTTCTTCTTTTTTCCTGATACCCAGTCGTACACAAAAGCCAAAGTCAAAGCAGCAATACCTAACAGAAACTCTAACTGTGTCGCATGCTTTAATATATATATTTTGTAAATCAGATTGGCGAAAATGATAAATATAACAACAATAAAGCCGTATTTAATTATTTTATTGTAAGTCAAGATATGCCTCCCCAACTGATTTAGCGGTGTCAGAAAATTGCACAGCACCAGCAACTCGTCCGAGTTCAGATGGGTCACGAACAAAGACTCTTTCCATAGCATTTTTGTTTAGGACACCTACTGCGTTCTTTGCCGAAGTCCGTGCAATTCCCCCTGCAAGCAAATCCAAACCCAATTCAGACGTTGTTCCCAGAGCTTTTGCCGTTTTGTTTCCAGGAGCTAGAGCACAAGCGGTATCAGTACCAATTCCTCCAGTTGAATAAGGAGCCTTATCTGTTAATGCGTTATAAAGGTTCTTCGAATTAACAGCCAATCCATAACTACTTTTTGCAGTTACAGCAACAGCAGCAGCTTTTGTAAGCATGGTGGGTTCAGGCACAGCACCTAAACCAAAGCCTAAAACCATCCCAAAGGAATTACTAGCTACTCCCAACAAAGACATCCCAGCATCTTTCCACCGTGCATTTCCTGAAGGGTCAGTAAAGTTTTGCACGTTTGAACCCACATATCGATAAAGGTTCGTATCCCCTGCCGCAAATCCGAGTCTGTCTTTGCTGGTAAAATTCCCATCAATCAAATCCCGTGTCCTCTCCCGCATGTAGAGTAGCCCAGTCTCCCAGTCATACTCCCTGCCGGTATGCTGGTAGCTGTTCCTGAAATCGGAGTTTGCTGTCGCCATCCCGTAAGCATCATACGTATAACTCTGCACAACAGTCTTTGCCGCATTGGTAATGTGGGTAATGCTCCCGAGTCCGTCGGCGTGGAAATAGTAATAGCTGCCGCTCCACTCCAGCGCCAATGGTTCATCAATACCCGGTCCATGGGTGTAGAAGGTCTTCTCCGTTCCGCCTGCGGTGGTGAAGTATTCGACCACAATATCCTCATTATCGTAGACGTAATTAGTTGTTTCCGTCTCGGTTACGCCGTTCTTTGTCTGCTCGAATTTCTTCTCAATCCTCCTGCCGAACGGGTCGTACTTATAGGTGACCGACCTGGTTTCCAAGACAAGTCCGTCTTTCTTCTTCACTTTTGTCATCGACTTCAGCCGGTTCTCGTAATCCCAGTCGAGAGTCCACCCCTTTTCCGTATCCGGGACACCTAATACCCCCGTTCCTTTCTTTGTTTCCGAGTGAAATAGAAAGCACTTACCACGCTAATAAAGACCAAGATGTAATCTATTGAAGACAAAGATTCTTTTCTGAAATGGACTTTAAACGTTTCATATGAAAAAACGGCAATAATAGCTATTTTTGATATCAATCCAAGTTTGTTATTATTTTTCATTTGCGTACTCCGCCCATGTTTTAGCAACATCTGACCCCTGAACTATATCCACTTGTGTGCCAAGATTTGCAGGATTCCTCACAAATACCCTTTCCAATGTCAGAGTTTCTAAGCTGCCGAGAGCCTTTTTCGCCGCATAACCAGCTACTCTTCCCATTGCCAAGTCAGTTGCGAGGTCTACCGCTGTCGCTAGCCCCTTGACCGTTTTATTGTTGTTGCTCAATTTGCAAGCAGCATCCGAAATGAGACCACCTGTTTTTGAAACTGGATTTCGGTCAAGTAGAGCGGCGACTAGATTTGCGCCGTTTGCACCAGCACCGTATGCCGATTTTGTCAAAACAAAAGCAGCCGCTACCTTTGAGACTGTGACATCTGGCACAGCAGCCAACCCGATACCCAGCATTATGCCTGCACCATTATTAAGTAGACCCAACGATGCCATCCCAGCATCTTTCCACCGTGCATTTCCTGAAGGGTCAGTAAAGTTTTGCACGTTTGAACCCACATATCGATAAAGGTTCGTATCCCCCGCCGCAAATCCGAGTCTGTCTTTGCTGGTAAAATTCCCATCAATCAAATCCCGTGTCCTCTCCCGCATGTAGAGTAGCCCAGTCTCCCAGTCATACTCCCTGCCGGTATGTTGGTAACTGTTGCGGAAATCAGTACTCGGCGTTGCCATCCCATAAGCATCATAGGAATAGCTCTGCACCGCCGTCTTGTCAGAATTGGTGATGTGGGTAATGCTGCCGAGTCCATCAGCGTGGAAATAATAATAGCTGCCGCTCCTCTCCAGCGCCAAAGGTTCATCAATGCCCGGTCCATGGGTATAGAAGGTCTTCTCAGTTCCTGCGCTAATGGTGAAGTACTCAACAACAATATCTTCATTGTCGTAGACGTAGTTGGTTGTCTCCGTCTCGGTGACACCGCCCTTGGTCTGCTGGAACTTCTTCTCAATTCTCCTGCCGAACGGGTCATATTTGTAGGTGACAGTCTTTACTTCCGCCCCCTTGACTTTTTGTTCCTGAATCAGCCGGTTGTTGTAATCCCATGTCCGTATCCATGTTTTGTCGGTTGCTCCGGGAACGGTCTTGGTTGTCTGGTTCCCCCGGTTGTCGTATCCGTAGGTGAGTTTCCGCCCTTGGGTCATCTGGTTGGCGGTATTGCTTTGATAGGCAGTGTCCGTCTGGCCTGGTCCGGCCAGGCGGTTTCCCGCTGGGTCATAGGTGAACCCTTCAGATTTGGTGGCTGCCACGGAGAGCAGACGATACAGTTCGTCATATCCGTAGTTCTCATTCACTGTCCCGGTTTTGGTAAGGCGGTTGCCGACCATGTCATGAGTGTAATTGTAGGCAGCAAAGGCTGTTGCACCATTTTTGTGAGTAAGCGAATTGAAGCGGTTCAGATCGTCAAAGACGTAATTGGCTGTCAACTGGTTCGGGTAAGTAACCGTCTGTCTTCTGCCGGAGTTGTCATAGCCAAAAGTGAATTGTCCGGCAGTTGAAGTGATGTGCCAGGGACGGTTAGCGGTGTTGTAGTCGTAGGTGATAATGCGCTGGTCGGCTCTGGCATCTTTGAGAATGGTGACTTGTTTCCGCTGCCTAGGATGTTGCCGCAGGTATGCTGATTGTTTTGGACTATTCAGTTTTCATAGAACTAAAGTTGCAAACTACCCATGCTTTAAAAATGAATTGCAATCATTTTGTCTCATGTCCGGGGCTGACCCCGTCGTTACACCCTTGGTCGCGTCAATTTTTCTTATTGCCAGTCACCCAATCAAATGCTAAAGCCAATGTTGCTGCCCCAATGCCCAGCCAATAGTCAACAGATGTTGCATGTTTTAAAATAAAAAGTTTAAAAATCAAATTTGTTGATATTAGTAAAATTATTGCGACAAAACTGTATCTCAATATTCTATTGTAAGTCATTTGATACCTCCGTGACGGTTTTAACGTAGTCAGAGTATTGCACAATCCCTGCTGCCTTCCCCAATTCCGATGGGTCACGGACAAACACCCTCTCCATTGCATTTTTGTTTAGTGTTCCGATTGCGTTTTTTGTAGCAGACCGTGCTACTCCGCCAGAAATTAGGTCTAATCCTAATTCTGAAACGGTTCCTAATGATTTTGCTGTTTTGTTCCCTGGAGCTAAAGCACAAGCGGTATCAGTGCCAATTCCACCGGTTGAATAAGGTGCCTTGTCTGTTAATGCATTATAAAGATTCTTTGAATTAACAGCCAATCCATAACTACTTTTTGCAGTTACAGCAACAGCAGCAACTTTTGTAAGCATGGTGGGTTCAGGTACAGCACCTAAACCAAAGCCCAAAACCATCCCGAAGGAATTACTAGCTACTCCCAACAAAGACATCCCCGCATCTTTCCACCGTGCATTTCCTGAAGGGTCAGAAAAGTTCTGTACGTTTGAACCCACATATCGATAAAGATTCGTATCCCCTGCCGCAAAACCGAGCCTGTCTTTGCTGATGAAATTCCCATCCATCAAATCCCGGTGCCTCTCCCGCATATAGAGAGTCCCGGTCTCCCAGTCGTATTCCCTGCCCGTATGCTGGCAACTATTCCTGAAACTCGTTGTTGCCGTCGCCATCCCGTAAGCATCATACGTATAACTCTGGACAACTGTCTTTGCTGCGTTTGTTATGTGAGTAATACTCCCGAGTCCGTCAGCATGGAAATAGTAATAGCTGCCGCCCCTCTCCAGCGCCAAAGGCTCATCAATGCCCGGCCCATGAGTATAGAAGGTTTTTTCTGTGCCTACTGCCGTGGTGAAATACTCGACAACTATATCCTCGTTGTCATAAAGGTAATTGGTTGTCTCGGTCTCGGTGATGCCTCCCTTGGTCTGCTCGAACTTCTTCTCAATCCTTCTACCTAACGGGTCATATTTATAGGTAACGGTCTTGACTTCCGTCCCTTTAACCTTTTGTTCCTGGGTCAGCCGGTTGTTTAAATCCCAGACCCTAGTCCAGGTCTTGTCGGGTGCTCCGGGGATGGTCTTCGTTGTCTGGTTCCCCCGGTTATCGTAACCATAGGTAAGCTTCCTGCCTTGAGTCATCTGATTGGCGGAGTTCCTTTGATAGGTGGTATCGCTGGCATCCGGACCGGTCAGGCGGTTTCCCGCCGGATCATAAGTAAACCCTTCCGACTTGATGGCGGTTACGCTGGTAAGCCTGTAAAGTTCATCATATCCGTAGGTTTCGTTCCTGCTGCCGGTTACTGATTTGCGGTTGCCAACGTAATCGTACTGGTTGTAGTTAAAGGCAGCAAAGGGGGTTGTGCCGTTCTTGTGGGTGAGAGCAGTGAGGCGATTCAGGTCGTCTAAGTTCCAGTCGGAAGATGTTCCATTGGGATAGGCAAGGGTGTCGCGTCTGCCGAGGTTGTCGTAAACATATGTAAAGGTTTTGGCGGCAGGAGTACCAAAGTTTGACGTGATATTCCAGGGGCGATTGGCGGTGTCGTAATCATATGTGATAATGCGCTGGTCGTCTCCGGCTCCCTTAAGGACAGTAATCTTTTTCCGCTGGCCGAGATTGTCGTATTCATCATAGTAAATTTGCCGGGTATTGGTGGTGTCGGTTACACTCTGGAGTCTGCCGTCGTTGTAGTAGGCATAGGTATAGCTGATATTCTGATTTCCTGCGGTTTCAAGCTGTCCGTTTG
>JANNRW010000425.1:0-17229 GCA_031401815.1 Geobacteraceae bacterium | reverse complement strand
ATTATTGAAGGGGAGAGTTACCGCAAAAAAAAGGGGACTATAAAAACAATCATGTGATAGGCTGACTACACATTTCAGAGCGCCGGGCCTGGTGGAATGGTCGTGAAAAACAGGTGGCGGAATGGTCGTGAAAAATCACAGCTATGGTCTGGACTATAAGGGTTACTGGCGCAATGCTCCGGGAATCTTCGCAGTGAAAGGGATGTAAGGGTCTGACAGGAGAGAGAAGCAATGCTAGGTTATTTTTTGCAGAGAATATTGATGCTTGTCCCGCTTTTAATCGGGATTACGCTGATTACTTTTCTGGTTATTCATCTTGCCCCCGGAGAGCCGGTAGAGGTGCAGACCGCGCTCAGCCCCAAGACTTCGGCTAAATCGAGGGAGCGTCTGCGCGAGTTTTATGGTCTGGACAAGCCTCTGCATGTTCAGTATGTAACATGGCTTTCCAAGATATCGAGACTGGATTTCGGACGTTCATTCTCGCCTGACGGCAGACCGGTAATCGACAAGATCAAAGAGCGGATACCTGTAACACTTTCGATCAATCTTGTTGCCCTGATTCTTGAATTCGGTCTTGCCATACCAATCGGTATAATTGCGGCAACTCATCGTAACACTCTGCTGGACAAAGGGATTACCCTGTTCGTTTTCATAGGGTTTGCACTCCCGACTTTCTGGCTGGCTCTGTTATTAATGTATTTCTTCGGTGTCAAGCTGGGTATACTGCCGATCTCCGGACTCCACTCCCTTGGCGGGGACAAGCTGACCGGTTTTGCCTGGTTATGGGACACAGCCAAACACCTTGTGCTCCCTTTGGGTGTAGCGACATTCGGGAGTATTGCAGGTCTGTCGCGCTATACCCGTTCTACCATGCTTGAAATCATTGGCCAGGATTATATTACGACTGCAAGGGCAAAGGGGCTTTCAGAGCGGCTGGTGATATATCGTCATGCACTCCGTAATGCTCTGCTCCCTGTTATAACGATCCTCGGGTTTTCGCTTCCGGGTCTGATTGGTGGAAGTGTCATCTTTGAAACAATTTTTGCAATTCCAGGAATGGGGCAACTTTTTTACATGGGTGTCATGGCGAGGGATTACCCGCTTGTCATGGGGATTCTCGTGATCGGTGCATTTTTGACTCTCATTGGTAATCTTCTGGCTGATCTGCTCTATGCAGTTGCCGATCCGCGGATCAGACGAGCCTGAAAGGTTAATACTTCATGTCTTTTACAAAATCCTATTTTTATACGGTTATCTGGGCAAACCTCAAGGGTAACCGCTTTGCTATGACTGGCGCAGCTATTGTGCTCGTTCTTTTCCTGCTCTCCATATTTGCCCCCTTTATAACCCCCTGCTCACCAGATGATCTTGATGCCTATCATGTTCTTCTCCCCCCCTCTTCTGCTCACTGGCTGGGTACTGACGAGCTCGGACGTGATGTCTTTACCCGGATAATCTACGGAGCAAGGGTATCTCTCAAGGTAGGTTTTGTATCTGTGACCATTGCAGTGCTGGTAGGCACGGTTGCCGGACTTTGCGCCGGGTATTACGGTGGATGGATCGATCAGATCATCATGCGTTTTGTTGATATCATGCTCTGTTTCCCCTCCTTTTTTCTGATCCTGGCTGTGATTGCCCTGCTTGACCCCTCTATCTGGTACATCATGGCAGTTATCGGTCTTACCGGCTGGATGGGGGTAGCGAGGCTCGTCAGGGCAGAGGTTCTGTCACTTAAGGAGAGGGAATTTGTGCTTGCTGCAAGAGGTATAGGTGCTTCGGATCTGCGGATTATTTTCCGGCATATTCTCCCCAATGCCATGTCACCTGTCCTGGTCGCTGCAACTCTTGGAGTAGCCGGCGCAATACTGACCGAGTCTGCGCTTTCATTTCTCGGTATCGGAGTGCAGCCACCTACTCCAAGCTGGGGGAATATGCTGACTGCCGGCAAGGATTATCTTGAATTTGCCTGGTGGCTTTCGCTATTTCCGGGTCTGGCGATACTTGTTACAGTAATGGCCTACAATCTGATTGGCGAGGGTTTGAGAGATGCCCTTGATCCGAGAATTGCACGTAATTGAGAGGGTAAATGAAATGAAGCTTGTAAAAACAGATTTCAATGTTGTGACACTTGAGGACGAGCTGCGGGTTGACGGGCTCTGTCGAGAACTCCTTATCTCTTTTTATCAGGATCGTCTGGGTGCAGGTTTGAGCGAGCAGGATGCAACACTCCTTGCCAACAGCGCTGATTTCTTTGTACGTGATTTTGTTGTCGGCGCAAGGCAGATGAACCTTCTTGACGCAGCGCCGGGTGTTATCCGGAAGTTTGCAGGTAACTGGTATATTGTCAACACACTGGAGCCCCAGGCTGAAGAGCTTGCCATGCATTTAAACGGAATCAGGGAGTTTTACAGGTTTCTTTTCAGTCACTCTGCTGTAGGTGCTGACTTTATGGAGGAGGTTGAAAAGGATTGTTCGGATATCGGCTATTACTCGGCGAGAATAGTCTCTTTCTGGGAGATTCGGGGAGATGGATATTACGCGTGGGAAAAAGAGATTTCACTCAGGCAGGTGTAATGGCCGGATATCATAAAAAAAGAAGGGAACCAAAGAGCTCAGTTAATGGTGCCCAGCCGGTCACCGGAACTCTGTCAGTCCATCGCGATGGATACGGTTTTGTTGCTCCTGACACGGGGGGGAGTGATGTTTTCATCCCTGCTCGATATCTGCGTAGTAATCTTCATGGAGACCGTGTTCAGGTTGAACTGGAGAGGGGTGCAGGCGGGGGGAAGCGGGAGGGGCGGATCTCCAAAACCATTGAAAAGAGGGTGGTGCGGGTTGTTGGCCGTTTTAGCCAAAAGGGACGGGACGGGGCGGTTATCCCGGACGAGCAGCGTATGCGCGAAGTGCTTATCCCTGCCAATGCTACTGCCGGGGCAAAGACGGGGCAGGTAGTGGTTGCCGAGCTGACTGCTTACCCGGATGACCGGCGACCCCCTGTCGGCAGGATCAGGGAGATACTTGGTTTTCCGGATGAGCCTGAAGTGGAGGTGCTGAGCGTTATACGGCGTTTCGAACTCCCGTATGAATTTCCTCCCGGGGTGCTGGCTTTAGCCCGCTCTCTCCCGAAAAGCCCTGTAGAAGCTGACCTTGCCGGTCGAACCGATCTGCGTGGCATGATTACCGTTACTATTGACGGGGAGACAGCCAGGGATTTTGACGACGCAGTTAATGTGCAGCGGGCAGGAGCCAATATCTGCCTCAGGGTTTCAATCGCTGACGTATCTCACTATGTTTGCCCCGGAACCGCGCTCGACAAGGAAGCATATCTTCGCGGCACTTCAGTCTATTTCCCCGACCGCTGTATTCCCATGTTGCCTGAAGAGCTGTCAAACGGCATCTGTTCTCTGAATCCGGGAGTGGAGCGGTTGACAGTTACGGCTGAGATGCTTTTTGACCCGGCAGGTGATCTGCTCTCTGCTCTTTTCTATCCCAGCGTTATCAGGAGCAGTGCGCGTCTCACCTATACTTTTGTCAGCCGGGTTGTTGAGCAGGACGACCCGGAAGCAAAAATGGAACATCCCGAACTGGTGCCGCACCTGTTTTTGATGAAGGAGCTGGCGCTGCTCCTCTCTGCCAGGCGGAACGCTCGGGGGAGTATTGATTTCGATCTCCCGGAACCGGAGATGATTCTTGATTTGCAAGGTGAGACAACAGCCATTCTACGTTCGGAACGGACTCTTGCTCACCGGATCATCGAAGAGTTCATGCTGGCTGCCAACGAAGCGGTTGCCTCACACCTGGCTGCACGGGAACTCCCTTCTCTGCATCGTATCCATGAACCACCTGATCAGGCAAAGCTGGAAGCTCTTGGAGAGTATCTCGGCCCTTTGGGTTATTCACTAGCCACGGAGCGTGGACTTATCGGCGCAAGCGAGATTCAGCAACTGCTGGCAGCTGCGGCTGGCAAGCCGGAAGAGCGACTGGTGAATCGACTTCTACTGCGCAGTATGAAGCAGGCACGCTATGCCATGGAGAACCCCGGTCATTTCGGTCTTGCCTCCAACTGTTATACGCACTTTACCTCGCCGATTCGCCGTTATCCTGATCTTGTCGTGCACCGTATCCTCAAGTGGACCATGCAGCAGAGTGCCGATGGCAGAAGAGGTCGCCTGCGCGGGGGGGCATTTCCAGGTTATCCGGACAAACTTCAAGAGATTGGAGAAGAGACCAGCAGATCTGAACGGAGAGCAATGGAGGCAGAGCGTGATCTTCTTGAACTGAAAAAAGTCCAGTTTATGGCTGACAAGCTCGGAGCGGAGTACGACGGGTTTATCGACGGGGTCACTGCTTTTGGCCTGTTTGTTGAGCTGGAAGAGATTTTTGTCGAGGGGATGCTGCATATCTCCACCTTGCCTCATGATCTTTACCGGTTTATCGAAGCGGAGCATACGCTGGTTGGGGAGAGCAGCGGAGTTCGCTATCGCATCGGTGATCGCATCCGCGTCGTTGTTGCATCGGTGAGCCCGGAACGTCGCCAGATTGAATTTACCCTGGCAGGAGTAACGAGCCCCTTTGAGGGGGGGCAGGATAGGTACGTTCACCGGCCTGTCAAGGGGAAAAAGCCTCCCGGATGGAAAGCTGCTGCCAAATCGGCAAAACCTGCTGAGGGACATTCAAAAAAGGGTAAAAAGGGGGGTCGGCGACGTTGACCGGTTTAGAGTGCTCTTTTCTTGTCAAACACCCTCTGTTTCCACTCAAAAGCTTGACACACCTTCCCCGGCGAACTAATATCATAATTTCTATTCAGTATTTGCCGGTTATCGGATTCAAGGTGGAGGTTGTATGCAGATGAGTCGACTGGGAGAGCTCCTGGTTGCAAATAATCTGATTACCAGAGAGCATTTGACAAGGTCTCTGGAGGAGCAGAAAGAGTCTTCAGGTCAACTGAGACTTGGAACAATTCTTATCAAGAACGGCTATATTTCCGAACAGGATCTCACCTCTTTCCTCTCGAAGCAGTACGGTGTTCCGTCAATCAATCTTTCCGAGCTTGAAGTTGATGCTGCGGTCATAAAGATCATCCCTTCCGAGATTGCCCAGAAGTATCAGATCATCCCTGTCAACCGTGCCGGTTCTACTCTCATTGTCGCCATGAGCGACCCTTCAAATATCTTTGCTATTGACGATATCAAGTTCATGACAGGCTACAACGTTGAAGTTGTGGTCGCCTCCGAAGCTGCACTGAAGGCCGCCATTGACAAGTTTTACGATCAGTCTGCCTCTCTTGCCGATGTCATGGGCGATCTGGAGATGGAGGATTTCGAGGTTGTTGGTGAAGATGATGATGTGGATGTCTCCTCTCTTGAACGAGCCACAGAAGATGCCCCGGTTGTCAAGCTGGTAAACCTGATTCTTACTGATGCAATCAAGAAGAAGGCGAGCGACATTCATATCGAGCCGTATGAGCGGACATTCCGTGTACGTTACAGGATTGACGGCATCCTCTACGAGGTCATGAAGCCCCCTTTGAAGCTTAAAAATGCCATCACGTCACGGATCAAGATTATGGCAGAGCTTGATATTGCCGAACGTCGTCTCCCCCAGGATGGACGTATCAAGATCAAGCTGGGTGGCGGAAAGGATATGGATTATCGGGTTTCGGTGCTGCCGACACTCTTTGGCGAAAAAATAGTCATGCGGCTTCTGGACAAATCGAATCTTCAGCTTGACATGACCAAGCTCGGATATGAACCTGAAGCGCTTGAAAGATTCCAGCACGAAATTCACAAACCTTTCGGCATGTGCCTGGTGACCGGCCCGACAGGTAGCGGCAAGACAGTATCACTCTATTCGGCGCTATCTGAGCTAAACAAGACGACCGAAAATATCTCTACAGCTGAAGATCCGGTCGAGTTCAACTTTGCAGGTATCAACCAGGTGCAGATGCACGAGGATATCGGTCTTAACTTTGCCGCGGCCTTGCGCTCTTTTCTTCGTCAGGATCCCGACATAATAATGATTGGCGAGATTCGGGATTTTGAAACAGCTGAGATCGGAGTAAAGGCAGCGCTCACCGGCCACCTGGTGCTCTCTACCCTGCATACCAATGATGCCCCATCAACCATCAACCGTCTTCTCAATATGGGTATAGAGCCCTTTCTGGTCGCCTCTGCCGTCAATCTCATTACTGCCCAGCGACTTGCACGACGTGTATGTACAGAGTGCAAGGAGGTTGAGCCTATACCGGAAAAAGCTCTTATTACCGCAGGTGTTACACCTGCGGAAGCAATTGATTTTGTCTGTTACAAGGGGGCTGGTTGCCCCAAGTGTAATGGGACAGGTTACAAGGGGCGGGTAGGTTTTTATCAGGTACTGCCGATGCTTGAGCCCATTCGCGAACTGATACTTAACGGCGCAAATACCGCAGAGATAAAGCGCGAATCAATGCGTCTGGGAATCAAGACCATGAGGCAATCCGGCTTGACAAAGTTGAAGGAAGGTGTAACGTCACTTGAAGAAGTTCTGCGGGTAACAGTTTCAGATGATTAGGATAACTATATGATAAATCTACATCAGCTTCTAAAAGAACTTGTCGAGCGAAACGGTTCGGATCTCCATATAACCACCAATTCTCCACCACAACTCAGAATTGACGGTGATCTTACCCCTACAAATCTCCCTCCGATGTCTCCGGTTGAAACCAAGCAACTCTGCTACAGCGTTCTTACTGAAGCCCAGAAGCACAAATTCGAGGAAGAGAATGAGCTGGATCTTTCTTTCGGTGTTAAGGGGTTGTCACGTTTCCGTGGAAATATATTCATACAGCGTGGTGCTGTGGCAGGTGTCTTCCGGGTTATCCCCTACAAGATCCTGACTTTCGAAGAGCTTGGACTGCCTCCGGTAATTAAGGAACTCTGCGAAAAGTCACGAGGGCTTATACTTGTAACCGGGCCAACCGGTAGTGGAAAGTCAACAACGCTTGCTTCAATGATCGACAAGATCAACACTGAACAGCACAAGCATATTATTACTGTTGAAGATCCGATAGAGTATCTGCATCCTCACAAGGGGTGCCTGGTCAATCAGCGCGAGGTGGGCGCAGATACCAAATCTTTCAAGGACGCCCTGAAATTTATTCTTCGACAGGATCCTGATGTTATTCTGGTTGGCGAGTTGAGGGATCTTGAGACCATCGAGGCTGCGCTGACACTAGCCGAGACTGGTCACTTGTGTCTGGCCACACTTCATACAAACTCCTGCGTACAGACTATCAACCGGATTATAGATGTTTTTCCCCCGTACCAGCAGACCCAGGTGCGAACCCAGCTCTCATTTGTACTTGAAGGGGTTATGTCCCAGATGCTGATCCCGAAAATGGGTGGCTCCGGACGTGCTCTGGCACTTGAAGTAATGGTGCCAAATCCTGCTATTCGCAATCTCATACGTGAGGACAAGGTTCATCAGATCTACTCCCAGATGCAGGTTGGCCAGGATAAGTATGGTATGCTGACCATGAATCAGTGCCTCTACACACTGTATACCCGTCGCCAGATAACTCTTGAAGATGCAATGGGGCGTTCATCTGACCCTGAAGAGTTGAAGCAGATGATAGGTGGTGCCGCAGTCCAGACAGGGGCTCAGCGCCGTCCGATGCGATAGTGCCGGTTTAAACCCAAGCTTTTTTCGGAGCATAAGTTATGCCTAAATTTACATGGGAAGCGAGAACCAAGGCCGGTGCCCAGCAGAAAGGGGTAATGGAAGCAACCAGTGAGGCAATGGTTGAGTCTCAGCTCAAGAAGTACGGCTTTAGCAGTATTTCAATAAAGGGTGAAAAGGCAGGGTTCAAGATCCCCGGTTTCGGTGGTGGCGGGAGTGTTGATACCAAGGATCTGGTTGTTTTTACCCGACAGTTCGCGACCATGATAGATTCCGGACTCCCCTTGGTTCAGTGCCTTGACATTCTTGCCGGTCAGCAGGAGAACAAATTTTTCAAATCCTCTCTTTACAGCATCAAGGAGTCGGTTGAGAGCGGTTCAACGTTTGCCGACGCACTTGGAAAACATCCGAAAATCTTTGATCATCTTTATGTAAATCTTATTGCAGCCGGAGAGATCGGCGGTATTCTCGATACAATCCTCAATCGGCTTGCCGCCTATATCGAAAAGGCGATGAAGCTGAAGAAGCAGGTGAAGGGGGCCATGGTCTATCCAGTGACCATTATCTCCATAGCAATTGTTGTTATCGGGGTCATTCTTGTTTTCGTCATCCCTACCTTTGCCAAGATGTTTGCTGATTTCGGCGGCACCCTGCCGATGCCCACACAGATTGTAATCGGGCTGAGCAACTTTCTTCAGCGATACATCCTTGTTATTATCGGTGCCTGTTATGGCATCAAGATGGCCATTGGCAAGTACTATGCAACCCCAGGCGGCCGCAAGTTGATGGACAGATTTTTTCTGAAGCTCCCGGTAATCGGTGTCCTTATCAGAAAGGTGTCAGTAGCAAAGTTTACCAGAACACTTGGCACCATGATGAGCAGCGGTGTACCGATAATGGACGGCCTTGACATTGTAGCCAAAACTGCAGGGAACAAGATTGTTGAAGAAGCGATCTACAAGGTCAGGCAGGCTATCTCTGAAGGGAAGACCATGGCGGAACCTCTGGGCGAGAGCGGCGTGTTTCCGAACATGGTTGTTCAGATGATCTCGGTCGGTGAGGCAACCGGTGCAATGGACGCCATGCTTAACAAGATAGCCGACTTCTATGATGATGAGGTGGATGATGCTGTCGGAAACCTGACAGCCATGATGGAACCGCTCCTTATGGTTTTCCTGGGGGTGACTGTCGGGGGTCTGGTTGTTGCCATGTATCTGCCGATATTCAAGCTGGCAGGGGCTGTTGGCGGCTAGTTGAACGTTTCGTTAAAACCTTTACCGTTCGCGGTGAGCCTGTCGAACCGTTATCTGACTGCAACTAATCGCCTTCGACAAGCTCAGGCCGAACGGATAAATGTAACGATATTTATGAAACGGAATACTGGTTCCATGTAACATGTTTCGTATCAAACCCCTCTGAATCTTTTTTTTGATCTGCAATATCCTGAGAGTCTGCGAGTAACAAAATGGTGGATGAGAAAAAAAAACTGATCTGGCTTATTTTTGTCAGACTGGTTGTAGTTTCACTTTTTCTTGCATCCCTGGCCTACTTTAATTTCAGTGAGTATGATTTTTCTCCGGACGAAATACCGAGAGCTGTAATTCGTCTTATTATTGTCACCTACTGTTTTTCCATCCTCTCCCTCATCTCCCTTCACTTATCTACCCGTATAGTTTCTGTTATAGCATATGCCCAGATCATCTGGGAGATTCTGTTCGTATCAGCTCTTGTAATAGTGACAGGCGGAATAACTTCCACCTACGCATTCTTTTATAATCTGGCCATTATCAATGCAAGTTTTCTCCTTGCCCGCCGCGATGCCTTTTATACCGCAGCTCTGTGCGGAATTATCTACGGTGCCATACTCGACTTTCACTACTTTGGTAAACTCGCGCATTTCGGACTTTTCCCCCTGCCCGATTTTTTCTTCAGTCCGAACCAGATTATTTCAACGATATTTACAAATCTGCTGGCTTTCTTTCTTACTGCGCTTCTTACAGGATATCTTGCAGAGCGTGCCCGCAGGAGTGAGACAGCTCTTCAAGAAAAAGTCATAGATTATGACGAACTCGAACAGCTTAACAGTATGATAGTATCCTCTATTGACAGTGGTCTTGTGACAGTAAACAGTGACGGTAAGATCCGCGTATTCAACAGATATGCTGCTGAACTTACCGGGATCACCCCTCAGGATGCTTATGACATGCCCCTTTCTGATATTATTCAGGGTATAGAGCTGCCGGACGAGAATATAAGAGGTGAGCTGCGGAGAGATACTGTTTTCGAATCGGAAAAAACCGGGCGAAAAATACTCGGTATAAAAACAGTCCCCCTGAAAGACAGGGAGGGGCATCATGTTGGCGCCATTATCGATCTTCAGGATCATACCATGCTCAGGGAGATGGAACTCAATCTGATAAAGGCTGACCGGTTGGCAGCCATAGGGGAGCTGTCGGCGAGGATTGCCCATGAAGTGCGTAATCCACTTGCGTCCATAAGTGGTTCTGTGCAACTTATTGCCCAATCAGGTTCCATCCCAGGAGATGACCGCAAGCTTCTTGATATTGTCATGAGGGAAACATCCCGTCTCGAAAAACTGGTTACCGAGTTTTTACAGTATGCACGCCCTTCACCCCCTGCAAAAAGCCTGTTTCCGCTTAAAATGCTTGTCTCGGATGTTGCTCAGATGCTCATGTGTAATGAAAGGTTTTCCGCAGTTACGATTGACAACGACATTGACGCATCAGTTGATATCCTGGCAGATCATGATCAGCTCCGACAGGTTGTCTGGAACCTTCTTCTGAATTCCGTTGAGGCAATGCCTGAAGGCGGGGTTGTTACCTTGACAAGCAACAGGGTAATTACTGATGAAGGCAGAACAAGAGAGAGCAGTCCCGGGCTGGAGATTGTGATAGCAGACAGTGGTTGCGGAATATCCGAGACCAGCATGAGAGTCATATTCGAACCGTTCTTTACTACAAAACAGAACGGTACCGGACTTGGTCTGGCACTGGTATACAGAATAATTGATGCCCATGGTGGAAGAATTACGGTTGAAAAGAGCAGCTGCGGAGGTGCCTGTTTCAGACTTCTGTTTCCGGCAGGTGGAAAATGATGCATTCGCAAAAAGTCCTTATCACCCTTCGACAAGCTCAGGGCGAACGGACTTCGAGACTGTAAGTGCTTGTAAATCCGTTCATGCTGAGCTTGTCGAAGCATGAACCAAGTCAGTGATTTCAGTTTTTGCGAACGAATCAAAAATAGTTAAGCTGTTTTATTAAAGAGAGGCAGAATGAGTGCAAAAATCCTGATAGTCGATGATGAATTGAGCATGCGCGAGTTCCTGACGATCCTTCTTGAGCGGGAAGGGCATCAGCCGATTGCGGCTGAAAACGCCGAAGTGGCTCTGTCACTTCTGGACACTCAGATTTTTGACCTCGTTCTCTCAGATGTAAATATGCCGGGTCTGGATGGCATAGGGCTCCTTGAGAGGATAAAGCTCAAGTTTCCGGATACGGCGGTTCTTATGATAACTGCATTTTCATCTGCTGAGCGGGCTGTCGAAGCGATGAAGTTTGGAGCCTATGACTACATAACCAAGCCTTTCAAGGTTGACGAATTAAAGATACTGGTCAAAAATGCCATTGAAAAGCAGCACCTTATCAGGGAAAACTTACAACTGAAGCAGCAGGTTGAGGGTCGTAACAGATTTTCCGGGCTCATCGGCAAGAGTAATATAATGCAGGAGATCTTTTCCCTGATTGAAAAGGTTGCTGCAAGCAGTGCAACTGTACTTGTTTCAGGGGAAAGCGGCACCGGCAAGGAGCTGGTGGCTCGTGCCATCCATCAAAACAGTGACAGGCGAGACAAGCCTTTTATTGCGGTCAACTGTAGCGCTATTCCGGAAACCCTGATGGAGAGCGAGTTTTTTGGCCATGTCAAAGGATCGTTTACTGGTGCAGTTGTTGATCGCCCTGGACTTTTCGAACAGGCAAACAGTGGCACCCTTTTTCTTGATGAAATCGGAGATATCCCCCTACTGCTGCAGTCCAAGCTACTGCGCGTCTTGCAGGAGCGTGAAGTCAGGCGGGTAGGTGCTTCAGAGACACGCAGGATAGATGTCAGAATAATCACTGCAACAAACAGGGATCTGGAGTCTCAGGTTGCTGAAGGGAGTTTCCGAGAGGATCTTTTTTACAGGCTGAATGTTGTTCAGATCTCTCTCCCCCCTTTGCGGGAACGTACTGAGGATATTCAGCTCCTTTCGGAATCATTCTACCGTAAACATGGCGGCATGGTGACAGGGCATGGTATTCTCTCTTCCGAGGCGCTGAAAATCCTCCGGAAGTATCCTTTCCCGGGGAATGTCCGTGAGCTGGAGAATGTTATCGAAAGGTCTCTGGCTTTGGGTGCAAAGGAAATTACAGTTGAAACGCTTCCGGTTCATGTAGTCCATTATCAGAAAACCGATGAAAAAAGCGAGCTGCTTGAAATTCCGCCGGGTGGCATGGATCTGGAAAAGCACCTGGATCAGATAGAGATGAAGTTTTTGATCCAGGCACTGGAAAAGAGTAAAGGGGTCAAGAAAAACGCAGCAGAACTTTTGGGGATGACTTTCCGCTCTTTTCGTTACAAACTGACAAAGCATGGATTGGATCAGGAGTGAAAATCAAGAGAGAGCCGCCTGTCATATGATAACTGCAATTGGCCGTAAAACCTTATCAGTATATATTGCCTCTGCCGAGCTTGCTGCGCTTCTCCTTGGCGCAGTTACAAACGGGTTCTCCCTTTTCAGGAAGGGGAGGAGGCCGATTTTTCAGGTATTTCTGAGGCAGATATTTTTCACCGGCAATGAGGCTCTACAGGTGATTTTTGTGATATCGCTTGCTGTCGGTGTGGCCATAATTTCGCAAATATCAAATGTAGCCGATGCGGGCAGAGGTTCACTGATCGGAAAAATTTTCGTATGGGTTGTAATACGTGAACTCGGGCCGCTTATTACTGCGCTCGTAATAATTGCCAGAAGCGGTTCTGCAATAGCTATAGAGCTGGGACAGATGAAGTACAAGGGGGAGATTCAGTATCTGGAAACTCTTGGAATTCCGGGTGAGCAGTACCTGCTCATGCCCAGAATCCTCGGTGTCGGTGTAGCGCTGTTCATACTGAATATTTATTTTAATATCGTCGCAGTATCCAGTGGTATCCTTGTCGCATCTCTTGGCTGGCAGATCCCTGTTGCAACAATCAAGCAGGGGATAATTTCTGCACTTTCCCTGCAGGAGCTATTCATCTCCTGCGCAAAGAGCCTGATTTTCGGCCTTGTTATTGCGGCTGTAGGCTGCCGGGCAGGTCTCAATGTCGGCGACAGTATAACCCACATACCACAGGCAGGGACAAGAGCTGTAATGCTGAGTCTGATCCTTGTCTTTTTGTCCAATGTGCTGGTCTCCCTGATTTATCTGTTATGACAGAGGGGTTTTGACGTGATAAGGATGACGGAACTAGCTGCTTCAGGGCTCTGTTTGCCCCTGAGTATGACCCTGCCGGCAGGGCTTTCAGCAGCGATTCATACATCAAGAGAGCTGGAAAATGATGTTATTGTTGCTCTGCTTCTCGGATTCAATCTTCCTGTCAGCGGACAGTTGACAGTATGCGATGTTGATCCGGGAACTGTCAGGGAGCCTCAACTCCCTGAGTTCAGAAAAAGGATTGGTGTCATTTATAGGGATGGCGGTCTTATCTCAAATCTTAATGTCTGGGATAATCTTACCCTGCAGTTTGCATATTTCAGCGGGTTGAAGAGGGATGAGCTCAAAAATCGCGCTGACGAGGCTCTGAAGCAGGTTGGCTACAGTGGTTCAGTTGAACTTTTGCCGAGCAGGCTTTCTCTCTTTGAACGCAGGGTTGTAGCCCTGGCCAGGGCTTTTCTGATAGAGCCTGATCTGATAATCTGCCAGTCGACACTAGATGGCCTGACACGCGAAGAGCAGGCGTTACTCTGCCGTCTTTTGTGGCAGTATCATAATCAGGGATTTGAGAGGACTCTTCTCTTCATAACCTCTTATCCGGATTCATTGAAAGGGCTTGCACTTGATTTCATCTACAGTACAGGGGGTTCTCTCCAGTTATGATTACAGGCAATGATAACCGTTTCAGGCATCTGGAGAGGAAGGTCGGAGTTTTTGTCTGCGCAGCTCTTCTGGGGGTTATGGGGGCAATACTGGTTATAGGTATCGAGAAAGATCTTTTCAGGGCTACTTACGGGGTGCGTCTGACTGCTCCAAAGGGTATCGGCTTTTCTCAGGGGATGCCGATAAAGCTCTCAGGCTTCAGGATTGGCAGGGTTAAATCGATTACCCTTAATGACTCCGCAGCAGTTGATGTTGTTTTGCAGATTGACAGGAGATACAGCAAGTGGATACGGAAGGATTCTGTTGCCAGACTGATAAAAGAGGGGCTTATCGGCGACTATATAATTGAAATCAGCAGCGGCGTATCCAGTGAGCTGATTCCGGAGAACGGCCTTATCTCGCTGGACAAAACCAAGGCTCTTGACGAACTTGCGGAAGAGATTGCTGACAAGGTAAAGCCCGTGCTTATGGATATCCGCGACATAATTGCCTATGTAAATGCAAGTGATGGTGACATCAAGCAGACCATGAGAAATCTTAACACCTTTACAGGAAATCTTGAAAAAAGCCGGGAGAGAACTGACTCTCTTCTGACAGGTTCCAGGCAGATGCTTGAAGGGGCGTTCAAGAAGTTCGATATTCTGCTTGTAAAAAGCGAAGCTCGCATTGATCAGGCTCAACCGCTCCTGGAGAAGGTTGACAACTCCCTTGGACAGATTGACCGGAAACTTCCGCTCCTCCTGGGCAAGGTCGAGAAGACTCTGGCTCATCTGGAGTCTTTTTCAGGGGAGTTAAAGAGTACCTCCTCGGAGGCACTCCCGCAGATCCCGCAACTTCTTGACAAGACAAAAGGGGTGATTGATGAAAGCGAGGCCGTGATCGAAGGGATGAAGTGGGTCTGGCCGCTTAGCTCTGTTATGGAGAAACCTGATGAGCGGTCACTTGTCAAGGGGGACAGTCATGAGTGAGCCACGAAACCTCGTCAGGGTCTGCTCGGCTCTTTTGGCAGCATCTCTTTTTGCCGGCTGCGTGACAACCCCCAAAAGAGAAGCTCTGCCTCTCCAGCAGGCAGCCAGGCACAATCAGAAAGGGCTGCGTGCCGAGGAGACCAGTAACCTGAAAAGAGCCGGGGCAGAATTTGCAGAAGCTTACCGTCTCTACAGCTCTATTGAAAACTATCCGGGCATGGTGACAGCCCTGATAAACAGTTCGCGGCTTTTCCGTACTGCCGGAGAGCTTGAGAGCGCGGAAGCTGTCACAGATCGAGCCGTTCTCCTTGCAGTCAATACTCCGGAGCTTGCCCCGGAGGTCTGGTTCGAAAAGGCAAAGCTCTCTCTCCTGAAAGGGGGAGTTGAAGAGGCACTGCTCTGGAGTGAAAAGGCTCTGGCTGCTTCTCCGGACACCGAGCAGCATCGTATGCTGAATCTCTCTGCCCGGATCTATCTGGGTAAAGGTCAGCGCGCACGGGCAGGAGAGCTTGCTGAAGAGGGGTTGAAAAAGAGCAGAAAGCAGAGCGACAGGCAAGAGGAAGCCAATGCTCTCCGCCTGATCGGTGAGCTTGAACTTCTGGAGAAACGCCAGAAGGGGGCGATAGACCGGTTTTCTGAGGCCCTTGCAATTGACAAGGAGCTGGCTCTCCCCCGCAAGATATCAGCTGATCTGCGTGCCCTTTCGCAATGTTACGAATTAATGGGTGATAGAGTGACTGCTGCTGCTTACCTTGATCGTGCAGTTGAAGTTTCTGTTTCACATGGAGACCACAAGCAGGCAGTAGTTGATCTTGAAAAGCTGCATCTGCTCCAGGAGCAAATCGGTCAGAAAGATGCGGCTTTCAAGACAGAAGAGCTGATACGCAAACTCAGGCAGGTGCAGAAATGAACTCTTCAGTGGAGAAGAGTTCCGGCAAGAGAGTCCTTGTTGTCGATGATGACGAGGATTTCCAGCACGAGCTGAGGCGGATGCTTATCAGTAACGGCATGGCCGGTGTCGAGAGCGCAAGCTCCGGCATGTCGGCACTGGAACTTCTTGCCCGTGGAAATATAGGAGTTGTACTTCTTGACATGGTCATGCCGGGAATTTGCGGTACCGAGCTGCTCACGATACTTGTTCAGCGCTATCCGGCCATACCTGTAATAATGATCACTGCTGTCAGTGATATAAACTCTGTTGTCAGCTGCATCAAACTCGGAGCTTTTGACTATCTGACCAAACCTCTTGATGTTGGCCGACTCTTTGCCACTGTAACAAGGGCGATCAGCTTCAGTGAGCTGTGCTCCCAGAACAGGCAGCTCCGTGATTATCTCCTCGGCGAACCGCTCTCAAGACCGGAAATATTTGCTTCCATTGTAACTGTAAACAGCAGAATGAAATCAATCTTCAAACTGGTTGAAATCATAGCCCCTACTCAGCACCCTGTACTAGGCCTGGGGCCGGTAGAGGCGCTGGGTGGTGAACGTGAAGACCCCGCCGGCGATGAGGGTGGCCATCCAGACGAGGGAGAGGAGGCGCCAGCGGCGGCGGAGGATGATGAGAATCTGGGCGAGGCTGGCGCCGTCGTGCGCTTGGGGGGCCGCTGAATCCACCGGAGAAGGATAACAAATGGGGAATGAAGAATCCAGCGGGGGTGGCGGCGCGGGCCGTCCGGATTCTTCATTCTTCATTCTTTATTCCCTTTCCCCTATCCTCTCCTCATGTGCGGCATCGCCGGGTTCCTCGGTCCGGCGCCGGATCTTGGAATCCTTGGCCGCATGACGGACGCCCTCACCCACCGCGGGCCCGATGACCGCGGGACCTGGATCGGCGAGGGGGCCGCGCTCGGCCAGCGGCGGCTGTCCATCCTCGATCTCTCCCCCGCCGGCCGGCAGCCCATGGTCTCGGAGCGCTGGGTCCTCAGCTTCAACGGCGAGATCTACAACCACGCCGCCCTGCGCGGCGGCCGCACCTACCGGGGGCGCTCCGACACGGAGGTGCTGCTCGGGATGCTCGACGACGACGGCGTCGAGAAGACCCTCCCCCGCCTCAACGGCATGTTCGCGTTCGCGGCGTGGGACCGGAAGGAGCGCCGGCTCTGGCTTGCCCGGGACCGCTTCGGCGAAAAACCCCTGTATTACGGGACCTGCGGCGGCGTGTTCCTCTTCGGCTCCGAGCTCAAGGCGCTGCGGGCGCATCCCGGGTTCGACGCGGCCCCGGACCGCGCGGCGCTCGCGCTGTATCTGCGTCTCGGGTACGTGCCCGCCCCCTGGAGCGCGTACCGGGCGGTCCGCAAACTGTCCCCCGGCCACCTGCTCCAGGTCGGCGAGGAGCCGCGGCCGTATTACTCGGTCCGCGGCCTCGACCTGACCCCGTCTGACGAGCCCGAACTCCTCGAGCGGCTGGACGTCCTGCTGCGCGACGCGGTGAAGCTGCGCATGGAGGCGGACGTCCCGCTCGGCGCGTTCCTCTC
>JANNRW010000424.1:0-5368 GCA_031401815.1 Geobacteraceae bacterium | reverse complement strand
CATCGTCACACCCGACGATTTCGCCCGCCGCTTCAGCCATGACGAGCGCAAGCTCATCCTTACGCACGAACAGGTCCACATCGACCGCTCCGACGCCCGCATCAACGCCTTCGCCGCGCTGCTGCGCTGCCTCTTCTGGTTCAACCCGCTGATCCACATCGGCGCGAACGCCATGCGCATCGACCAGGAAATGTCATGCGACGCCGAAGTGATCGCGCGCCGTCCCCGCGTCCGCCGCGCCTATGCCGAAACGCTCCTGTAGACACAGCTTGCCTCGCGCCCGCTTCCGGTCGGCTGCTACTGGCCCGCCGAGTCGCCGCACCCGCTCGCCCAGCGCATCGGCGAAATCGCGCGCGGACCGATCTCCCGCCGCCGCCGCATCGCCGCCGCCGCCATCGTGATGACGCTCACCACGAGCGCGGGGCTCGCCGCCTGGGCCGCCCAGCCCGAGCGCACCATCTTCCGCGAAACCGCCGACGTGCTCGTGGCATGAAGAGGTTGTTACCGACATTGTCCGTCGTGAGGTGCGCAGTTACCGGCAGATGCCGCTCAATCTGTACCAGATCCAGACAAAGTTTCGCGACGAGATCCGCCCCAGATTCGGTCTGATGAGGGGTAGAGAGTTTATCATGAAGGACGCCTACTCCTTTGATGTGGATGAGCAGGGGGCTGACAAGTCCTATGAGAAGATGTATCAGGCATACCGGCGAATTTTTGAGCGGTTCGGGCTTAAATTCCGTGCAGTTGAGGCTGACACCGGCTCAATCGGCGGCAGCTGGTCTCACGAGTTCATGGTGCTGGCAGATTCAGGTGAGGATGCGATAGTCTCCTGCAACGGCTGTGATTATGCTGCCAATGTTGAGAAAGCTGAAGCACGCATTATCGAAGCCGCAGAACATATGGATGCCAGACCACTGGAAAAAGTACATACACCCGGTAAAAAGAGCATTCAGGAGGTGAGTGAATTCCTCCAGGTGCCAGCTAACATCACAGTGAAGATGCTGGTGCTCCTTGCTGACAAAGTGCCGGTGGCTGCGCTCCTTAGAGGCGATCACGATCTGAACGAGATAAAACTTAAGAAAGTGCTTGCTTGCGAAGAGCTTGAAATGGCAACAGATGAGCAGATAACAAAGGTCACCTCTGCCCCGGTTGGCTATCTTGGCCCTGTTGGCCAGAAAATCCGGATAATTGCGGATCAGACCGTCAAGGGGATGCGCAATTTTATCGGCGGCGCAAATGAGCCTGATTATCACCTTAAAAACCTGAACCATGAGCGCGACTTTGTTGTCACTGAATATGCCGACATCCGCAATGTCACACATGGTGACTCCTGCCCGCGCTGCCAGGGGGGCGTACTTGAGATGTGGCGCGGTATCGAGGTAGGTCATGTATTTAAACTCGGCATCAAATACTCCAAGGCGCTAAATGCTACTTTTCTTGATCCTGACGGCAAGGAGCAGATTGTTTTCATGGGGTGCTACGGTATCGGCATAGGGCGCTCGGTTGCTGCCTGTATAGAACAGAATCACGATGAAAACGGCATCATCTTTCCGCTCCCGATTGCTCCGTTTCACTGCATCATTTCGGCGATCAATCCCAAGGACGAAACAGTCAGGACTGCTGCTGAAGATATCTATAACCGTCTTCAGGCTCTCGGAATTGAAGTACTTTATGATGATCGTGATGAACGGCCAGGGGTCAAGTTCAAGGACGCAGACCTCATCGGTATTCCGCTCAGGCTTGTTGTCGGGGCGAAGAACCTGGTTGAAGGGAAGGTGGAGCTGAAGCAGCGCCGGAGCGGTGAAATGGAGCTGCTTGGCATTGATGATGCTGTTGCCAGAGTAAATTCAATAGTTAAAGAGGCGCTTGAACTATGACAAGGGAAGATGCCAGAAACAAGATCATCTTTGCACTGGATGTTGCCAGCATGGCAGAAGTTGACAACTGGTCAGCGCTCCTTTCGGACAGGGTCGGCATGTTCAAGATCGGCAAGCAGCTCTTCACAGCTACAGGGCCGGCAGTTGTCAGGAAGGTTCAGGAAAACGGCGGTCATGTTTTTCTTGATCTGAAATATCACGACATTCCAAATACCGTTGCCATGGCGACTCTTGAGGCAGCCCGCCTCGGCGTAAACCTTGTCAATCTCCATGCTCTTGGCGGCTATGAGATGATGGCCACAACCATGGAAAAGCTGGATAGGGAATTTAAAGGGGGCGATCGCGCCAAAGTGCTGGCAGTTACCATCCTGACATCTTCTACAGAGGAGACTCTCAAAGGTATCGGCATTGAGCACTCTGTAACCGATATGGTTGTCCGCCTGGCAAAGCTCGCCAAAAGCGCCGGAATAGATGGCGTGGTTGCATCTCCACAGGAGGTCGGACTGATCCGTGAAGCCTGTGGCCCGGATTTCCTGATCGTTACTCCCGGAGTAAGGCCTGCGTTTTCTTCTGCTGATGACCAGAAACGGATTATGACCCCGGCTGAGGCAGTTAAAGCCGGTGCCGATTATCTGGTAATCGGGCGACCGATAAGCGCTGCAACAGATCCGTCAGCAGCGGCGGAACTGATTATTGATGAAATACAGGCTGAAGGTGTTTAGGCTGAAGACTTAAATACAGGCTGAAGGCGTTTAGGCTGAAGGCTGAAGGCAAACCGCTTTTTTGTCTTTACCTTCAGCCTTCAGCCTTCTACCTGTTTCCTGAGGATTATTTATGAGTGAAGAGATTATTTCCGGCATTAACCCGGTTAAAGAGGCGCTGCGCGGCAGCAGGAAGATTTTCGAACTCTTCATTGCAGAAGGGGCTTCTGATCAGCGGATAGGGAAACTTTGCGACCTTGCTGGTGAGAAAGCTGTTCCGGTGCGGCGCCGCAGCAAGGTTGATATAAATCGACTGGCGGGCACCGATCATCATCAAGGGGTTGCCCTCCGGATTGAGTCGTTTTCCTATGCCGAACTGGAAGATGTTCTTGAACTCTGGAGAGGGAAGGGGAGTGAAGCCATAATTGTAGTACTGGATGGTATCCAGGATCCGCACAACCTCGGAGCACTTATCAGGAGCGCTGCCTGCGCCGGGGCAGAGTGCGTGGTCATCCCCCGTGACCGGGCTGCCGGTGTAACGGCAACAGCAGAAAAGGTTGCTGCCGGAGCAGCTGAAACCATACCGATTGCCCAGGTAACCAATATCGCCACAACCCTTGAACTGCTTAAAAATGCCGGTTTCTGGATTTACGGGGCTGATGAGAAGAGCAGTGAGTCGCTCTACCGGCAGAAACTGACGGGCAATATTGCGCTGGTGATCGGCGGTGAAGGGGAGGGGATCAGGCAGCTTGTCAGGAAAAAGTGTGATGTCGTCTTCTCCATCCCGCTGCAAGGGGGGGTAAGCTCCCTGAACGCCTCGGTTGCCGGGGGTATTGCCATGTTTGAAGCGGTCCGGCAGCGGATGTTGAAATCTTGATAAATCAGGGGGGAGCAATAAGTGTAAAATTCGGGAAATAAGTCCGATAGCGGGTTGCATCACGAGTCATCAAAGTGAGCCCTTCAACAGCCGCATGGGCACCAATGACAAGAACCCCTTTCCCGGTCACGAATCGCCCCTCGTCAAAGCCATTATTTCGTCGGTTGTCATTTTGACAGTCGCACGACCTCTCAGAGAATCAACTATCCGTTTTCCACGACCCCCTCTGCGTCAGCTATTTTCAGAAGCAGAGTATTCCCCTTGATGACAAATTCAACTTCGCTTTGTGGAACTATCCCACGAAAGTCCGGGAGGTCATGTCCGAAGTTGCCAGACATGATCTGCAACTGGGGATGGATGAATGCGGGGGGAACAAGTCCAAAGCTGCTAAAATGCTTGGATTGCCGAATTATCAGACGCTTTCGAACTGGTTGAAGAAGTATGGGTTGGAATAGCAATCTGATTTGTACTTCGGCCTTGATATGTTCACCTATTTATGCTATATTTAAGTGAATACATTCACCTAATTGAGGCGTAAATGATTAATAGAACAATTAAGCCAGCATTGATGAAATCACTCTTCAATGGAAAAGCAGTTGTCATCTACGGTGCGCGGCAGGTAGGAAAGACCACCCTGATGCAGGAGATCGAGCGTTCTACAGGGGTTTCGTCACTTTATCTGAATTGTGACGAGCCTGATGTGCGTCAGGCTCTCACCGATAAAACCTCTACCGCGTTGAAGTCATTCATCGGCAAGACCAGGCTGGTATTGATCGACGAGGCGCAACGGGTAACGAATATCGGCATAACCCTCAAGCTGTTTGTGGATGCGATCCCCGAAACCCAGGTCATCGCCACAGGTTCATCATCATTCGAGCTCTCCAACAGGATTGTCGAGCCGCTTACCGGAAGAAAAAGCGAATTTCATCTCCACCCCTTTTCGCTTGAGGAGCTTGGTCAGCTCCACTCTCCCCTTGAATTAAGTCGGCTTCTGGAAACCCGCCTGATTTTCGGCATGTACCCGAATGTGGTCAATTCTCCGGAGATTTCACCCCAAACCCTGCGCGAACTGACTCGCAGCTACCTGTACAAGGATATTCTCGCCCATAACCGGATCAAGCATTCGGATGTTCTGGAAAAGCTCCTCCAGTCTCTTGCACTGCAAGCAGGGAATGAGGTTTCCTATACCGAGCTTGCCCAGCAGGCAGGGGTTGACAAGGTGACAGTCGAGAGCTATATCCGCTTGCTTGAACAGGCGTTTGTCATCTTTCGCCTCAGGCCATACAGCACAAATCAGCGCAACGAACTGAAGAAAATGCGCAAGATATATTTCGTTGATACCGGCTTGCGCAATATGCTCATCAACAACCTGAACCCGCCTGACTTAAGGCCTGACATGGGAAATCTCTGGGAGAATTTCGTCGTATCAGAACGGCTGAAGCATAACGAAAACCACGGCAGATATCCGAATATCTGGTTCTGGCGCAGTCATCAGCAGCAGGAGATTGATTATCTGGAAGAGGAGGGAGGAGGTCTGCAAGGATGGGAAATAAAGTGGAGCAAGGGTCGTTTTCGCGTACCTTCCGCTTTTGCGGCAGCGTATCCCGACTGTCCGGTTTCGCTGGTCAACCGGGATAACCTGCTTGAGTTTGTTGGCGCATCCGGGGAAGGGAAATAATAACAAATCGTATCCCGGCACAATAAATCTTCTTTCTTGCTGCCGCCAGTCGGGGAATGGACGGGGGCTTTTGAATGTTCTGAGTGGGGTGGAAGTTTGGCGACGGGGGTGGATGGATAGCCGGAGCAGGCTGGAAATAATCTTAACTCCGGTGTAGTATGTCATCAGCACCTGATTGTATGAGGTAAAACCATGACCACCACAGACAATTCAATTATCCTTTATCAAAGCCCGG
>JANNRW010000423.1:0-2167 GCA_031401815.1 Geobacteraceae bacterium | reverse complement strand
CAAGGCCCTTTCCAGAATAGGCTCCGGCGATGTACACACCGAATGAGGGCCGCATATATCCTTCGTCAAAGCCGCGCAGCATGAAAAAACCCGCCAGAATATTATCCTTAAACCAGATCCCCCAGTAGCGATCCTCGCTTGCCGAAGCAAGCCTTTTCTCCAGGCTTGTAATGCCGGTGCTGGCAAATGGTACGAAGTACTGCCGATAATCCTTGTCGTCTGCCGTCAGCAGACTGGAGAGCGCCGATGCATCAGCAGGAGACATTCTTGAAACAGAGAGATCATTCATGTTCGGTCTCTACATATATCCCAGGTTATAAGCTCACTGATTTGTATCTCCCGAGTTGCAACACAGCCGACAACTTCCGGCAACATATCCGGCCGAATGCCGGTGCCGGGGCGCTTACAGGCAAGCATATCCTCCCTGATTATTTCTCCGGCCTTGATCAAACGCGAAGCCACCAGGCTGCGTCTCATGCAACGCGCATTTACAACCTCTGCCTCGCACGGTTCTTTTATACCTGAGCCGAGAGCCAATTCAGCTTCACGGACTGCTCGGCAGAGGCGCGTGAGCTCTTCAGGGGTGGCTGAAGCAGCATGGTCTGGACCAGGCAGACTTCTGTCGAGAGTAAGGTGCTTCTCAATCACCCTGGCCCCCAAACCGATTGCAACCATGCAGGCGGTGTCCGATGTGGTGTGATCAGAGTAGCCCATAGTTGTTCCAAAAGCGTCTGCCATGGTCGGAATAGCGAGCAGATTGGCATCCTGAAGGCGAGAAGGGTAATTGGTTGTGCATTGCATCAAAACAAGTTGATCATTACCGGTTGCACGTATTGCTCTGACGGCTGCGGCCACCTCTTCCAAGGTTGCCATCCCGGTGGAAAGATACATCAATTTGCCGGTTTCGGCGACGGCTCGAAGAAAATCAGGTTCAACCAGTTGCCCGGAAGCAACCTTGTAGGAACCTGCACCCAGCTTTTCTAGTAACGTGATATCCCCGATATTGTAAGGGGTGGACAAAAATTCAATGCCAACGTTTCTACAGTGCTCAATCAGCTCCTGATGGGCCGCAAAATCAAGCTCAAGTTTTTTGAGCATCTCAAGTTGTGATTCATTCTTATCAGTAACATCAAGCTGGTAGTGTGCTTTCGGTGCACTCGCCGTTACTATATCTTCAGCCCTGAATGTCTGAAACTTCACGCAGTCAGCACCAGCCGTTTTTGCAGCATCAACCAGTTTTTTTGCCAGGCATACACTGCCATTATGGTTGACGCCTGCTTCGGCGATTATAAATATTTTATTGCTATTGATCATGGCGTGCATATTCCAAAAGTTAACGCTGCTTTTTAATAGTTATCCCGTTCAGTTACCAGGAATTGGCTCTGTTTTCAACTTTGGCTCTGTCACCCTCATTTTTATAGCCATCGGCCCACCACTGACACCAAACTGCTGATATGCCGGCCTCCATGTTCCTTCTGCGGTAATCTCAAATGGAAACGGCTCGGGATGATGAAAGTAGCAGGAGGGGCTTCCAGCGCCGCAAGCAATGAAATAACGCCCCGGCCGCAACACATTCGCGGGCACAACCCATTCGCACGTCCATATGCCAGGTTCTCGTCTGTTAAGCAACTGAGGGTGCTCCTCCCAATCCGCCATACTCCAGAGTGAATCCTGAACACTTGTCGTGATGTTGATTGCCAGAGAAATACCGGCTAACTGGCGTTTTACTTTGTAGGTTACCTGTACTCTGACATCTTCATCACTTCTGAAAATTGAACTCATTGTACCGTCTGCACGCTCAAGTCGTGCAGAAACAAACTGAATATCGTCATGTTCTCCACCGCTGAAGGCAACCTCGGCGGCCTGTCCAGTAAATCCTGTCTGTATATACTCTTCAACAATCTGCGCGGAGGGCCCAGTACTTGCAATCTGACCGTTCCGCAAGAAGATGCAGGTCTGGCAGAGACGGTTTATTACTCCCATGTTATGGCTTACCAACAACACCGTCCGCCCTTCCCTTACCACATCCTCCATTTTCCCCAGACACTTCTTTTGAAACTGTGCATCCCCGACAGCCAGCACTTCATCCACAATCAGAATCTCCGGTTCCAGATGAGCGGCAACGGCAAAAGCGAGCCGCACATACATCCCTGAAGAATACCGCTTC
>JANNRW010000422.1:0-11693 GCA_031401815.1 Geobacteraceae bacterium | reverse complement strand
GAATTTCCATAGAAGCCATGAATCATGGCACACAGATCAAATCTGATTGAACGGATCAAAACGGATTTAAAGGCTAATGAATTTTGGTCTGATCCGCTTTTATCCGTTAAATTCTTC
Source organism: Geobacteraceae bacterium (assembly GCA_031401815.1). Classification (GTDB taxonomy): domain Bacteria; phylum Desulfobacterota; class Desulfuromonadia; order Geobacterales; family DSM-12255; genus JANNRW01. Next base: position 11,576 of record JANNRW010000422.1, on the reverse strand, counting down.
TTTTCCGCGTTCAATTAAGGTTCTGCCTGGTTCCGGCTGAAAACGAAAAGAGCCGCCCGATCAACATCTACTGACCCGGGCGGCTCTTTGAAATAATAGTTTTATTATCAGGCTCCATCACCCCTCCTGATTTAACACAAAACAATGAATATTAATTACAATTTGACAAATACGCCGTTCTAAAACTTGTGTCAATGATTATTTGTGCATAATTTATCATCCCTCCCGAAGGCACGAAGTTCAAGACAAATGCATGTTCTGTTACGGGAAGATGATCCGCCTTGTCTGGACTATGACGGATTTGAGGTGAAGCATGCGAGCTGGAAGAAATTTTTGGTCACCTTCTCCTCAATGGAGAAGGTGACCAAATGGCTGCCAAAGGAAGAGTGTAGAATATTGCAGAGAGTTCTTTCAGATCAGTTAATTTGCATATGACACTCCGAACATTTAACCGGCCCTTTTTTCATCTCCATATGGCATCCCTTGCAAACCTTGTGAGCCCAGACCTCACCCAGATCCTTGATTTTTCCTGGACCTTTTTCATGGCATTTCATGCAGTCATTCAACATATCCTGATGCTTCTTGTGCGGAAAGTGAACTTTCCCCTTTGATGCGGGGAGATCCACAAAATCTGCAGCAGTAACCGTTCCGGCAAATGTCATGCAAAATAATAGCGGTAACATGATTTTCATCTTGTCTCTCCTTTAGTTCAGCAGCCAAAATCAGAACCTGATGACGCAGTTATCAGAACAGCTGAGCAATCAGATTATCTGCCATCGGGGTCTCCTCACCCGCAAAAACAGTGCTATCCATCTTTACCAGAGTTTCCGGATTACCTACTGCTGCTATGGAAATCTGACTGCTTACACCCTGCACCATGACCGGTTTTGAGCTGCCGTTCATTGAAATTCCGTTCCCCCACTGGCCGCTGCTGCTGTCGCCCCAGGCCATGACCGTTCCGTCCTGCATCAAGGCAAAAGTATGATTGACTTTGGCTGATATATCCTTGACGCCGCTAAGACCGCTTACCTGCATTGGTCGCATGCTCCCTTCGTAAACAGAGTCGTTTCCGAGCTGGCTCGCGATATTGCTCCCCCAGGCCCAGGCAGTACCATCACTCCTGAGCGCCACCATATGATTGTTTCCGGCCGTAATTGCAATGACTTTTCTGAGTCCAGCCACCTTTACCGGAAGATGATTGTCAATAACTCTGCTGTTGCTCCCCAACTGGCCTGACCCGTTAAATCCCCAGGTCCAGACAGTACCGTCGCTCTTCAAGGCTGCTGTCTGGAATGATCCGGCGGCAATAGCTGATACTCCCTGCAATTCCGTTATCTGAGTCGGCCTGCTAATAAACGTTTTCCCCTCTTTGCCCAATTGCCCTGAGTGATTACTCCCCCATGCCCAGATTGTACCGTCCTTTTTAAGCGCAACTACATGGCGATACCCTGCTGCAATCGCTACTACATCTTTCAAGCCGGACACCTTCACAGGGGTAAAGCTGTCATCATTCCTGCCATTACCCAATTGACCGAAACGATTGTCTCCCCAGGTCCAGACCGTGCCATCCTGCTGCAATGCTACTGAATGAGTCCGACCGGCGGCAACAGCAATGACATTATATATTCCGGTTACCTGCATAGGCTCATGGCTCTCGTCAATATCGATGCCAAGACCCAGCTGGCCGTATTTGTTGCTCCCTACAGCCCAGACCGTGCCATCCGGGTTCATGGATACAATGTGGTTACCTTTTGATGAATACCAGGGGGTTACTGCGTGGGCTATTCCGGATGTCATAATGAGTAATAAAGAAAATATTACTAGTCCTGTGTAACTTTTTACTCTTCGTCCGCCATCATCAATTAAATCAGAAATTCTCGTTTCCATAATCATTCACCTTTCCTTCCCCATTATTCCGGGTAACAGTTTAGGTGACATTTCGGTAACCCGGCTGCCTGCTTGAGGCCCTGTGGGCTTTCCGTCCCATCCTTGCGAATGGTTTAGTATTATCGACTATCACTTGGCCAAGTACTACCAATTACAAAAGATCTGAATCTGTCCTTTCTTCGCATTGTCATTCAATCTCTTTCTCCACCCCCTTTATTGGTTATTGCCCACAAAAAAACCGGGCTGCCGAACCAATCCTCAGATTCGGCAACCCGGCTGTCTCATGGAGACCCTGTAGGCTTTCCGCCCCATTCTCGCGAATGGTTTAGTATTATCGTCTATGTCGTTAAAAATGGTGTTAGTATCAGCTGCCAGCATTACGGCAAACTATTCATGACAGGCACAAATACTGTTATTTACTAGTATGTTGCACTTTCATTAAACATGAAACAGTGTTTGCTGATTTGAATTATATCGATATTGGTAAAATATGTCAATACTGTTTTTTCTGATTATTCTGCTGTTGAAAGGGAATTTCCGGTTATCAGGCTCCAAACAGCAAAGCCTCGCCCAAATGAGCGAGGCTTTGCTGTTTACCTCTGTCTATCCCTGATTCGGCAGCCTGCCATCAGCACCGGTTACTTCTTCTTGCTCTTGCTCTTGCTCTTGGGCTCTGGCTTGTAGTGGGAGACACTTTCAAGCTTCCATTTGCCATCTACTATCTTGAGCATTGCGATACCGGCTTCGGAAACTCCGGAGTGGTCGGTTGGCGACATGTTATAAACTGCGTATGCACCCTTGTACCCTTTGGTCTCTTCTATTGCATCACGCAGTGCTGCACGGAACTCGGCCGTGCCGGGTTTGGCGGCCTTCAGTGCCTTGGTTATGGCACCTTCAGCGATATTCAGTGCATCCCAGGTGTGCGAAGCAAAGGTCGAACGAGGGCCAAACTTGTCTTCATACATCTTGACGAATTTAAGTGATTCATTTTTGTTCGGGAAATCTTTCGGGAGCTGCTCTGCAACAAGAATTGGAGATGCAGGGATGTAGGCACCCTCCAGAGCTTTTCCGCCGACTCTCAGGAAGTCCGAATTTGCAGCACCATGTGACTGATAGACCTTCCCCTTGTATCCGCGCTCGATCAGTGTAACGTGCGGCATGGCTGACGGGGTACCTGCAGCAACGATATACACGGCATCAGGTTTCCCGCTGATTGTCTTTAAAACCTGAGCCATTGCGCTTGTGTCATTTTTCTTGTACTTCTCAATGGTTGTGAGAGTAATACCTTTTTTCTCTGCAAAGTTTTTAAAGGCTACAGTATTGGCCTCGCCATAAGGATCGTCAGTTGCAATGATCGCAACTGTCTTAACTTTCAGCTTGGCCATGTGATCGGCCATGACTGATGCGGTTATTTCATCATCTGCAGGAACCTTGAATATCCATTTGCGTTTCTCGATCGGCTTTACAATCGGGCTTGCCGAGGCAAGGGAAATCATCGGGGTATTGGCTTCCGAAGCCACATTTACCACTGTCATGGTGGTTGGAGTTGTGCTTGGGCCGATGATAAGATCGACATTGCTCTCTGAAATAAGCCGTTTGACATTCTGGACAGTCGTAGTCGTATCTGTCGCATCATCGTAGACAATATACTTGATAGTTTCGCCTGCAATGGTTTTGGGCGCAAACTCAAGTGAATTCTTTTCAGGAATTCCAAGAGAAGCTGCCGGGCCTGTGGTTGAAAGCACAACACCGATTGTGATATCCGCCATTGCTACTGTTGCTGATGAAATTATTGCCAGCGCACTCAGTACTACCGTCCTTTTTTTCATCTTTCGACTCCTTTTAGGTTGGTTATTAAAGCTGTGTTCGGGACAGCAAAGCCTATTTGCATACAAGATTACATGCAATTTACTTCTTGTCAATCAATATTATAAACACTGTTTCCAAAATCCGAGACAGGAATGTTTTCTCCAGGACAATCATTCTGACTACTGATTCCTGACTCCTGACAACTTCCTTTACAGCGGAATATCCCCCAGGTTGACATCCTTTTCAGTGCTTATAGCGTCAATAACCTTCTTTTTCCCGTTAATTTCAATGGTCAACGTATAGGTGCTTGCCTGAACAGGCAACTCCTTAAACCAGAAGTCTCCGAAATTGTCACTCTCTACCGTATATTTCTCATTGCTGTTCTGCTCCTGCAACGTACAGACTGCTCCAATCAGCACCTCTTTTTCTATCGGATCATAGAGAGTTCCGGCAACAAACTTCTTCGGCACATTCAGATAATAAACCCGCCCCTTGCAATGTCCTGCCCTGAGCGGCTCCGCCCGGGCAATCAGCTCCTGCATGTCTGACTCTTCACCAAACTTGAGGGCACCGGTCGGACAGTTGTCCACACAGCGAGGCATGTCCCAGCCATCATCAATCAGATGTGCACAGCCGGTGCACTTTTGCGAGATATTCATATGCTCGTTGAAATAGATCCGGCCATTCGGGCATGAATCAGGACAGAGCTTGCAACCGGTGCATTTCAGCGGATTCAGTATCACCAGACCGTCTTCGCGCTTGTAAATAGCTCCGGTTTTGCATACCTCGATGCACTTTGGATCGTCACAATGCATACAGAGGAGCGGGGTGTAATTAATCTTGACCTTGGGCACTGTTCCCCGGACGACTTCCTGAACTTTCACCCAGAACTGCCCTGTATCCGGCTGCGGCCTGGCATAGGGTGCCCAGTCATTGGCCACATGCTCATCCTTGCAGGCTATCTGGCAGCAGTAGCAACCGTTGCACACGGAAAGATCGACGACAAATGCTTTCATTTCTCCACCCCCTCATTATCTTTAACGACCCACGCATCAAAGCGCAGACCTGCAGCAGAATCATAATTTCTGGCAAAGGCAGCCGGGTTTTCCTTGCGCCACTCGGCCCACTCATCGGGTGAAATCGGGCCGACCTGCACCAGATAGCCGCTTGTTGCCTGACCGACACAGTTTTCGGAAGTAATGCCATCGGGCGAGATGGTGTTAATGGCACCCCCACGGTCAACCTTGCCGGGAATAATCGGATCTATTCTGGCCCCATGATCGATATAGGCAACTCCTGGCATCAGCCGCTCGGTAACATAGGCACCGCAGAGCACAATGCCCCGCTCGTTATATATCTTGATAATATCGCCATGCTTGATGCCGCGTTTCTCTGCTTCCGCAGTATTGAGCCAGAGCGGCTCGTACTTGTAGCCGTCAAAGCCGGTAATCTTGCAGGTCGGCGCTTCCCTTGTCCAGGTAATGTCGTCGCACTGGGAATGAACCCGCCATCTGCCATGGTTTGACATGAGGAGCAGCGGATAATCCTTTGTGCGGACACTGGACAGCCTTTCGTCGTGCATGGCGCTCTTCTCGATCCACTGCGGGCTTGGCGGCCGCTCCTTGTCATTGGGGAAATGCTTGGCCAGCCGCTCTGAATAGAATTCAAGCTTTTTGGACGGGGTTCCCAGCGGATGCCTTTCCGGGTTCTCGGCGAATTTTCTCATTCCAGGGGCGTCCGTCTCCCAGTCCTTGGCAACATTATAAAGGTAGTAACCCTTCTCGCTGAACTCTTCCCAGGTTGTCAACTTGTCGAGATTCATATACTCAAAAACCTTTTTCTGAATCTCTTCGGTCGTAACGCCACCTTCTGAAACAAGATCGCCATAGCCGAGCTTTTTAGCCACTTCCAGAACAATTTCATAGTCGCTCTTTGACTCGCCGACCGGTTCTATCGCCTTGTGACAGAGCATCACATCGGCAAACTGCCCCCCCTGCCTGATATTGGTTACGATATCCTCGACCTCCATATGGGTATTGGCCGGCAGGATTATGTCGGCAAAGAGGCAGTCATTCTCCAGCCAGGGGTGCTGGGCAAGGATGCACTCCACTTCAGGACTTCGGAGCGCCTCTTCAGTTTCATTGCCGCCATTCCAGCAGGTTGTCCGGCAGGGGGTATCGGTCCACATCATCCTGATCCTGGTTTCAGGCTCGGTAGCCAGCGGAAATGAATGCTCCTTGAACTGGGAAGCAACCGAACCTTCGATTGCACCTGTCCCCATGAATTTGAGCGGCTCGTTGGTTTTATTGGCCAGCGCCTTGTGAACAAGTGTTTTCGGCAGAGCCGACTCCTGCCAGTTGGCTACCGAGGAGAGTACAGGGAGAGCAAGACGCTCCATGATCTCGGGATTCCAGAAGGATGTGCCGGTAAGCCCCTCCATCCGGGGCATGCCGAAATAGGCGAGCTGATGCTGATGAACTCCAGGCTTGCCAAGCCCCTGCATACCGAGCAGGCATATTTCAAGGCGAGCAGGTTCATGCGACCAGGGGCCACGGATGTAGCCACCGCCGAAATAGTGGGCAATGGAGGTCACCTTGCGGGCAAACTCGCGTGCCAGCGCCTTGATAGTCCACTCAGGAACACCGCATTTGCCCGAAGCCCATTCAGGCGTATGAGGGACACCATCTTCCTTCCCCAGTACATAGTCGGAAAACTTGTCAAAGCCGACAACGTTGGTTGCTACATACTCCTTGTCATAAGTCCCTTCGGTGATCCAGACATAGGCTATCGCCAGTTGCAGGGCAGCATCGGTATTCGGTAGAACCGGAATCCATTTGTCTGCGTGAATTGCTGCGCCGTAATTCAAGTCAGGGCAGATGTAGATCTGTTTGATGCCGATATCTTTCCAGTAGTACATCAACTTGCTGGCAAACTGGCCGGTAAAGCCCCATGGAGTAGTCTCGGGATCGCACCCCCAGAAAAGCACCATTTCGGAGTTTTCGGTAGAGTCCTTGACAATGTTGTGAGCCGGCCAGTACATCCCCTGCACCCCCTGCCCCCAGACATGCTTTGCTCCCCAGTACCACCCTTCCCAGCTGTCAGCATTTCTCACCTGGAGAGTGAAACCGCCCATATGATCGAGCAGGATACCGGGCTGGCCATGAGGTGTGTTGATGGTTTTGCATTCACCATGCCCGTCTCCCTGCATCAGAATGGCGTTTACACCGTATTTGGCGTGAATCCGGGTGATCTCGCTGGCGATGATATCGGTTACTTCATCCCAGGAGATCCGCCTGTATTTGCTCTTGCCGCGATTCTGGGGATTCCGTTCGCCATTTGGATCCCAGTCAACGCGGATGAGCGGATACTTGATCCGGTTAGGTGAGTAGGTTCGCTTCTTGTACGCCAGGGAGAACGGCGAAGGCATGGACTTCCAGGTAGGTTCGAGCGTCTTGCCATCCTTTTCGAATTTCCAGGTCCGGATATCTTCGCGTTTATATTTGTCGTCAAAACGAAACGGCCTGATCCGGAGGATCTTTCCATCTTTCACATCAACCATCCCTTGAGCGCCGCCGCCGTAAAAGCCGCCCAGTCCGAGGGATCTGAATACTGTCTTGTCGCCTCTTGTGCCTTTGTCTGCGCTCTGGCTCTCTTTCCCGTCTTTATTCTCTTTCATACGCCTTGAAACCTCCTTCGCGGATAATTGCTCTCTGTTCTCTTCATATACCGTAACTATTCAGGAAACTGTTCAGCAGCCAACATAACTCCCCCTGCCCCCCTCTTATCTTAAGAGTGGGAACGTGCTCGGGATGTTCGGCAATAATTTCATCTGCATTAACTTCTCTGCGTCCCTCCCCTTAAGTTAAGGGGAGGACAGGTGGGGTTATGAAGCCGTGTCCTTCTCGTCAGCTTCTGTAGCTATAGTACCCCATCTCCTGGGAAATTTCTGTTGCTGTCCGGAGGAGATCTTCCTTCTGTTTCTCCATATGCTTGCTGAAACCGGAAGCCGGTGAATCCGAGATACTGATGGCACCGACCAGCCGCCGACCCTTACCAAAGACCGGCGCACCGAGAGCAACAAGACCGGGTATCATCTCTTCACACGAAACCGCATACCCCTGCTCGCGAACCTGCGCAAGCTCCTTCAGAAGCAGTTCCGGATCAATAACTGTAGCTTTGGTATGGCGCACCAGTTCTATCTCTTTCAAATAGCTCTGCAACTCGTCCTTATCAAGGTTGGCCAGCAGAGCCTTCCCTATTCCCGAACAGTAGGCCGGGATACGTGGCCCTATCTGATGCGAAAGCGAATCTTCAGACTTGGGGAGCGCCAGCAGCGTAATCAGCACAGTCCGCCGATCCCAGATCCCCAGACGGGCAACAAGACGCGTCCGGCTGGCAAGCGCATGAACATGCCGGGTAGCTCTTGAGTTAATCTCCAGATTATCGATATAAAGCATGCCGAGCTCAAACAGTCTGGGGCCTACACTGTACTTCAGCGTTTCCGGGTTCTGCTGCAAAAAACCCTGCTGCTCCAGAGTATTGACAAGCCCCCAGGCTGTCGTTTTGTTCAGACCAAGATTTGCAGCAATCTGGGTAATCCCCAATGCTGCCTGCGAGGAGGAGAAGAGGGAGATAATGTCAGTTGCCCGCTTTACGGATTGGATGGTCATTGTGTGATAGTCCTGAACTGTATTCTATAATGTAGAACTGCGCGCGATAATACTTGAAATAGAAATCGTCGTCAAGATAATTGAGTTGTTGTAACAACTCAGGCTGAAGGTAGAAGGCTGAAGGCTGTCAGGAAAACAAAAACGTACAAAACAAGAACTCAGCCTATGAACCATTTCTCCTTCAGCCTTCAACCTTCAGCCTTCAGCCTTCTACCTTCAGCCTTCAGCCTTCTACCTGCCCCTTTCTTTTCCCCATTTGGCAATAGCAGCGACTGCCCCAATGGCAATATCAACCTGCTCCCCGGTATTGAATGCCCCGAGCGAAAAGCGGACTCCACCATGAATGGCAGCAGTGCCAAGCTGGGTATGGACGAGAGGTGCGCAGTGCAGGCCGGTGCGGGTGGCAATATTGTGGCTTACATCAAGCATGATTCCGACATCACCGGCATCAACACCGTCAATATTGATGGTAAGGGTTGAAAGGTGATTGTCAAGGCTGTCGCAGCAGTAGAGACGCACCCCTTCGATAGTGCGGAAACCGGCCAGCAGTCTGGCAGTGAGCTCCATCTCCCGCCTGTGGATGTTATCCAGCCCCTGTTCATCCAGCCAGTCCTGACCTGCCCAGAGTGACGCCACCCCGAGCATGTTCGGGGTGCCAAACTCCATCCGCCAGGGGTACTCTTCAAGATGATAGGGGTGTAGTGAGTTCACCCCTGTGCCGCCGCTGCGCGTCTGGCGCAAATCAACACTTTTCCTGACGCAGAGACCTCCAATGCCGGTTGACCCCATGAGCGCCTTGTGACCGGTAAAAGCCAGGGCATCGATATTCATCTCCTGCATATTGATCCGGATTATCCCGGCAGTCTGGGTCGTATCGACTGCAAATTTAACCCCGCGTTCGCGACAGATAAGTCCAATCTCCTTTACCGGCTGGACTGTACCGATAACATTGGAGCCATGATTTACAACCACAAGTCTGGTATTGGGTCGAATTACCCTGGCAATCTCGTCCGGATCGACAAAACCGGCAGCATTGAACGGCAGAAAAGTCGCTTCCACGCCACCGTCCCGCACCAGATGATTGATAGGGCGAATGACCGAGTTATGTTCAAGATTCGTCGTTACGACATGATCCCCGGCACTGAGAAGCCCGTTGATTATCAGATGCAGGGCATCGGAAGCATTGTAGCCGAAACAGAGCCGCTCCGGAGTATCCTCGTCACCACCGAAAAAGCGAGTGAGCCGCAATCTCAGGCGATCAAGGAGTGATCCGGCCTCCAGTGCGAGATCAAAACCGCTCCGACCAGGATTGACGCCGGTCGCCCGGTAGAACTCCATCATGTAGCTGTAGACATGTTCGGGCTTTGGCCAGGTGGTGGCCGCATTGTCAAAGTAGATAAGTTCCTTGCTTTCCATAGGCTCATTCCTTAGATAGAGGTAGAGATAGAGATAGAGGTAGAGATAGAGATAGAGGTAGAGATAGAGATAGAGATAGAGATAGAGATAGAGATAAAAAAGTCTTTCTGCTTTTTCTCTATCTCTTTCTTTTTCTCCTTCTTTTTCTTTCAGCTATTAAGCCTCGCGAATCGCTACCGTTATATTGAACAAGAGTGTCACCAGCAGTGCGCCTATTGCCCAGATACCGATGACGATCATCATCTCCGGAGCAGTCGGCACATAGGCAGTTACTGCCTGTAGTGGTGATGGCACAAATCCGGCAACTATCAGGCCCAGACCCTTTTCCAGCCAGAGAGAAACAAAGACCGCTGCTGCTGCCAGCGCCAGCAGTGACTCAGAGGTGCGCCAACGAGGCACCAGCAGAACAGCCAGCGCAGACAGACCGAGCAGGAGAGAGAGCCAGGTCATCGGTGCCAAGGTAGCATCCCCGTGCAGCCCGAAGAAGAGGTATGCAAACGGCTCCATATGCTCCGGCTTGTTGCTATAGAAAGCGGTAAAAAGCTCCAGCATGAGAAAGAAAACGTTCACTGTCATGGCATAGGTAACAATCAGACCTAGTTTTCGGATTGCCTCCTTGCCAGCATCAAAAGAGGTCATCGAACGGAGCGCAAGGCAGAGGAGTATCAGGAGCGCCGGGCCAGAAGCAAAGGCTGAAGCCAGAAAACGGGGAGCCAGGATGGCGCTGAACCAGAGGGGTCGTCCGGGAAGTCCGCTATAGAGAAAAGCTGTTACTGTATGAATGCTCACTGCCCAGGGGATTGAGAGGTAGATTACCGGTTTGAGCCAGGAGGGGGGCTCTGCACCTTTTTGTTCCGCGTTCAGCATGAACCAGGCAATGACAGCATTCAGCAGAAGATAGCCGGATAGCGCCAGCATGTCCCAGAACATCAGCGACCGGGGAGAAGGGTGCAGCAATACATTCATCACCCGCCCCGGCTGCCCCATATCCACAAAAATAAAGAGCATGGAGATGATAACAGCGGCAATTGCCAGCAGTTCGCCTAAAATGGTGATCCGGCCGAACTCCTTGACATTGTGAAGATAGTACGGGAGCACAACCATGACCGCCGAGGCGGCAACTCCGACAAAAAAGGTGAACTGGCCGATGTAGATACCCCAGCTGACATCCCGGCTCATCCCGGTGATGCCAAGGCCAACTGAAAGCTGCCGGAGATAGCAGGCAAAACCGACAGCAATCAGCAGGAGCAGAAAAATGATCCAGCCGGTGTAGCGCCAGTCAGAAGCAAATTTTCTATCGTAACTATTCAGCATATGTTCCAATTCCAAAAATTCCCCCCTCCCCTTGCGGGAGGGGGCTAGGGGGTGGGGTAATTTGCCATATTGATGCTGACGGCAGCTTCACCCACCCCTCAATCCCCTCCCGTCAAGGGAGGGGAAGCTTAATACAAAGACCAAATCGTACCCTGCAATCTAAACCAGATAATAAACAGACGGCCCGCACCCCAGCTCCGGCTGGCGCTGTACTGAATAGCGCGTCCTGAGCGCCTGCCGCACAATTGACTTTTCATCGCCCAGATCGCCGAAGAGGATAGCCTTCTGAGGGCATGCAGCCACGCAGGCAGGGAGCTGACCTTCAGCCAGCCGCTCCTCGCAGAAATTGCACTTCTCAACCACCCCTTTAGATCGGGTCGGCACCTCAGGATTCAACGTACTGATGTACGGCCTGGGATCAACAAAATTGAAACTGCGCGAACCGTACGGGCAGGCAGCCATGCAGTAGCGGCAGCCGAT
>JANNRW010000421.1:0-10177 GCA_031401815.1 Geobacteraceae bacterium | reverse complement strand
TATCCGATCATCATCAAGGCTTCTGCCGGTGGTGGTGGCCGTGGCATGCGGGTCGCCCGGAACAAGAAAGAGCTGCTGGAGGGGCTTGTGGCAGCCGGGAGTGAGGCGCGGGCGTCGTTTGGCAATGCAGCCGTCTTCCTGGAGCGCTATATCGAGAATCCGAAACATATCGAGGTTCAGATACTGGGAGATAATCACGGCAACCTGGTTCACTTTTTCGAACGGGACTGCTCTGTGCAGCGCCGTCATCAGAAGGTAGTAGAGTTTGCCCCTGCTCTCTGCCTTACCCAGACCCAGCGCGAGGAGCTATGCACTGCAGCTCTGAAGATAGCAGGTCATGTCAGGTATCGTAACGCAGGCACCATAGAGTTTCTCCTTGATGAAGAGGGGACGCACTATTTTATCGAGATGAACCCGCGAATTCAGGTCGAGCATACTGTAACCGAGATGATCACCGGTCGAAACCTTGTTCAGTACCAGATTCTGGTCGCCCAGGGTGCAAAACTCTCGGATCAGGAGATTAACATACCGAGCCAGTCGGCCATTGACATGAGGGGCTATGCCATTCAGTGCCGGATTACAACAGAAGATCCGGGCAACAACTTTGCACCTGATTTCGGCACCCTCACCACTTATCGCTCCGCTGCCGGCTTTGGTGTCCGGCTTGATGCGGGCAATGCCTTCACCGGTGCCAAGATCACCCCCCATTATGACTCTCTCCTTGTCAAGGTAAGTTCATGGGGACTATCATTTCTGGACGCCGCTCACATCATGAATCGCTCTTTGCAGGAGTTCCGTGTAAGAGGGGTCAAGACCAATATCGGTTTTCTTGAAAATGTGGTCACCCATCCGGTCTTTATCAAAGGGAAATGCGATACCTCTTTTATCGAAAAGCATCCTGAGCTTCTTCGCTTCCGGGAGAAAAAGGATCGCGCAAGCAAGGTGCTCTCATTTCTTGGCGATGTCATTGTTAACGGTTCACCAGGGGTGGTAAAGCCGCTCAAATCAGGCGAACTTATCGAAGCAAGAGTACCTGAGATAGATATTACAAAGCCGCGCCCGATAGGAAGCAAGGATCTGTTCATGAAACTGGGTCCTGAGGGCCTGTCCAAGTGGATTCTGGCGCAAAACAAGCTCCTCATTACCGACACAACCATGCGTGACGCCCATCAGTCAAACCTTGCCACCCGTGTCCGGACTTATGATCTGTTGAAGATTGCGGAGCCGACCTCCTACCTTGGCGCAGACCTCTTCTCCCTTGAATGCTGGGGGGGAGCGACATTTGACGTCTCCATGCGTTTTCTGAAGGAAGATCCGTGGCAGAGGCTGCACAAACTTTCCGAAATGATTCCCAACATCCTCTTCCAGATGCTGCTCAGGGGCTCCAATGCAGTCGGCTATACAAACTATCCTGACAATGTCGTTCAGAAATTTGTCGAAGAGGCAGCGAACTCAGGGGTCGATATATTCCGTGTTTTCGATTCGCTCAACTGGACTACCGGTATGAAGGTAGCAATGGAGGCAGTGCGCAAAAGCGGGAAAATATGCGAGGCAGCCATCTGCTACACCGGCGACATTACCGATCCAAAGCGCGACAAGTACCCGCTGGACTACTACGTGGGGATGGCAAAGGAGCTGGAGCAGATGGGGGCGCATATCCTGGCGATCAAGGATATGGCTGGTCTGTTGAAGCCACTTGCGGCCTACAAGCTGGTGAAAGCTCTAAAGGAAAATATCGGCATTCCGGTGCATCTACATACTCATGACACCTCCTCGAACGGGAGCGCCATGCTGCTTAAAGCATCAGAAGCAGGGGTGGATATTGTCGATGCAGCCCTCTCTTCCCTCTCCGGACTGACAGCGCAACCGAATTTAAATGCCCTGGTGGCAACCCTCGAAGGGAGCGAGCGCGATCCTCAGGTAAATGCAGCAGGGCTCCAGAAGCTGGCCAACTACTGGGAGACTGTGCGGGACTACTACTCACCATTTGAATCCGGGCTTAAAAGCGGCACTGCCGAGGTTTATCATCACGAGATACCAGGCGGTCAGTACTCGAACTACAAGCCGCAGGTCGCGGGTCTTGGGCTTATCGAAAGGTGGGATGAGTGCAAGGAGATGTACCACCAGGTCAACATGATGTTTGGCGACATTGTAAAAGTCACCCCCTCTTCAAAGGTGGTAGGTGACATGGCAATGTTCCTTGTCAAAAACAACCTGCAGCCTGAAGATGTCTTTACAACAAAGGAGGATCTTGCTTTTCCCGAATCAGTTGTCGGCATGTTCAAGGGGATGCTGGGCCAGCCTTACCAGGGGTGGCCGCAAGAGCTGCAAAAGATCATCCTCAAAGGGGCTGAACCGATCACCTGCCGTCCGGGTGAACTGCTTGAGCCGGTAGACTTCGAAGAAGAGAGACTGAAACTTGAGGAGAAACTCGGGCACAGGATTGACGACAAGGCGCTTATCTCTGCCATCCTCTATCCGAATGTCTATCCTGATTTTGACCGGCACCGCCAGGAGTATTCAGATACCTCTGTCATCCCCACACCGATCTTTTTCTACGGCCTTGAGGCAGGACAGGAGACTTCACTGGACATCGAGGCTGGCAAGACCCTTATCATCAAGCTTAACGCCATCGGCAGGGTGCAAAAGGATGGCACCCGTCAGGTCTACTTCGAGCTGAACGGCAATGCCCGCTCAGTAACTGTCCGGGATCAGTCGAGCCAGTCTGATGAAGTTGTCCGGGAGAAGGCCGACAAGGGGAACGCCGGCCATATCGGCGCACCGATGCCGGGCAAGGTAATCAAGGTCTGCGTCAAGGCTGGAGAAGAGGTAAAAGCAGGGGATGTTCTGCTCGTCACCGAAGCTATGAAGATGGAGACGAACATCAAGGCAAAGGCGGACGGCAAGGTGGTGGAGGTGAAGTTCAAGGAGGGGGAGAAGGTGGAGAAGGAAGATCTGGTCGTCGTAATGGTGTGATATTCGCGATCAAAAACGCCCATCTGCGGCGTTGCTCCTCGGATGAAGCGCTCAACGTAGCGCTGCTACGCCTCGCACTTCCTCCTGCGGTGCGCCTTGCAGATGACTCATTTCTCAAAGCCGTGAAACTTTTCAATAACCAAATGTAAAAAGCCCTGCTTCCTTCCGGAGGCAGGGCTTTTTGCGAGTTGATAAAACTGGATCGATAGATGCATTGCAAAATTTAAGGAGTCATGGCGCACACTCAAAACCATACTCTCTGAAATGCCTGTCAAGGGTAAACGCCCACCTGATCCCCGCTCTGCGCATTATTTCGAAAGAACTGCAATCCACCAGGCTGAGCTGTTTCCTCCCGGCTGCCAACAGGGCGCTGGTTGCGGCAGCATGAACCGGAGCGTCAACCCAGCGAATGTCGAGCAGCGGCACGATATCTTCCTGAAACAGGCGCACGGCATTGACCCCCAGGCGGTGCTGCACCAGGGCAAAGGTTTCCACCAGAATATAGTTGCTGGTCGTCAGCAATGAATTGTCACCAAGTATTTCTGCCCAGGCTTTTTTTGTCTTGCTGTGCCCGGCATCATCAGCGTCCAGCAGTGCATAGAAGGCTGACGTGTCAATAAAGATAGCCTTCACTTGAACGCCTCGGCCAGATAGTCGTCATGACTGGTAGCAATATCACCCTTGCCCGAGTGGAAGCGCCCGGCTGCCTCCAACGCCCTTTGCCGCCGCACCTGAAGATTGCCAGCATCCGGCGAGGCAGTGAACAGGCTGATTGCCCGCCGGATCAACTCCGCCATGGAAACGTGCTGTTGCAGGGCAAGCTGCTTTAAGGTTGACACCTGCTGTTCGGGCAACTGAATCTGCGTTCTTACCATTCAATCCTCCAGTGATTACAGTTTTGCTGAAATGATAACAGATTTTTGTCTATTTGCAAAACGCAAAAAGCCCTGCTTCCTTTCGGAGGCGGGGCTTTTTTGTGACGACTGGCATTGTCTGACGTTCTTGCTTATCTGAAGTTATACGCATGCACCAGCCGCCAGTTCATGATGCCGCGCGAGCCAACAACGACTTCGTAGCGAAACTGGATCACGTCCCCCGGACGGCTCACTTCCATGTCATTGAATTCTTTCGACGCAATCAATTCGAGCAGCGGCAAGGTATCGTTGTTGATGATCAGGACATTAAAGAAGTTACCCGGTTTGCGGCTGATTTCTTTCAGTGATTTTTGCAGGGCGTTATTGGCCTTGATAGCCGCCTTCTCGAAATAATCCGGCTCTTTATCACACCAGAGCCCGACAGTCTCGGGAACCAGTCGGGCAAAATCGTCCATATGCTCCCGGATTCTCTTCATCTCTGCTTTGGGGAAAAGACCGCTGCAACTGAAACGCATTACTGATCTGGTATCAGCTACGTCAGCGTTTGTCGTCATGATGATTTCACTCAGATTGTCGGCGCACATGGCAAAATGAGGGGTGTAAGCAACGTCGTAATGCAGTCCCCGCAGCAGCTTGAGGGCGGTAGCCCGAATGACATCCAGCTCTGCTGCTTTAACAAGATTTATGCTGACGATGAAGCTGCGCATTATTTAGCTCCTGACAATTTCCAAAAATCAGAGATTAAAACAGACCATCTTGATATTGGTCATCTCCTCCATTGCATACTTGATCCCTTCGCGCCCGAGTCCGCTCTCCTTGTTGCCGCCGTACGGCATATGATCCACCCGGAAGGTCGGGACATCGTTGATGATGACCCCGCCTACATCAAGACGTTTGATCGCCCGAAACGCTTTATTGATATCATTCGTATAAATACCGGCCTGAAGGCCGTAAACAGAGTCATCTGCCATATCCAGCGCCTCTTCAAATGTGTCGAACGGCACAATGGAGACTATCGGGGCAAAGACTTCGGAACACATCACCTGCATATCCGGAGTCACCCCGGTAAGTATGGTCGGCTCAAGACAGTTGCCGACCTGGTTGCCGCCGGTTTCAATCCTGGCGCCGAGATTTTTTGCCTCTTCCAGCCAGACAAGAGAGCGTTGCAACTCAACATCACTTATCATAGGCCCTATGTCGCACCTGCGATCCATCGGATCACCGACAAGGAGTTGCCTGGTTGCAGCTACCATCTTCTCCAGAAATTCATCGTACCGTTTTCTATGAACAAAGATCCGCTGGACAGAGATACAGACCTGACCAGAATTGGCAAAACTCCCCATGATGCAGCGAGGTACTGCTTTAACCAGATCAGCATCCTCATCAATAATGGTCGGAGAGTTTGACCCAAGCTCCAGGGTTACACGTTTCAGACCTGCAAGGGCTTTTATTCCACGACCGACCGACGGACTTCCGGTAAAGGTTATCATGGCCAGTCTTTCGTCCTGCACAAGCTGGTTCCCTACCACCTTGCCGCTGCCGATAACCACGTTCATCACCCCGGCTGGCAGACCTGCCTCTTCCAGCAGTTCAGCCATTTTAAGCAGGGAGAGCGGAGTCTTCGTTGCCGGCTTTACCACAAGGGAATTTCCGGCAGCTATGGCAGGTGCAACCTTGTGAGCAACCAGATTCATCGGAAAGTTAAACGGAGTAATGGCACCGATTACCCCGATAGGGACGCGGATGTAAAAGCCGAAACGCCCGGCAGAAACAGCTGAAGCATCCATCGGGACAACTTCGCCATGTTCATTTTTAGCTTCAAGGGCTGCAAACCGGAATGTTTCGGCGCTCCGTTCAGCCTCTGACAGAGCGAACTTCCAGGATTTGCCGGCCTCCATGGCGATTATCCCGGCAATCTCCTCCTTGTCGCGCAGCATGAAACAGGCAGTCCGCTCCAGGATCTCCGACCGCTGCCAGGCAGGCATTGCGGAGATGGCCTTGAACCCTGCCTGAGCCGCAACAATTGCCCTGTTCACAAGTTCCGGCGTTGCTTCTGGCACAACACCGAGCAGTGTATCATCATACGGATTTATGACATCAATTCCAGCCAGTTCATCTCCAGTCCACTCACCACCGATCAATACTCTGTAACGCTTGGCCATCTTGTCCTCCAAAATTGATTGATGCTTGCCAACTGACTGCGCAATATATTACATTGACAATTCATTAGCAACTTTTACAGGCAACCTCAAATCACCTATGACAATGGAACATGATATCGTCAGATACTTCCGGATTGAACGTCACGATCTGGTCTACCTCAAGTTCATCCTGGAGGCGTACGAGGGGATGTCCACCCTCTCCACGGTAGAAAAGCAGGGAGCGATTGTCAAGCTGACGATCCCGGCAGGTTTTGCTGATGACATGGAGAAACTGATTGAGGCTGTAAGCGCAGATATCACTCTTACAGAAGTGTCAGCACCGGGCGGCGGGATTCCGGAGCTGGCGTCGAACTGCAAAGATCAAAGGCAATAAAACGCGGATGACGCGGATTTAGCGGATTCACGCAGATTTTAATCTGAAATTGGCAAAATCCTTTTTTTAACAGGGATGAAGGGGATCAAGGCGGATAAAGTCAATAGCTATTTGGGGTTAAGCAAGAAAAGTCTTCAATGTTTTTATGGGGTTAAACCCTTTGATTGTTTTATCCGTGTAAATCCGCTCAATCCGCGTCATCCGCGTTCTATTAAGTTTCAGATTTACTTGAAGTATTCATAAGCATGGGAGTCCCACAGATGCTGGAAAAGATGGACATTGCACAAATACTCAAGCGAGCTCTTTCAGGCGGGGGCGAATTCGCCGAGATCTATTTTGAAGAGGGCGCATCCACCCAGATCGTCGTTGAAGACGGGAGAGTTGAAAAGGTACTTGTCTTTTCCGACAGAGGGGTCGGGATTCGTGTAATCAGCGACTTTCGCACCGCCTTCGGCTACACCAATGATGTAACTGAAAAATCACTCCTGGCGCTTGCCGAAACAATCAGAAGCGCTGTCACCGGCAAGCAATTTGACTATCCAATTGCAATGAACTCTCACCGGATTGCACCTTTGCTCCAGATTCTTCTTCATCCGGACAGCATACCTCTGAAAGAAAAAGTTGCTCTTGCCATGACCGCCGAAAGCGCCGCCAGAAGAGCTGGAGCCCATATTCAGCAGGTCATGACCATGTATCGTGACGGGGTTGCCAGAGCTCAGACTGCCAATTCGCTCGGCGAATTTACAAGTAGCGAAAGAATCGGCACCATGTTTGTGGCTCAGGTAGTTACTGCCAAAGACGGGGTAATGCAGACCGGCTACGAAGCAGCAGGAGCCTGCCGGGGGTTCGAACTTTTCCAGGAAAAGAGCGCCGTAGAAGTCGCGGTTACTGCTACGGAGCGTGCCGAGATGATGCTCTCCGCCCGCCGGGCACCGGGGGGTACAATGCCGGTTGTCCTCTCCTCAGAAGCAGGGGGAACCATGGTTCATGAAGCTATTGGTCACGGACTTGAGGCCGATCTGGTTCAAGGGGGGATTTCTGTCTATCGCGGCAAGATCGGCGAACAGGTCGCCTCAAAACTCGTAACTGTAATAGACGATTCAACCATCCCTTTCGCCAGAGGCTCCTTTTATTTTGACAGCGAGGGGAATCCGGGGCAAAGGACAGTTCTGGTTGAAAAAGGCATCCTGAAAGGGTACATGTATGATCGCCTCTCGGCGATGAAGGATAATACTGCCTCAACCGGCAATGGCAGGCGGGAATCCTACACCGCCAAACCGATAGTAAGGATGACCAACACAATTATAACCCCTGGTGAAACCGAACCCGGGGAGATTGTCAAGAGCGTCCCTGCCGGTCTCTTTGTAAGGAAAATGGGGGGCGGACAGGTTAACACTGTTACCGGTGACTTTATGTTTGAGGTTTCTGAAGGTTATCTGATTGAAAACGGCATGATTTGTGAACCGGTTCGTGGTGCGACACTCACCGGAAACGGGCCTGAAGTTCTGAAAAAGATCCTTATGGTAGGTTCTGACCTCGGTTTCGGTATCGGCACCTGTGGCAAGGATGGCCAGGGTGTTCCGGTTGCTGATGCCCAGCCGACGCTATTGATTGCCGACATGATTGTAGGTGGATCAGCCTGATGGCGCTGCCATTGCAACTGTAAAAGCTTTTTCAAGTTAAATCTTCAGGAGACCCCCCAATTGCCAAAAAAACAGAGTATCATAAATCCCGTAGACCTGCTCGACTCGCTACGGGCCTACTCCTTCCTGGCTCCATACAGTCTGGCGATCCATAGCCAGGGTGAAGGGCTTATAGCAAGGAGTATCTCTTCCGGACAACTATGCGGCTCCTCATGCACCCCTTCCCCCTGCAAGGAGAGCTGCACCTATCCGCTGGATGATGCTCTCCGTGAAACTGTCGCCAGAAGCGTCCCTGTGATCGGCCGCTGCCCCTTGGGACTTCTCGGCTTTGCCATCCGGCTCCCTGATCCGGCAGCAGCCAACAGATCCCTTCTTGTCTGGGGGGTCAGAACCAGCTCCATAAACCTTTTCTACCTTGAATCAATGAGCAGAAATGACCGGGTAAAGCCTTTTGCAATTCTGGAAAAACTTGGCAGCCTCCCCGTTGTTGAACTACAGGATGTCCGTGAAATAGCAGACCGCGTCGACAGGCTGCTACCCTCTCTAATAAACTCGAGCCTTCATAATAATGCAATGGAGACTACAGTATCCAGGCTGAACTCGGTAGTTGGCATATCAGCACAACTCGACAGAGGGAAGACGCTCGATCAGGTTGTCTCTCTTTTAAGCGAGTCATTCGGCATCCTCTTTGATTGCAAGCAGATAGCCGTGGCAATGTCAGGGCAGGACAGCGAAGCTTTCGCCATCAAGGGGACATGGGGGCTCCCGGCAGACCTCGGCCAGACTTCGAAGGTTGTTCTTCACCGGATAATTTCAGATCATCCGGGTGAACGCTCTCTTCAGCTCATCTCCGAGACAAGTGAATTCTTCAAGAGTCTCAATTCACAGAGTGCGACCTTTCTGCCTCTCATGGCTGGGAGTGAACTGCTCGGCTGCATCCTTCTGCCTGATCTCGAACTCCAACCCAGAGACGCCCTGCTTGCCGAGATATTGACCGGACGGGCGGCCTCGCGAATACTACAGCTGCGCAACGAAGCAAACCACTACTCCGACTCTTCTTTGCCAGCCAGGCTGATTGCCATGACAAGCTCGATGTCAGAAGCAAAAACAGTCACTGAACTCCACGAAAAAATCCTTGCGACAGGAGCTGACTTCCTTGGAGCGGCAAGCGGCTCCCTCATGCTCGTTGACGAATCAGGGCAGATTCTGAGAATAACAGCTTCGCGCGGGCTTAATGAACAGCTTTCAAAGAGCCTTCATATAAAGATGGGTGACGGGATTGCAGGAAGGGTGGCATCAACAGGCGCACCGATTGTTGTCAATGACATTGAGACCGACAGCAGGGTTGCTACCACAAACAGGCCGCGTTACAAGACGAAATCGTTCGTCAGTGTGCCGTTTCGGCAGGGAGAGAGGATAATCGGGGTTCTGAATCTCTCTGACAAGGAGAGTAATGATATCTTTACTGAAAACGACCTGCAACTCCTTACCCTCCTTCTCGGGCAGGGATCAATGGTGCTGGAGCGGATCAAATCGCAACATGAAGCAGAGCTACTGACAAACCTCTCAGCGGTGGATCCGGCGACAAACCTTTACAACCGCAGTTTCCTCGATAAAAGGCTGACTGAAGAGGTAAACCGGAGCCAGCGCCAGTCTCTCGAATTTACAATCATCATGATCGAACTTGACTACCTTAATCTTTATACTTCGCTCTGCGGACCGGCAGCAGGCGCGGCTGCAATAAAAAAGAACGTGGCTGCGATTACACGTTCTGCCAGACAGATGGATGTTATATGCAGCTACAACAGTGAAATCTTCTGCGTTATTCTGCCCGGAACCCTCAAGGGAGATGCCCTTCCGGTTGCAGAGAGGGTAAGGAAAGCGTGCGCCCGCCTGCATATTCCAGGGGTGGAAAGCCTGCCAACCGGAAAGCTCTCGTCAAGTATCGGCATAGCTTCCTTCCCGGCAGACAGCGAAACTGTGGAAGGGCTTATCAGCTCCGCCCTTCATGCTCTTCAACAGGCAAAAGCAGAAGGGCGGGATCGGATAGTTTTCCATAAGACTCCGGACAAGAGCCCGGACTGAATAAAGTTGATGCATTCGCAAATTCTCAAAAAAGTCCCCTCCCCCCTGGCGGGGGAGGGTTAG
>JANNRW010000420.1:0-10762 GCA_031401815.1 Geobacteraceae bacterium | reverse complement strand
CTGAGCTTTAGTGACTATCACCTCAACAGGGAATTTTCCACCAACATGCTCAATCTTGGCGGGCGGGTGAGCGGTCTCTCCTCAGAGGCTACTGCGGCTGCGGATATTGACCTTAGAGGCAACCTTGAAAACCATTCACCGCTCAGGATCGTCGGTAGGATAAATCCGCTCCGGGGGGATCTGTTTCTGGATATGTCGATAAATTTCAGCGAAATAGAGCTTTCACCACTGACCCCCTACTCCGGAACCTATCTGGGGTATGCAATTGACAAGGGGAAACTTTCCCTGGCGCTGAAATATAAGGTGGATCAGAAAAAGCTGAATGCCGAGAACAAGGTTTTTATTGACCAGTTTACCTTTGGAGACCGGATTGAGAGCGACAAGGCTACGAGTCTGCCGGTGCGACTGGCTGTGGCGCTTTTGAAAGACAAAAAAGGGGAGATTCACCTTGATCTGCCCCTCTCCGGGCAGACGAATGACCCGAAGTTCAGTGTCTGGGGTGTAGTCGGACAGATGCTGAAAAATCTGCTGGTCAAGGTTGCGACTTCGCCCTTCGCTCTGCTCTCCTCTTTCGGTGGAGGCGAAGATTTCAGTCAGATCGGCTTTGCTTCTGGTTCAAGTCATTTGACAACTACAGAAGCGGGGAAGCTGGCGGCTCTTGCAAAGGTGCTATCAGAGCGCCCCGGCATCAAGCTGGAGGTCACCGGTTTTGCGGATCGCGAGCGTGATCAGGAAGGGTACAGAAACGAGCTGTTGCTCAAAAAACTTAAAAACGAGAAGTTTATTGCAACTGCAAAAGAGAAGCGGGGGGGCGTCGGCCTTTCCCAGGATTCGGTAGTCATTGCTCCGGAGGAGTATTCAAAATGGCTGAAAACAGTTTATGAGAAGGAGAAGTTCCCAAGACCGCGAACCGTGATCGGAACTCTCAAGTCAATTCCTGACTCTGAAATGAAAAAGCTGATCCTGGCCAATACGGTTGTATCTGAACAGCAGCTCCGGACTCTTGCCCGTGAACGCGCAGTCAGTGTGGTGAATTATCTGGTAAGGGAGGGGAAGCTTCCCCAGGAGAGGATCTTCGAGAAGAGCGGCGATCCGTTTTCCCCTCCGGCAAAGGAGAGTACAGCAATAGGGCGGGTAGAGTTCGGGGTTGTGGCGAATTAGATTAAATGATCCGGAGAGTGAAGCAGTATGAAAAAAAAGAAAGCCGTCATACCTAAACCAAAAGAGTTTGCTGCTACGCCGTTTTCGGCTTTGAAGGGGATAAGTGCGGCAGCTGTCACCCCTCCGGTAGAGCTGAAAACTGCACCGGTTCCAAAACCCAGGGAGAGTCGGGATGATATGGAGCTCTTCATGCTGGCCATGGCAGATGTGTCGCGGATGGACGGGAGTCAGAATCTGAAACCGGAAAAGATGAAACAGCCGGTCAGGCAGATTGTGAGGCGTATTGAGGAGAGCGAGCAGAAGCTGTTTCTTGAGACGCTGGATACCCTGAAGCTGGACAAGGTTTTCAGGGATGAACCGATTGAAGCGGAAGCTCCGAAGAGTGCAAGCAGGAGGGCGAGGCAGCTCAGGCGTGGCAGCATCCGGATCGATTACGAACTTGACCTGCACGGGCTGACCAGAGGGGAAGCGCTTGAGGCTCTGGCTCTGTTCATAGGTGGCGCGTATCGCCGCAGGCAGCAGGCGGTTCTGGTTATTACCGGAAGAGGAAATCACTCCCCTGAAGAGCCTGTGCTCAAAAAAGCTGTAGCAGAGTGGTTTGGCAAGGAAGGGAAAGAGATGGTGGTTGAGACGCTTCCTGCTCCGAAGCAACTGGGTGGGGAGGGTGCGGTAGTGGCATTTATCAGGGTAGCAGATTCACTCTAACCCATCTTCCGCAGTTGAAACACAGAGACGGTGAGACACTGAGAAAATCATTCAGAAGACAAGAATTTCCGGATTCTCAAACAGTCAGGTTTGTTTTATCTGCAAATTGAAACCATCTGATTTATTGGGGTCTTTTCTCTGTGTCTCTGTGTTGAACAGCTTTTATTGGATTCATAATTCCGACAGAGCCAGTTTGATAACCTCGGCAAGGGTGAACCGCTCTTTACCCCTGAATCTGCTGTCAGGCGACTCCTTCAGAAACTTTGCATTTATTGCCACCAGGGTCTGATTGAGAGTGTCAATGTCGATAACCATGCTCCCAGGGAGGGAAGCGATTTCTCGGAAGTTTTCCGGGCAGAAGTCAAGCCGCTTTTCTCCATCTGCTCGGACAAGCAGAGGGAGTCCATGAGTCCTGCAGATGATCGGACGATCTTCATATAATAAACATAGACTCTCAATCAGAAAGGGGCATGATTCTGTCTTCGCCAGGGCGGTTCGCTCCTTGAGAAGTCTGACCTCTTTCGACGGGAGAGCATGCAGTTTAATTGCCACTGCTGCTGTCACTGCAGCCGCTTCTACCGGGAATACTGTCAGGTGACAACAGCAGGAGCTACAGCCTGGACGGCAACTGATTGCTGAACTTAAGGTATTTGTTATCTTTCCGCATAGCTCGTCAAGGCGGGTTACAAACAGGCGGTAGTTGGCAAGAACTGAGCTGTTTATTTCATCGGACATGGGTTAGAATAGCCTGAGAATGAGAGATAAGGCAATATTTTTGCTGCTGAATTGCTTTGACAAACCAAGCTGCCATTCGCTAGTATGCCGTAAACATGTGAGGTGAGGGAATGGATACAGTACTTGCCCTTATCGGGGAAGAGCTGAAAAGCGTTGAAAAACAGTTCAAGAAAGATCTGGAATCAAATGTACCACTGATTCGCAAAGTCGGGGAGTATGTTCTCTCCAGCGGCGGAAAGAGAATTCGTCCAGCAATGCTGCTTCTGGCTGCCAAGCTTTGCAACTATACAGGCAATCGGCAGGTTCCGCTTGCAAGTGTAGTTGAATTCATCCATACCGCAACCCTTCTGCATGACGATGTTGTCGACAGCGCCAACATGCGCCGTGGCATAGCTTCTGCCAACACTCTCTGGGGGAATGAAGCTTCAGTTCTTGTTGGCGACTTCCTCTTCTCCAAGTCATTTTCCCTTATGGTTGCTGATGGTGATTTAAATGTCCTTCGCGTCTTATCAGCTGCAACTACGCGGATTGCAGAGGGTGAGGTGATGCAGCTCATCTGCACAAGTGATGTTGATATGACGGAGGAGCGCTATATTGAAGTAGTTCTCTGCAAGACAGCAGTGCTCCTTTCGGCGGCCTGTCAGGCCGGGGCGATAATCGGCGGGGCATCGCCGGAGAGAGAGGCTGCCCTGACAGCTTTCGGGCTTGATCTGGGGGTTGCTTTTCAGCTGATGGACGATACCCTTGATTATGTTGCTGATGAAAAAGAGTTTGGCAAAAATATCGGGCATGATCTTGAAGAGGGTAAAGTTACCCTGCCGCTTATTCATACTCTTGGCAGATGTAAAAGGAGAGAGCGGGAGTTGATCGGAGACATTATTGTCAAGGAAGAGCTAGAAGATAGTGATTTTGATCAGGTATTCGCTCTGGTACGCCGGTACGGCGGCATCGATTACTCTGTCGATCGGGCAAAAGAGTATGTTGCCTCTGCGAAGAGATATCTGGAGGTATTTGAAGATTCACCTGTGCGCCAGGCGCTGTTCAACCTGGCAGATTATGTTGTAACCAGAGAAAAATAGAGGTTGACCCATGAGTCGTATATGCTGGATATTTATTACACTTTCACTTTTTGCCCTTGTCGGTTGTAAACAGGAGAAGAGCCGGAGCAAATCTGCTGATATTTCCGCAAACCGTGTTACAGAGGGGTCTGTTGCCCCCGAGTTTACGGTGAAGGATCTGGCAGGCAAGGAGCTGAAGCTGTCAGATCTGAAGGGGAAGGTTGTACTGGTAAACTTCTGGGCGACCTGGTGCCCCCCCTGCAAGGAAGAGATCCCGTCCATGATGAAGCTTAACCAGAGCATGGCAGGCAAGCAGTTTCAGATGCTGGCCATTTCGATTGACGAGGGGGGGAGAGAGGCTGTCGAGAAATACTTCAAAAAAAGCGGCTATTCTCTTCCTGCCTACCTGGACAATGATGGTGCAGCCTCTAGATCCTACGGTACCACAGGGGTGCCGGAGACCTTTATTGTTGACACAAAAGGGATCATCCGCAAGAAAATTGTCGGTGGCATGGACTGGGGCTCTCCGGATGTTATCTCCTACATGGACGAGCTTTTGAAGAAATAAATGGGCTCAGCTCCTGACATATCGCTCTTCGGAGCCCTGATCGCGGGCATCCTCTCTTTTCTCTCCCCTTGTGTTCTTCCGCTGGTTCCATCTTTTATAACATATCTGACCGGGCTCTCCTTTGCCGATCTTCAGGATGAGCATCCGACTCATCTGGTCAGGCGGCAGACGATCATCCACTCTCTGCTCTTTATTGCCGGATTCACACTGGTTTTTGTTCTGCTTGGCGCTTCAGCCACCCTTGTCGGGGGTTTTCTTCGCGAAAACATGGCTCTCTTGCGCAAGATCGGCGGAGCGCTGATCGTACTGTTCGGTCTGCATGTAACCGGACTTCTGCCTGTAGGGCTGCTGTTGGGAGAGAAGCGGGTCACTCTTCGCCACAAGCCTGCCGGCTATTTCGGCAGTATACTGGTCGGGGTTACCTTTGCTGCGGGCTGGACCCCCTGCATCGGCCCGATACTCGCCTCCATCCTCATAGTTGCTGCCAAAGAGGAGACCGTACTTAAGGGGATTCTGCTTCTCCTGGCATATTCATTCGGTCTGGCGATCCCTTTCTTTATCTCATCGCTTGCCCTGCACCGTTTTCTCGTGCTCTTCAACAGGTTTAAAAAACATATCAGACTCTTTGAAATCATTACCGGGATATTTCTGGTGATTGTCGGCATTATGATCTTTTTTGACAAGCTGGCTCTGATTCAGCGCTATTTCTCTTTCTGAAAGAGTGATCTGATGGATATAACTTCCCCTCAATTTTATTTCGCAGTTGTGCAGATCATAGCCATCGACGTTCTTCTTGGGGGGGACAATGCTGTGGTCATTGCCATGGCGTGTCGCAGGCTCCCGGAGGAGCAGCGTAAAAAAGGGATCTTTTGGGGGGTTGTGGGTGCAATTATTCTGAGGATCCTTCTGATCTTTTTCGCCCTGCAGCTGCTCTCCTTGCCGTATCTTAAAATTACTGGAGCCCTTCTGCTGCTATGGATCGGGATGAAGCTGCTTCAACCTGAAGAGGAGGATGGGCACGGGTCGCTTGAAGGGGCTACGAATCTTTGGGGGGCAATAAGGACTGTAATTGTTGCCGATCTGGTCATGAGCATGGATAACGTGATTGCGGTTGCCGGAGCAGCGAGGGGGGAGATTGTTCTGGTTGTATTCGGGATTCTCTTCAGTGTTCCGATTATCGTATGGGGGAGCAGAATTGTCCTGAAACTGATGGATCGTTTCCCTGTTGTCATTACACTGGGAGGGGCGCTTCTGGGGTGGATTGCCGGAGGGATGCTTGTGTCAGACCGGGCACTGGAGCCATACTTCCATGAAGCCCTGCACTGGCTTCATTATCTGGCTGCTGCTGTTGGTGCCCTGCTGGTGGTAATAGCGGGGAAAATCATGGCAATGAGAACTGCATGCGAACGTCGTGAACTGACTGATCTTGCAGGCCAGAAATCCGGGAAGCTGCCGGATCCGGAATAATCAAACAAGCGGGAGGGTATGCCATGCGCAAGATCCTGGTGCCCATAGACGGGTCTCAAAGCTCCTTAAGTGCGATCAATGCTCTTTTGGGGCGCACTTTCCATGAAGGCGAGGTGGAGATACATCTGCTGAATGTGCAGTATCCTGTAGACTCAGGACATGCTCGTATGTTCGTCAGCAAGGAGGAGCTTAATGACTACCATAAGGCAGAAGGTCTGGCTGCGCTGGAAGAGGCCGGGAAAATACTTGATGATGCCCGAATCGCTTATTCGCGGCACGTCCTTGTAGGGCACATTTCTGAGACTATCATCAGATTCGCCAGGGAGAAGCGGTTTGACGAGATTGTCATGGGCACCCATGGCCGTTCAGCACTGACTCACCTGCTTCTTGGTTCCATTGCATCTGAGGTTGTAAGGATGTCTCATCTCCCTGTGATGCTGATCAGATGAACAACAAGCGTTACAACCCGTTCTCGGAAGAGCTGAAGAGGGAGTTTGGCTGCCGGGTGCACCGGATATCGGTCGATGCCGGATTTACCTGTCCAAACCGCGATGGGACAGTCGGCAGGAGCGGTTGCATATTCTGTAGCGACCGGGGATCCGGATCTTTCGGAATAGCCCGCACCGGAGGTGTTGCGGAGCAGCTGGAGCTTGGCAAGGAGGTGATGATCCGGAAATACAAGGCAAAGAAATTTCTTGCCTACTTCCAGCCTTACAGCAATACCTATGCCCCCCCCGCAGAGCTGCGCACGATCTATGACGCTGCTCTGGCTGTTCCGGATATTGTCGGCCTGATAGTCGGTACCCGTTCCGACTGCCTCCCTCCTGAAACTCTTGAGCTATTGACAGAGTACCATAACCGGACCTGGTTCTGGCTTGAACTCGGCCTGCAGTCTCCTCATGACCGTACCCTCAAAGCAATAGGACGTGGACATGATGCGGACTCATTCATCTCTTCTGTCCGTACGGTCAAAAACCTTGGTATTCGTCTTTGTGTCCATATCATTTTGGGGCTGCCTGGTGAGAGCCACGCTGAGATGCTGGCTACAGCTGCTCTTCTCAACGATCTCGGGGTGGATGGAGTGAAGATTCATCTGCTGCATGTCAACCGTAACAGTGAACTGGCAGAACTTTATGAAAAAGGCGAAATAATGCTACTTGAAAAAGAGGAGTATGTCGGGCTTGTCTGTGATTTCCTGGAACGTCTGGACAGTAGGATTTTTATCCAGCGACTGACCGGAGACGGCGGCAGGGATCTCATAGCCCCTCTATGGTCGGCTGCAAAGTTCGAAGTCCTGAATGCAATTGACTGGGAACTGGAGCGCAGAGACAGTTTTCAGGGGAGTAAATGTGAATCCGTGACGGATTCAGATAAAACTCAACAACTCAACAGTTCAACAACTCAACATTTTCCCAGTCACTTCGCTTGTCAGGACGGTTACCATGTGCTATAGCTATCTGATCGAAATTTAAGCAAGATTGGACAATAACCATGAAATTCAGTGACCTTACCCTGCCCGATGTTGTACGTCAGGGGATTACAGATGCAGGCTTTGTTGAATGTACCCCCATTCAGGAAATGACCCTTCCCGTTGCCCTGAGTGGCAGGGATGTCGCCGGTCAGGCCCAGACAGGCACAGGGAAAACAGCTGCCTTTCTCCTGACCCTCTTTACAAGGCTTATTGGCCAAAAGCGGCAGGGTGATCTTCATCACCCCAGGGCGTTGATTCTTGCACCTACCCGTGAACTGGTTGTCCAGATTGAAGCCGACGCACAGCTGCTTGGCAAGCATTGCGGCTTTTCGATACAGGCCATTTACGGTGGGGTAGACTATATGCTCCAGCGCGACGCTCTCCGTGAGGGGGCGGACGTTGTCATAGGCACCCCTGGCCGTCTGATTGATTATCTGAAACAGAAGGTCTACTCCCTGAGCCATATCGAAATGCTGGTAATTGACGAAGCTGACCGGATGTTCGATATGGGTTTTATTGCTGATCTCAGATTTATTCTGCGCCGCCTGCCAGGCTATGACAAACGCCAGAATCTGATGTTCTCCGCCACATTGAATCAGAGAGTCATGGAGCTTGCCTACGAGTTCATGAACGTTCCCGAGAAGATCGCAGTCACGCCGGAGCAGATGACAGCAGAGCGGGTTGAACAGGTGCTCTATCATGTGTCGCGGAAGGAGAAATTCCCGCTTTTGCTTGGTCTTTTGCGAAAAACCGGGATGCTCCGCACCATGATCTTTGTCAACACCAAGCGGGAAGCAGAATTTCTTTACGATCGCCTCAATGCCAACGAGTTCCCCTGCCGGGTAATTTCAGGAGATGTGGAGCAGCGCAAAAGGCTAAGGATCATGGAGGATTTCAAGAACGGCAAACTTCCCATTATGATTGCTACTGACGTTGCTTCACGAGGACTCCATATTGAAGGGGTCTCGCATGTCATCAACTACGACCTCCCTCAGGATGCAGAGGATTATGTCCACCGTATCGGCCGGACTGCCAGAGCCGGAGCCGAAGGGATAGCCATCTCGATGGCCGACGAGGATGGGGCCTTTTATCTGGAGGGGATCCATGAGTTCATCAACGATAAGATACCGGTAGTCTGGGCTGAAAATGAGCTGTTTGTTCATGATTACAAGAGGATCAAGCCTAATCTGAAGAAGAAGGAGAGTCTTCCGCACGGTGCTTCCGGGAAAAAGGAGACAACTTCCGGATTACGTCGTCGTCGCCCTCATGGGAAAAAGCCGGTTACCCCCCCAACCAGAAGCAGTTGACAAAAGAGTATGACCGTTTGTTTTTTTACACAATACCCCTGATATTATCTTTTTTTTTCAGTCTGCTTATGGTATTTAAATTTGAGTAAAATTCCGCACATTTTCGGGCAGCAGGCCAATAGCAGTCCTGATGCTTGTCAGGCGAACTATAAATTCAACCGGAGGTAGTCTTTTATGGGGTACGAGGTGACTAACAAACAGCTGCAGAAGTGGGTGGCAAAGGTTTCCGAGCTTTGCGAGCCTGCCAGCATTCACTGGTGTGACGGTTCGCAGGAAGAGTACGAAAATCTCTGCAATCTGCTGGTGCAGGGGGGGACATTCAGGAAGCTGAATCAGGAGAAACGCCCCAACAGTTATCTTGCTTGTTCTGATCCTATAGATGTCGCGCGGGTTGAAGACCGAACCTACATCTGCAGCCTTTCAAAGCATGATGCCGGGCCGACGAACAACTGGATGAATCCCAAAGAGATGAAGGAGAATCTTAACAAGCTGTTCAAGGGTTGCATGAAAGGGCGCACCATGTATGTCATCCCTTTCAGCATGGGACCGCTCGGCTCCAACATAGCCAAAATAGGTGTTGAGATCTCCGACTCGCCATATGTTGCCGTCAATATGAGGATCATGACCCGTATGGGTAAAAAGGTGCTGGATCTTCTGGGTGACGGTGATTTCGTCCCTTGCCTGCATTCGGTAGGGGCTCCTCTTGAGCCTGGCCAGAATGATGTTCCATGGCCCTGCAACAAGGAGAAGTACATTGTTCACTTCCCTGAAGAGCGCTCCATCTGGTCTTTTGGCAGCGGATATGGTGGCAATGCCCTGCTCGGAAAGAAGTGTCTGGCTCTCAGGATTGCTTCCAAGATAGGGTTTGATGAAGGGTGGCTGGCAGAGCATATGCTGATTCTCGGAGTTGAGTCACCGACCGGAGAAAAGTCTTATGTAGGAGCAGCCTTCCCGAGCGCCTGTGGCAAGACCAACTTTGCGATGCTGATTCCGCCCAAGCCTCTTCAGGACAAGGGCTGGAAGGTAACTACCATAGGTGATGATATCGCCTGGATAAAGCCTGCTGCTGATGGTCAGGTGTATGCAATCAACCCGGAAAACGGTTACTTTGGCGTAGCTCCCGGCACAAATGCCAAGACAAACCCCAATGCCATGGCCTCCTGCGCTGCCAACTCCATCTTTACCAACGTGGCTCTGGCAGAAGATGGCGATGTCTGGTGGGAGGGGATGACTGACGACGAGCCGGCAAAGCTGACTGACTGGCAGGGGAATGAGTGGACTCCGGGTTGTGGCCGACCGGCTGCCCACCCCAACTCCCGTTTCACTTCGCCGGCCTATCAGTGCCCCTGCATTGATCCGGACTGGGAAAATCCCAGAGGGGTGCCGATCAGCGCCTTTATCTTCGGCGGACGCCGCAAAAACACCATTCCGCTTGTCTATCAGGCTTTCAACTGGAATTACGGAGTGTACCTTGCCGCTACTCTTGGTTCAGAGACCACTGCAGCTGCGGTAGGCGCAACCGGGAACGTGCGACGTGACCCGTTTGCCATGCTCCCTTTCTGCGGTTATCACATGGCCGACTACTTTGCTCACTGGCTTCAGTTCGGTCGTTCCATCCCCAAACCCCCGAGGATATTCAGTGTAAACTGGTTTTTGAAAGATGCTGATGGCAAGTTTTCATGGCCAGGTTATGGCGAGAACATGCGGGTGCTCAAGTGGATCATTGACCGGGTTCAGGGGCATGCGGGAGCAGTTGAGAGCCCGCTCGGCTGGATGCCACGCTATGAGGATATGGAGTGGGAAGGGCTGCCGATGAGCCGCGAGAAGTTCAACGATCTGATGTCTGTTGATCGCGATGCCTGGAAGGACGAAATTCTTTCGCACGAGGAGCTTTTCGTAAAGATGTACGACCGGATGCCAAAGGAGTTTCTCCATATCCGCGAACTGATTCTTTCAAGCCTCTGGCGTTCGCCTGAGCATTGGGAGCAGATTGGCGACGTACACCCGGAAGGGTGGAATGAATAGGATTTAAGGATATAAAAGACCCGCGTAAGCGGGTCTTTTATTATTGCGCGTTTATCAATCTTGCCAGATCATCAATTGCTTTGGCTAAGACATTTAATGAACCACTGATTTTCTTACGAATTGTTTGACGAGTTGCGCGTTCTGTTCCATACCTTGCATAACCTGTTAACAAATTTAGCAATGTTGGTTTAAGCTCAAGTCCAGCCTCAAATTGGGCTTTGAATTCTTCGTCCTTATACACTTCAGCAAAAAAATCGATGATTGG
>JANNRW010000419.1:0-13748 GCA_031401815.1 Geobacteraceae bacterium | reverse complement strand
ATCACCGGCGTGAAGCCGGCCAGCACCTGGTAGAGCCCCCACATGGTCCATTCCCCGTCTTGGGAGATGGCCCTGGGCCCGAGAGACCCCCCCCTGAGCGAGAGGCGGGCGTGGGGGAGGCGGTCGGTGCGCCTGTTGAGGGGGGTGTCCTCAGGGGGGATGTAAAAGATGTGCTTCTGCTTGATGTAACCCCTCTCTCCCTTGGTATCGAGACGCTCGGCAGTGTCATGACAAAGCTGATAGAGAAGAACAGCACTATTCCGTGCCGCAAGTCGCAGGTTTTTTCAACGGCATCGGACAACCAGCCTGCGGTAAGCATCCATGTGCTGCAGGGTGAGCGGGAGATGGCCGCTGATAACAAGACTCTTGGCAACTTTGAGCTTACCGGTATTCCTACAGCCCCAAGAGGGGTACCTCAGATTGAGGTGACCTTTGACATAGATGCAAACGGGATTGTGCATGTAGCTGCAAAAGACCTTGGCACCGGCAAGGAGCAGTCAATAAAGATAACAGCTTCATCCGGTCTTTCCAAAGAAGAGATAGACAAGATGGTGAGAGACGCAGATGCTCACGCATCTGAAGACAAGAAGAAGCGTGAGCTGATCGAGGCGCGTAATCACGCAGACAGCACTGTATATCAGACCGAAAAGTCACTGAAGGAGTTTGGTGACAAGATTGATGCTGCTGAAAAGCAGAAAATCGAGGAAAAACTGGCTGAACTCAAGAAAGTGATGGAGGGGAGTGACCCTGAAGCCATGAAAAAAGCCTCAGAAGAGTTGATGCAGGCATCACACAAGCTTGCTGAAGCTGTTTACGCCCAGGCTCAACAGACCGGAGCTGCTGCTGAACAACCGGCATCTTCCGGCGGTTCCGAGAAGTCGGCAAAGGGCGAAAATGTTGTTGATGCCGATTTCGAAGAGGTTAAGGAAGAGAAGAAATAAATAAACCTGGCTCTGGGCTCCGGGCTCTAGGGAAGGCAGCAAAAAAAAGCGATGGCGCAGAGATTTCTCTGTGCCTTTCGCCTTTTTAAGCGAAAACCCCTGAGCCCTGAGCCCAGAACCCGATTGCCGGAGGCCATTTTGGCAGACAAGCGTGATTATTATGAAGTGCTCGGCGTTAATCGTAATGCAGCCGAGACAGAGATCAAGAAAGCTTTCAGGAAGATGGCGGTACAGTATCATCCTGACAAGAATCCCGGTGACAAGGCATCCGAGGAGAAGTTCAAGGAGCTGTCCGAGGCCTATGAGGTTCTTTCTGACCCGCAAAAACGTGCCCAGTACGATCAGTTTGGCCATGCCGGTCTTAACGGAGCCGGCTTCTCAGCTGGAGGCTTTGGTGCCGGAGCGCCATTCGGGGATATTTTCGGAGATATTTTCGGGGATATTTTTGGAGGGGGCACCCGTCAGAAAAGCCGTGGCCGCCGTGGTGATGACCTGCAGTATAATCTGGCGATCAGCTTTGAGGAGTCTGCTTCCGGTGTAGAGAAACAGATAGAAATCCCTTATGCAAAGCGTTGCAATACCTGTAACGGCAGTGGCGCAAAGCCGGGCACTGAGCCGAAAACCTGTCCTACCTGCCGTGGTGCGGGTCAGGTTCGCTTTCAACAGGGTTTTTTCAGTGTGAGCAAGAGTTGCGGACAATGTAATGGTGAAGGTCGTGTAGTAGACAACCCCTGCGCCGATTGCCGGGGTGTCGGCTCTATCCGTGACAAGAAAACCCTTCCGGTCAAAGTCCCTCCCGGAGTTGAAACCGGAATCCGCCTGAAACTTACGGGTGAAGGTGGACAAGGGACAAAGGGGGGTGTGAATGGAGATCTTTATGTCTATCTTGATGTCAGGGAACATCCAATCTTCAGGCGTGAAGGGAATGATGTCATATGTGAAACGCCGATAAGTTTTACTCAGGCGGCTCTTGGGTGTGAAATAGATATCCCTACTCTGGAGGGGAAGGTCTCCATGAAGATTCCGGAAGGGACGCAGACAGGGAAAATCTTCCGTCTCAGGGGCAAGGGGATTGTCTCGCTTCAAGGATATGGTAAAGGGGATCAGCTTGTAGTTCTACGGGTAGAAACTCCGACAAATCTGAATAGCAGGCAGAGAGAGATACTGGAAGAGTTTGCCCATTTAAGTGGTGAAGATGTTAATCCACACCGCCAGAATTTTTTTGACAAGGTCAAGGAGATGTTTAGTTAATGGAGGGTTTATGGCTTGCATTGCCGGGCGAATCGCTGTTTTATTTCTACTGCTGACACTCGCAGCTCCCTCTGCCGGTTTTGCTCTGGAACGACATATCGGCAAGATAAGCATGCTTTCCGATCACAACTATTACGATGCCCTTATCAGTGGAATCCGGAAGGCGAAAAAGGAGATAATTGGCTGTTTTTTCCTCTTCAAGGTAACAGGGAGCAGAGGGAGCCTGCCGATGGCAATCGTTAACGAACTGGTTGCTGCGAAGAAGCGCGGGGTCAATGTTATAATAGAACTTGAGCAGGAAGTTACAGGTAAAGGTGCGGTATATGAGCAAAACCGCAAAGCCGCAGCTCTGCTGAATGAGGGGGGGGTAAAAGTCCGTTTTGATGCTCCCAGAACAGTTACTCACGTAAAAGCCCTGGTAATAGACGGGCGCCATGTTTATCTTGGCAGCCACAATCTTACGCAGAGCGCACTCAAATACAATAATGAACTTTCACTTCTTATTGACTCTCCGGAACTGGCTGAAGAAGTAACCGGATACCTGAAAAATCTTTGACCTTTCCTCTTTTTCAGTGCAGGAGGCCTCCATGTTCATATATCTGCTGACCATTTCAGCTGTCTCCTCCCTTGCGTATGCAGATGAATCGCATGCACTTTCTGTAACCGGCATATCAACAGCTTCGCTTGTCATGGATCTCTTCGCACTGCTTGCCGCAGGATTTCTCGTATACACCCTCAGAAGCAAGTCACGTCTTTCCGCCAAGGAGCGCAAGGCAAAAGCCGAAGCTCTGCATCTCCAGAATATTATGGACGCAATTCCGATCCCACTTTTTTACAAGGATGAGCAAGGGCTTTATCTCGGATGTAATGTTGCTTTTGAAGAGGTACTTGGGAAAAAGCAGGGAGAGATTGTCGGGAAGACGGTTTACGATATCGCCCCTTCTGATCTTGCGGCTATCTATCATCAGGCCGATCTGGATCTGATTGCCAGCAAGGGACGGCAGATCTATGAAGCAACCGTGGTTTATGGAAATGGAGAGCGTCATGACATACTCTTCCACAAGGCTGTTTTCAAGGACTCTGACGGAGATGTAGGGGGTCTTATCGGAGCGATGCTCGATATTACGGCGCGAAAGCTTACCGAAAAAGAGCTTATAAAGAGCGAGGAGAGGTATCGTGCGTTCATTTCGATGAGCTCTGAAGGGATATGGCGCGGAGAAATATCCCCCCCTCTTTCAGTAGCACTGCCACTTGACGCGCAGATATCCTCTCTGATTGAAAACATTAAAATTGCGGAGTGCAATGATGCCCTTGCCCATATCTATGGGTATGCAAATGCTCATGAGATGATAGGCAGGAGAATGCGCGAATTCTATGACATTGATAATGTTCATGAGGTGCTCGAAAGATTTGTTGAGAGCGGGTACTCCCTGCATGATTATGAGACCAGGCAGTATGACAGGAACGGGCATGAAATATGGATATCCTCCTCGCTGGTCGCAGTTATGGAGGCTGACGGAATATCAAGGCTCTGGGGTATACGGCGGGACATAACCGAGAAGAAGCGCCAGATGGCAGCTCTTGAATATCAGGCAAACCATGACCCTCTTACCGGTCTTCCGAACAGATTCTATCTGAAACGCAAGCTTGAGGCTGAGCTTGAGATAATAGCCGACCATGGGCAGATGGCGCTCTTTATCCTGGATCTCGACAGGTTCAAGGAGGTTAACGATACACTGGGTCATCATGCCGGAGATCTTCTTCTTATTGAGTTTGCCAAAAGGCTGCAGCAGGTTCTGACCGGGCTGGGTGGCGATATTTCCAGACTTGGAGGGGACGAGTTTGCCATTATCTATACAAGGGTGAGAAACGAGCGGGATGTATTCTGGCTGGCAGAGATAATGCTTCGTACAATGAACTCTCCGTTTGACATAGAAGGTATCAAGGTCGAGATAGAGGCAAGTCTCGGAATTGCGCTTGCCCCTGTTCATGGGATAACCCCTGCAAGTCTCCTGAGATGTGCAGATGTTGCCATGTACAGGGCTAAAAAGGATATGAAGCGTTACTGCCTCTATAACCCGGAACAGGATCCCTACACTCCGGAACGTCTTGCTCTTATGAATGATCTTGGCAGGGCGGTCCGAAGCAATCAGCTTGATATATTCTTTCAGCCTAAAATTGATCTGACAGCTGGAACTCTTGCCGGTTTTGAGGCGCTTGTCCGGTGGTATCATCCGACTCAGGGGCTCCTGCTCCCGGCAGATTTCATCCCGTTTGCAGAAATAGGGGAACTGATTGTTCCGCTGACATATCAGGTAATAGAGAAAGCGATAAAGAAGCTTCATGACTGGCAACAGGAAGGGATTACCACAACCATTGCCTGCAATCTCTCCACCCGCCTGCTGATGGATGACGACCTTTCCTATCATATTGAGGCGTTTTTCGCAAAATACGGAGTTAATCCTGCCTGCCTTGAACTTGAAATCACCGAGACGGCTCTGATTTCGGAGCCTGAAAGGGCGCGCGAAATTCTGAACCGGATTCATGTTATGGGTGTCAGGCTTTCCATTGATGATTTCGGCACTGGTTACTCCTCCCTGGCACTGCTTAAAAGCCTTCCTTTAAACGCACTGAAGATAGATCTCCTTTTTGTCAGCCAGATGCTGGTCAGCGAACAGGATGCAATTATTGTCTCATCGACAATCAATCTTGCGCATAACCTGGGTCTGATAGTTGTTGCCGAAGGGGTTGAATGCCGCGAAACCCTGGAAAAACTTAGGTCTATGGGGTGTGATCAGGCGCAGGGGTATTATCTGGGGCTGCCAATGTGCGCTGAAACAGCAGGACAGTGGCTTGTTGATGAGAGGTGGCGCGAGTTTGCAGATCCTAAGGGACTGACGATGTTAGCTGAATAAATTCAACCGGAGTGACAATGCGGATGCCCTTATATATCACAAGATCGGTCAGATGATGATCACCGGAAACAATATAATCAGCGCGTCCTTCGACAGCGCATACCAGATATTTTGTATCGTCAGGGTCGGCAGCAAGCAGAGGGAGACTGAGTGAGCCAGGAGTTATAATGGCAACCGTACGGAGCAGTTGAACAAATCTTTCAAGCTCTTCGTCAGAAGCTACAAGACGATTTCTGATCTTCGGGTAAAAAAGAACTCTGGTTAGCTCAAAGCAGATAGCATCTGAAATAAGCAGAAGAACTTTTTCTTCCCTGACCAGGCTGATGATTCTATTCGGGTTGGAGTCAGGTTTGAGCAGGGCGCTTACTATAAGGTTAGTGTCCAAAACGATGCGAATCATCGGCGAGCTTCAACCAGTGCTTCGGCAATATCATCATCAACGGCTGCCAAGTTGTCGGCACTCTTCTGTAGTGCGCCGTACAGCCTGAAGAAGTCGTCTCGTTTCCCTTTCATATTGAGATACTTTTCGATCGGAATAATGGCAACCAGCGGCTTGCCGGAGCGCTCAACAATATACTCGTCAGACTTTATGGCTACTTCGTTCATGACCTGTCCAAGGTTTTGCCGGACATTGATTGCAGAGACTGTTTTTAACATATTACCTCCATGACCATTATGGTTGATATGATTATAACGATCAGCATGGGATGTTGTCAATGGGAATGACATGGAAATTACAGATCGAGTGAAAACGCATATTAGAAAACTTGTATTTGTATAATTATTTTATACATTGCCGCCATGAAACAGCAGGGGGATATCGGCCTGTTGATCGATCATTTTCTGGAGGAGAAGGAAACAGTTTGGAGCGGCTCCCCTAAAAAAATCTCTGCTGGCGCAAGAAATCTTCTCCTTTGTCACTCCTGGCCCGGTAATGTCCGCGAGCTGCTGAATACTCTGCGTCGGGCTTCAGTCTGGACAACCGGTGAAACGATCCAGGTGGATGATATTCGTGAAGCCCTGTTCCCGGTGGCTTTGCAGCAGACTGAACACGTTTTGAACCGGAGCATTGCCGATGGGTTCAATATTCAGGAGGTCATGTCCGAAGTTGCCCGGCATTACCTGCAACGAGGGATGGACGAATGTGGGGGGAACAAATCCAAAACCGCCAAGATACTGGGGCTGCCGAATTATCAGACGCTTTCGAACTGGTTGAAGAAGTATGATCTGGAGGAGTGAGATAATCTGTAGAATTTCGTGGGCTGGCGTGAGAAAAGAGCTGGAAACTGACGACACTATCTTGATGAATTCAGCGGGCGAGGCAATGCGGATATCCTGATATATCGCTTGACGTTATGAGGTAATCGGCTAATATGCAATTAGAATGCATATTAGCCGAAGAGGTGGGTGAATGATGCTGCCAAGGACTCTCGAAGCCTCAGTGTTGAAGGCAGGGGGGCTATTCCCCGTTGTTCTTGTTACCGGTGCGCGGCAGGTGGGCAAAACCACATTGCTCCGCAGGGCAAGCAGCTCTGAGCGTACTTACGTCACCCTTGACGATCCCGGTCTGCTCGCTCTTGCTAAAAATGACCCGGGTCTCTTTCTTCAACGATTCCGCCCACCGCTTCTTATCGACGAAATCCAGTACGCTCCGGAATTGCTCCCCATTATCAAGATGCAGGTCGATGCAACGAGAAGCAACGGCATGTTCTGGCTGACCGGTTCGCAGCAGTTCCACCTCATGAGGGGAGTGTCGGAATCCCTTGCGGGAAGGGTCGCAGTGTTGAACCTTATGGGTTTCTCCCGCAGGGAAATGATTGGCCGAGCAGATGACGGAGCGTTTTCCCCCGATCCAGATACGATAAACCTGCGACTGCTGGCAACTCCACCTCTTGACCTTGCCGGGCTGTACCATCACATCTGGAGAGGATCATTTCCTTCTATAGCGCTCAATTCCGAAATGGATCGCGACCTGTTTTTCAGTTCCTATCTTCAGACATATCTTCAGCGGGATGTGCGGGATCTGGCAAAGGTCGGAGATGAGATGGCCTTTCTACGGTTCCTGCGGGCAACGGCAGCGCGAACCGGACAACTGGTAAATTTTGCCGACTTGGCGCGTGATTCCGATGTTGCCCCCAATACCGCCAAAAACTGGCTTTCGATCCTCCAGACCTCAGGCATTGTATGGCTGTTGCCCCCCTGGCATACCAACCTGACCAAGCGCCTGGTAAAGACTCCCAAACTCTATTTTCTCGACACCGGACTGGCAGCCTATCTGTCGGAATGGTCCAGCCCGCAAAACCTTGAAGCAGGAGCAATGAGCGGCGCAATCATGGAAACATGGATTGTTGCCGAGTTGCTGAAGAGTTATCTGCATAACGGACTTGTCCCGCCGTTTTATTTTTTCCGGGACAAGGACAAACGGGAAATAGACCTGCTGATTATTCGCGACAACAAAATCCATCCGCTTGAATGCAAAAAATCGGCGTCACCCGGCAAGCATGATATTCGAAACTTTGCGACGCTGGAGAATCTCGGTATTACAGTCGGGAGCGGCGGAGTGATCTGTCTGTCACAGCTATCCCTGCCACTTACCAGGACAGCATGGTCGATACCGGTCGGTGCGCTATAATAAACAGCGAATAAGCCTAAAAACGACATTAGCCAGTAGAGTAGAGAGCAGATTACTGCATCATTAGGCTTGACTTGTCTGTTTCCGCCTCTTTCGTTTGGCGGTGCCTAAGTAGTTTTGCCATAGTTGCATTAATCAGCTCCCCCTCGTCAAACCGTACGTGCGGATTTCCCGCATACGGCTTTCCGACAGTCTCTTGCAACACGGCATTATCGAGGAGTTGACGGCTTTGCTTTTACAGGTAAACCAGACCATAACGTTTAAGTCCAGGAACAGGCCAGGGACACGGAAACTAGAGGGGTCCGGAAACTAGAGGGGCGGAAACTAGAGGGGTCTGCCTTGACACGCGAAACTAGAGGGGTCTCGAAACTAGAGGGGTCTGCCCTTGACACGAGACATTATTGTAATATCGAACTAGAGGGGTCTGCCCTTGACACGAGACATTATTGTAATATCAATAAGTTATGAACAAGAATTGGTATCAGCAGAACTTGCAAATGCCTGAATCAAGGGGAGTAGATCGAAATACATGGTTCTGTAGCCATCGGCTGGAGGAAGAAATTCTCCTGGATTAGCATATTGAAAGCCGAATCTGGCATAATAGCCGGAGATGTCATATCCCGTATCAGGATCATAAAGAGCATCAACAGTCATGAAGCGCACTCCCAGCCTGGGACTGATCTCGATTGCCGCATACTCCAAGGCCCACAACACGAGCGCCTTGCCAACCCCCTTTGCCCGATCATCGCTTGCAAGAAGTCCAATCTTGACCGCCGGGAAGCTTTGATATGGAACGTCTTCGTCGCCAAGGAGAGGTTCCCGGTCCGTAGCGGACAGCTTGTCGGCAGACAGTGTCAGATATCCGGCGAGATCGTTATTATTGCGGATGATCCAGCAGGTACAGAGGGAAGATTCGACATCGCGGCGCACCCTGCCTTTTCTCCAGAAAGAGACGAATTCGCCGCGAGAACAACGAAACCCCTGACCTATGGGGAGATCAGGGGTCCACTGTTGAACAGAGTCGGGGGAGAAGTCTATATCAGCGAACTTTGGTTTTGCCGGCATCGATTTTCTTGGAATGGCGCGCGACGATAGTTTCAATGGTGGTGGTGGCAGCTTTGTTGGCGATGGGCTTGCCGGATTTCGTTGCGCGGAGAATTTTCTCCCCCTCTTTGCCGACTGCCGGTTTTGAATTTGTGTGCAAGGTGTACAGCATGTTCAGACCCTCCAATGTTGTTACTATAGCGTGCAGTCAGACGGATTGTCAATATTCTGCTTTGACAGCGCACTTGAAACGTGCTTTGGAGGGCTCCATAGGGGTCTCAGCTCCCTACAGCTTTAAATAACAGAAATAAACATGACGACAATTGATGCCTCCATCAAACTATAAGAGCTTCAAGCAAGCGGTTGGAGGGGGTGGCAATGGGGTATCATACTGAATTCAGGGGCTCTTTGCGGTTCAATACTAAATTGACTGAAACTCAGCTTTCAGCCATCAAGCAAATTTTGCGTGAGGATTGCCGCGATCATCCGGAATGGGGCGCAATGGATCTGACGTACATTGACCTTGCGCTGCTGCCTGACAATAGCAGCATTCAATGGGACGGCTCCGAAAAGACCTATAACATGCCGAAACTGGTGAATGTCGTGATAGCGCAAATGAGGAGGGAATATCCGGACTTTGGACTATCAGTCGTTATGAGAGCGCAGGGGAGCGAAGTCGGCGACTGCTGGGAGCTGTATATCTCGGACGATGGCTTTGCCAGGAAAAGGAAGTTGGTGGTGACTGAGAATATTGCTGCCTGCCCACATTGCGACGGTACGATTAATCTTTCGCATACAAATGGATAGCCATGCGCGGCTATTGCAGTTATCCGGTGTTGCCG
This sequence comes from Geobacteraceae bacterium, assembly GCA_031401815.1. Taxonomy (GTDB): domain Bacteria; phylum Desulfobacterota; class Desulfuromonadia; order Geobacterales; family DSM-12255; genus JANNRW01. The sequence goes on along the minus strand of JANNRW010000419.1, from coordinate 4,123 downwards.
GATAACTGCCGCTGACAGTAAAACCTGCAGACCACTTCTACTAGCCTTGAATTTGTGCTAACTTCAGTTGCTGCATTTTTTGCACGAACTCACAGGAGTTTCCCATGACAAGCAAATCCCCCAATGAAATCATCCTTTATCAGAGTCCAGATGGCAGTACACGCCTTGAGGTAAGCCTCCACGAGGATACAATCTGGCTTGCTCAGTCTCAGCTTGCAGAACTGTTTGACGTGAATGTTCCGGCTGTCTCGAAGCATGTCCGTAATATATTGGGAAGCGGAGAGCTTGAATCATTGGCAACTGTTTCCAAAATGGAAAGAGTTCAAATTGAGGGTGGACGGGAGGTCAAGCGAAGCCAGGTGCTGTACAACCTGGACATGATCATTTCCATTGGCTACCGGGTCAATTCAGCCAAGGCGAGCAGTTTCCGCATCTGGGCTACCAAAGTATTGAAAGACCACATCGTCAAGGGGTATACAGTCAACGAACAGCGACTGCGGGAGGAGAGCGCCAAGCTGCAGGCGATGCGGCAGACCGTGGAGCTGCTGGCCCGGACTCTGACCAATCAGGAACTGGTCAGCGATACCGGCAAGGACGTGCTGCGAGTCATCACCGATTACGCTTATGCCCTGAATCTGCTTGATCGCTACGATCATGGCACCCTGGCCATAGAAGAGACAACTAGTAAGGCGCTGCACATCATTGATTACGATGAAGCAATCGGCATCGTTACCTCCATGAAGAGCGAATTTGACGGACTGTTCGGCAATGAGAAGGATCAGGGGTTCAAGAGCGCTCTGGGAGCCATCTACCAGACTTTTGGCGGCGAGGAACTCTACCCAAGTGTGGAAGAAAAGGGTGCCAACCTCCTCTATTTCGTTGTCAAGAATCACGCCTTCAGCGACGGCAACAAGCGGATCGCCGCCGCCCTGTTCATCTACTTCCTCGGCATGAATGGTATCCTCTACCGCCCGGACGGCAGCAAGCGCCTGGCTGACAACGCTCTGGTGGCACTGACGCTTCTTATTGCCGAAAGCAGGCCGGAAGAAAAGGAGACCATCGTCAAGGTGATTGTGAATCTGATTAACCGGAAGAACGACTGAAGACGGCTCTGCCTGCTTTAACAGTGGTCTACGGATCAACGATCATATCGGTGACGTCACCGATATGATAACCACAAAATGAAGGACAAAGGGAGCCAATCATGCAAATCCTGCAACCCGCCCCAACTCTCAAAGACCTCCGCGACCGGATTGACGAGGCAATTGCTATTGCCGGTGAAGATGCACGATGGAACGGTTTTGACGACGAGGCGATTTATATCTATCATCCGACCGACAGCAGCAAGTGGGTTGCTATTTCCCCGAAAGCCGTGAAAACCCCATGACCACCCCTTCCATAACCACCTACATCACATTTCCCAATTATTGCTCCGGTGATTATACATTCAAACCCCTTATGCAGGGGCGGTGCTTGCCGCGCCCCGATTGAGCGGAGCAAGCGCCGCCCCTACCATTCAAATATTTAATTACCAGAGCAAAAACTTCTTATATCTCTTCTTAAGGTCAACAGCTAAACAGAATAAAATCTCCCCTCAACGCTCTCAATCATTGATTATTTCCCGCATTTTGCTATAGTTATGCACTTTCCGGCCATATTTCAGCTTTAAAGGGAACCAGATGCAGGCAATTATCGACAAGGCAAACACCCTGATGGAGGCGCTGCCGTATATCCGGCGCTTTGCTGGCAAGACGGTAGTTATAAAATATGGCGGTCATGCCATGGCCGATGAAGCTCTGAAGGAGTCCTTCGCCCTTGATGTGATTCTGCTCCGATCCCTGGGCATTAATGTGGTGGTCGTTCATGGCGGTGGTCCGCAGATAAACGAAACTCTGAAGCGTTACGGCATTGTATCCGAGTTTGTCCGTGGCATGCGGGTTACAGACGAGGCGACCATGGCGGTTGTCGAAATGGTGCTGACCGGACAGGTCAACAAGGAGGTCGTCGGATATCTCAATCAGCATGGCGGCCGGGCTGTGGGGCTCTCCGGCAAGGACGGCAACCTGCTCCTCTGCGAGAAGATGCTCCAGGAGATAAAAAACGCCGATGGCAGCGTTGAGATGGTTGATATCGGCTTTGTCGGCACAGTTGTCAAGGTAAACCAGGAAGTGATACATACCCTGGAGCATGGCAAGTTCCTGCCTGTCATTGCTCCGGTCGGGGTCGGCATTAATGGCGAGAGCTACAATATAAATGCCGACCTGGTTGCCGGTAAAATTGCCGGGGCGCTCAAGGCTGAAAAGCTGATGCTCCTGACTGATGTTGACGGGGTGAAAGAGAAGAGTGGAAAACTCATCAGCAGCATTCAGCTGGCAAATGTGCCGGGTCTGATCGATGACGGAACCATCTCCGGAGGGATGATCCCGAAGGTAGAGTGCTGCGTGGATGCTTTGAAGGAAGGAGCCAAAAAGGCGCATATCGTTGACGGCAGAGTCAAGCACGCGGTGCTGCTTGAGATATTTACTGACGTCGGGGTAGGTACGGAGATAATTTGAAGGCAGTAGTAAGGGATCAGGAGTCAGGAGAACAGATGAATTCTGAACAGTGGATTGAAAAATCAGACAAATACATAATGAAGACTTATGGCAGATATCCTATTGTTCCGGTAAGGGGTGAAGGGTGCGTAATCTGGGATGCTGACGGAAAACGATATCTCGACTTTCTTGCAGGTGTGGCGGTCAACAACCTTGGACACTGCCATCCAAAGGTTGTAAAGGCGCTTCAGGAGCAGGCTGCGACTCTGATCCACTGCTCCAATTATTATCAGATCCCCCAGCAGATCGAACTTGCGGAACTCCTTTGCGCAAATTCTTTTGCGGATCAGGCGTTTTTCTGCAATTCAGGCGCTGAAGCGAATGAAGCAGCCATCAAGCTGGCGCGAAAGTACAGTCGCGATACAACCGGCAGGCCGGAACGCTATGGGATTATCACTGCTGCGGATTCGTTTCATGGCCGAACAATGGCGACAGTTTCCGCCACCGGCCAGGAGAAGGTGCAGCGCTTCTTCGATCCGCTGCTCCACGGCTTCAGCCACGTACCGTTCAATGACATTGAAGCAATGGCAGCAGCAGTTACAGACGACACCTGTGCAGTAATGCTGGAGCCGATCCAGGGTGAGGGGGGGGTAAACATCCCTGCTCCGGACTACCTGGCAAAAGTGAGAGAATTGTGTGACCGGCACAATCTGTTGTTCATTCTGGACGAGGTTCAGGTCGGGATGGGACGAACCGGAAAACTTTTTGCACATGAACATTTCAATATCACTCCGGATATCATGACACTTGCAAAAGCTCTGGCCGGAGGTGCGCCCATCGGCACCATGCTGGCCAGGAAAGAGGTTGCTGCTGCCTTTGTCCCCGGCACCCACGGCTCCACGTTCGGTGGTAACCCGCTGGTCTGCGCTGCTGCTCTGGCAACTGTCCGAACATTGCTCGAAGATGGCGTGCTCAATCATGCTGAAGAGATGGGGGAGTATCTCCTGGGAGAGCTTGAGGGGTTGCAGAAAAAATTCCCGTCACTGGTTAGAGATGTGCGGGGGATCGGCCTGATGATCGGTATGGGGTTGACCATCCCTGGTGGAGATATCGTCAAAGCCGGTCACGAAAGGGGACTTCTCCTCAACGTAACTCACGATACAGTGCTCCGTTTCGTGCCACCTCTGATTGTCAGCAAGGCGGAGGTAGATGAGATGATTGCCATACTTGCGGGAATATTGTCAGAGATCTAATTGTAGGGGCGAACGGCGTTCGCCCTCAACCTCAAGAAGGGCGCATGCCATGCGCCCCTACAAAGGATGAAAAAATGAAACAGGATTTTTTAGCGTTAAACCAGTTCAGCAAGGCTGAACTCAATGCCCTTCTCATCCTGACAAAAGAGCTGAAAGCCAAGCAGAAGAGTGGCGAGCAGCATCATCTTCTCAAAGGGAAAAGTGTAGCGCTTATTTTTGAAAAGTCGTCTACCCGTACCAGGGTCTCCTTTGAAGTCGGGGTTTACCAGCTGGGTGGCCAGCCGCTCTTCATCTCTTCAGCTACCTCCCAGATGGGGCGTGGTGAGCCGATCAAGG
>JANNRW010000418.1:0-1889 GCA_031401815.1 Geobacteraceae bacterium | reverse complement strand
CGGTCCTTTATCTGAATCAACGCTTGAGTAATGATTAATGCAGACAGGACACTAGCATAGTAATGTTACAGGCTGGAGGCAGTACGATTACTTTTTGGAAAAGAATTGCGGCAGAAGACCGTTTGTAACCAGACATTCACTTACTCTCAACGCCGTTTCAACAATGGCCTGTTATAATCGCTTCCATCCTGCGAAGCGGATGATACGCAGGGCTGACCGGCAACTGCGGAAGTATGCTGCAATAAATTTTACTGAATATCAGAGTGAGGAGAGCAAATATGTTTGTTGAGTCATGGTCGGAGCAGTCATTTGAGAGTAACCGGAATGCAGCTTCATTGATGGAACTGAGGACGGGTCAGACACTGAAGGAGACATCCTTGTTTAGTGAATGCTGGATGGATGATCTGAATGATACGTATTGTGGTCCGAAAGACGAAATTCAGGATGATTTTAGCTGGATGGATGACCTTGATGAGGCCGCCTGATTGACGTACGTTTAAACCACTCTTCCAGCATTAACCAATCACCTGGAAAACATAATCTCAATTTCTGGAAAATGTCGTGATACCGCTTCAAGCTCGTGGTGGTCAGAGGTGACAAAAGGGGATTTGCAATTGCGGGCGGTTACAAGTCCAAAGCAATCCGCAAGAGAGATGAAGTTCAGTATTATTCTAACGTCTAATCCCGCCACATACCGTTAGTATGTTTCTTGTCACGATTTTCTCCTATTCATCTGTTAAATCCAACGGGCATGAAGTTGACCCGTCCGACCGGTTCCTCGGGCGGTCGGGTCGTGCCGCTGGTTGGAAGTCGGTATTTATCCTCTGTTTCATTTTATTTAAGACTTGACCTATATAAACAAATTGTTTATATAGAGTTCATGATTTCGTCATTCGCGAACAAAGAAACTGAAAAACTCTTTACGACAGGGAAGTCCAAAAAACTTCCTCCCGAAATCATCACCCGTTCGATCATGCGTTTGACACAATTAGACAGTGCATGCGAAGTTACGGATTTGATGGCACCTCCGTCCAACCGCCTTGAAACGCTCTCTGGAGATAGGACGGGGCAGTGGAGTATCAGGATTAATGACCAGTGGCGAATATGCTTTCGGTTTAGCAATGGTGAAGCAACTGACGTCGAAATAACTGATTACCATTAGTACGTTAGAAATATTTTTCTGTGTTTTTAAACAGAAAAGGATTTTGTTAACGCACTTATCCATTTATCTGGGCTAGGAGAAACTTTATGGCTATCAAAAACGGGCTGCCCCCCATTCATCCAGGATTATTCCTGAAGGAAATACTTGATGAACTTGGCTTGTCACAGAACGCTTTTGCTCATGCAATTGGTGTTTCACCAATGCGAATATCTCATGTGATCAAAGGCTCACGGCCTGTTACAGCAGAATTGGCTGTTCTTTTCGGCAAAGTATTCGGTCAGACACCCACCTACTGGATGAACTTGCAAACAAGCTATGACCTTAAGACTGCTCAAAAAGCGATGGTACAGAGGATGCGACAAGTTCAGCCACTTTTGATGGCTGCATAGGGTTTGTTCACCAAGAGTAGTTTCCTGTGAACTCTATCGGGCACTGCCAGAAATACGTCACAGCCGCGATAACAGCTCAGAAAGACGTGTTGCTTCAGGGAAACAATGATGCATGAGATACCCGGCAAGAGTTGCTAATGCAAGAGTTACTATAAAAGGAATACTGGTCGTCTTGAAAACACTCCCCATCCAGTCGGCGCTATCGATTCGCTTCGTTCCACGTACAAGGCTAGCTGCAAGTATAAATTCAAAGGCGGCCTCTGACAGGATGAAGGGAGCCTCGTAGACCAAATAAACACCTGCACCGACGACCACGGCCATAATCGCAGCTAATGCTG
>JANNRW010000417.1:0-18414 GCA_031401815.1 Geobacteraceae bacterium | reverse complement strand
GACGGCATCCGTTTTGACTGCACGCAGTTTATCCGTACCGTGAATGGTTCCCGTGAACAGGAGCTGCCTGAAGGGTGGAGCCTGCTCCAGTGGATCAACAGCCAGGTCGCAGGGAAATATCCCGGCAGGATCACAATTGCCGAGGATCTGCAACACAACAGGTGGCTCACCAAAGATGTCGGTGCCGGAGGGGCAGGCTTCGGTTCCCAGTGGGACGCCATGTTCGTGCACCCCATCCGCCGGGCGGTGGTCGCCATGGAAGATGAACAGCGCTCACTTGCTGCCATCCGCGACGCCATCTGCTACCGCTATAACGATGATGCCTTTGACCGGGTGATATACAGCGAATCCCACGATGAAGTGGCGAACGGCAGGTCGCGTGTACCGCAAGAGATTAATCCGGACGACCCCAAAGGGTGGTACGCTCGAAAACGATCAACTCTGGCTGCTGCCATGGTCTTTACTTCGCCCGGTATTCCGCTGCTTTTTCAGGGACAGGAGTTCCTTGAAGGGGAATGGTTTCGTGACACTGTTCCGGTTGACTGGGATCAATGTGAGGAGTTTCAGGGAATTGTGAGGCTCTACCGCGATCTCATACGATTAAGGCTCAACCGTGATGGCTTTACACGGGGTCTCTGCGGGCAGTTCACCCAGGTAAGTCACTTAAACGACAGTAGCAAGGTGATTGCTTTCCATCGTTGGGACAAAGGGGGGGCTTTAGATGATGTTCTGGTGGTTGCAAACTTTTCCCATGATTCGCAGGATAACTATCTGATCGGCTTCCCGGCTCAAGGGCTCTGGAAACTCCGTCTCAACAGTGACTGGCAAGGATACAGCAGCGATTTCCAGAACTGTTCAAGCAGTGACGTCATGGCTGAAGAGACCGAATTTGACGGTTTGCCTTGTCGAGGTACGCTTGGCATTGCTCCCTACAGTGTGCTGATCTATTCGCAATGAGTAAAAGGAGATTATCATGAAATGCACCATTATCATGCTGGGCATCATTTCCATTGCCAGCGCCAGTCCTTGTCTGGGTATTGATCAAACGATATGTACGCCTGGTTCCGCAGTTACCTATCATAAAAACGGTCAGTTGAGATCCTGCACATTAAAGGATGATGTCGCTCTGAATGGCGTAAAATGCAAGCAGTATGCTGCTGTTAACTTTTATGAAAACGGAGCCGTTGCGAGCTGTGTAGCAAGTGATTTTTTCAATTATGAAGGGATTACCTGCAATCAGTATGGCCAGGTCAACTTTTATTCGAATGGCAAATTATTTACCTGTACGTTATCCCGATCAACTCAGATTGATGGAAAATCCTGTGCTGAATATGAATCGATATCTCTTTTTGAAAATGGCAAACTGAAGTCATGCAGCAAGCCGAATTAGATTGCCGCATTGTGCCGTCATATTTGACAGCTTCGTTAAACACGGCGGATTATTTTGACGGATTTTCCCCCACATCCCACCCCTGCCAGCTAATTACTTTGTAAAATCAGATCGTTAACCTTTTAAGCACCTGTGGCACGTTAGTTGCCTTATATCAATGGAAAGACCAAGGATATTGCAACAAAATAAACCACAATCATATCAAGGAGAAATCATGAAAAAGACAAGTATTCTGTTCCTGGCCATCACAGTCGCATTAATCGGTATCACTTCACATGCATCAGCAGAGATGAAATCTGCAAATTACATGCTTCTTAAAGGTGGTCTCTATTCACCCAGTGAGTCTCACAACATTAATGACTTCAATGGTGGGAGTTCAACCCAGCTGGACAGCAAGACCGGATTTGCCGCTGAAATTGCAGCAGGTCATTACTTTCTCCCGATGCTGGCTCTAGAGGTTGGAGTCGGCTACTTTGAGAGCAAGGGCTCTCCAGCTGCACAGCCAGGTGAGACAAAGCTGAAAGTTGTCCCTGTGATTGCTACAGCAAAGGTACTGCTTCCACTAGGCCCATTCGAGCCGTATGGAATGTTTGGTATCGGAGCATATATCTCTGACCTGGACGCAAAGGGGAATACCAGTAACTTCAGGGGCTCTACCGAGGTAACATATGGTTTACATGCAGGCGCCGGTCTGAATATCAACTTCAGCGATACCATGTTTGTTGATTTTGAAGGGAAGTACATCTGGGCCGAGCCAACATTCAGCGGTCAGCATGTCAAGCTGGACGGATTTATTACCACAGCAGGCATTGGCTTAAGGTTCTAATTCATTCTTGCATCGATAGCCATCCGCACGCCACCAAGACCTCCGAAGTTATTGAAACCTCGGAGGTCTTTTACCTGAATCAGCGTGATTCAAAAAGGTATAAACAATTCATGGACAGATCAGAGGCAACCAGCCTGCGACATGCTGCAGAAGAGCAACTGAAAACGAAAAATACTGACGCAGGCATAGTACGTACTGCTGTAGTATCTGAGGGACTCTTGCATGAGTTGCAGGTTCATCAGATTGAACTGGAAAGACAGAACGATCTGCTCCGCCAATCCAGAGATGATCTGGAGATGGCGGTGGAAAATCTGTCAGTTCGCTCATCAGAGCTGGAAGCAGCAAATGTCGAGCTGGAGGCATTCAACTTCTGTGTTTCTCATGACTTACGTAGTCCCTTGACGGCAATTAATAGTTACTGCCAGGTGGTACAGGAGCTGAGCAAAGATAAATTCAATGACGAGATTAAGGGGTATCTCAGTGAAATACATAAAGGAACCATGCGGATGGATAAACTCATTGATACTTTGCTTGATTTTTCAAGGATCAAGCATGTGAAAATGAGTCATGAATCATTTGATTTCAGTGCAATGGCCAAGGTTGTGGCTGCTGAATTGGCACAGGCGGAACCAGACCGCAAGATAAAGTTCCTGATCGCCGAAGGGATTATCGGTAACGGTGATGCCGTATTGTGGCGCATTGCTCTTGATAATCTCATGGGTAATGCCTGGAAGTATACAAGCAAACAGGAATTTGCGGAGATTGAATTCGGTATGACTGAAGCTGCTGGTAAGCCGGCTTTTTTTATCCGGGACAATGGGCCGGGGTTCGATATGGTCTATGCAGACAGTATTTTCTCTCCTTTTCAGCGTTTACCCGAAACGAATATTGAGGGTAACGGTATCGGTCTAGCCACCGTAGACAGGATTGTCAAGCGTCATGGTGGCAAAGTCTGGGCGGTGAGTGAGCCGGGTAAAGGGGCAGTATTTCTGTTCACTTTCGAATGAAATCATGATGCTACAAGAGCACAAAATAATTCAAGGAGAGTTCGCTATGAGAATATTGATAGTACTGACTTCACACGGAGAGATTGCTCTTTCAGGAGAAAAAAACGGTTTCTGGCTTGAAGCCCTTGCTGCACCCTATTATGTTTTTAATGATTTCGGAGCAGAAATTACACTGGCGTCGCCGCTTGGCGGAAAACCGCCCATGGATCCCAAAAGTGCAGAAAAAGAGTTTATAACTGCATCAACAGATAGATTTTTACATGACATAACAGCTCAAGTTGCTTTAACAAATACCTTGAAGTTGGCAGAAGTATCACCTGATAACTTCGATGCGCTGTTTTATCCTGGCGGGCAAGGGCTGTTGTGGGATCTCGCAGAAAATAAGGATTCCATTGCCATGATCGAGAAAATGTATGCCCAGGGCAAGCCTGTTGCTGCGGTTTGTCATGCACCTGGTGTCTTTCGCCATGCCCGATTGGCGGATGGCTCGCCACTGGTGCAAGGTAAATCTGTTACCGGAGCCTCCAACGCCCATGAAACCCTTGTTGGCCTGGCTGATGCTGTCCCGTTTCTGGTAGAAGATGAATTGAAGAAATGCGGCGGGAATTATACAAAGGTTGCTGATTGGCAATCATATTCAGTACAGGACGGCAACTTGATTACCGGCCAGAATCCAGCATCAGCAGAAGTGGTGGCAAAGAGAGTTCTAGCACTTCTCGGTAAAACATAATATGTTCTGATTGGTGCTAATCATCCGCACAGAGGGTGTCATCCCCGAGATCTTTTATCGGGGATCCATGATTTTAAGCATTTAGAATCTGGATTCCCGATCAGAACCGCTTCGGGAATGACAGCTTTTGAAGTTTGCGGATGATTAGCGCCAATCAGGTAATATGTAACATAAAGGACATCAAGTGGGCTCAGGTATTCTGATCGGTTATTATGTAAAACAGGATGAAGCCAGGAGAGCTCTCCGGGAATTGGCACGGAACGGTTATATGCGTGCCGCTCTGGTGCACAAGGGGCTTGATGGAGAGATTCATGTTGCAGATTCATTCTTCTGGCAGCGCAGTCTCGGGGTGTCATTTGCAGCGTGTCTGTCCGGCGGGATCGGTTGGATTGCGGCACTGTTACTTTACTGGTCGCAGTCATATACTGTCTGGAATATTCCAATCTCCTTGACGTTGATCCTTATTTTTTCCACATGCGGCGCTTTGGGCGCGTTTTTTTGGCTAAGACGCTCCCGCTTCTGCGTTGATCCTGGGGTCGTGTCTTCTCACTCCCGCTGGCTCGTCCCCGGGGAATCTGTTCTGATTCTCCAGACGCCAGTCGAATCAATGCAACAGCCGGTTGCCATGCTCCGGGAAACCGGAGATCCACCCCCGGCGCTTTTTATCATGCATCCCCAACGTGAGCAGCGCGTCGAGAGGCGAATACCCGCAGTGAATCTCTCTTTAGCTCAGATTATGGAATATGCTCGACGTCTTTCCGGAGAACAGCAGGTAGACCCCAGGCCACAGCACTCGACAGAATTACTCAAACGGATCAAACAGTCTCGCCACTGGGTCCGGCATGTCTGCGAGGATCTCACTGCGGCCAGCCGCCTGGAACAAAAAGCTACGCCTGCTGCCGATTGGATTCTCGATAACGAATATATACTCGAAAGTACCGCTCGAGACATATTGTTGAACCTGACAAGACGTTTTTACCGGCAACTCCCCTTATTGGCATCTGAACCCTATCGGGGTATGCCCTGTATCTATGGTCTGGCCAAGGATCTCGTCACTCATTCTGATTTACGTCTTGATAGTGAAATAATTCTGGCATTTATTGAAGCCTACCAATCCGTCCGTTCCTTGACGATTGGTGAGCTCTGGGCAATCCCCCAGATGTTGCGTTTTGCGCTGATTGAAAGCATCCGGAGTCTTGCCGTAACCGTACTGGCAGACTTACGCGAACGTCAGTTAGCCGACTTATGGGCAAATCGTCTGATCGCGGCCAATCGTCGTGATGCCAATCAACTCATGGCACTCCTGGCGGAGCTTGCGAAAGCTGAACCATCTCCCTCTTCATACTTCGGCTGCCAATTGGTAGGTCTGCTCTATGATGAGGAGGCTGCTCTGTTGCCGGTACAGAGCTGGCTGGAACGAACTCTCAAAAGCCCACTTTACGAACTCAATCTGCGTGAGCAGAATCGTCAGATCAGAGAACAACTTTTTTGTGGCAATGCTTTTACCAGTTTACGTCAATTGTCTCTACTGGACTGGCGGGAGATCTTCGAACAGCTGAGCCGGGTGGAGCACCTGTTACGTCTTGATCCGTCCGGGGTATATCCCGGAATGGATTTTGCCACTCGTGATCGTTGCCGGCGGGCGATTGAAGAACTTGCTCGTGGGTGCACTCATTCAGAGGAGCAGGTTGCGGCGCACGTAGTAAAAATGGCAACTTTGGCAGGGAGTGACGAAATAATCGATGAGCGGTCAAGGCACGTCGGCGCCTGGTTAACGGGTGAGAGACGGGCTGAGCTGGCCAAACAGCTTGCCTGCCACGAAACGTGCCGATATCGATTGCTGGAATGGATCTATCGTCACCATAATTCTGTTTATTTCAGTGCTATTGGCATTTTGATGGTTCTGCTTCTGTTCCTGGCCGGAGCCGCAGGATTGACCCACTCAGTTGGATTGACAGGAATAACAGGTCTTGTACTACTGTTGCTGATTCCTGTCAGTCAATTGGCAATCGAATCCGTTAATTATCTGCTCACGCGTCTGCTGCCGACCCGCCGTTTGCCCAAAATGGATTTCGAGGATACCGGAATTCCCGATGCTTACCGAACATTGGTGGTTGTGCCAATGATGTTGGTGAATCCGGAAACAATACTTGCCGAAGTTGAAAAACTGGAAATCCGCTTTCTTGCCAACAAGGAAGCAAATTTGCTCTTCAGTTTGTTTACGGACTACACTGATTCCACGGAGCCAACGCGTGAAGATGACAGCCGACTGCTTGAAACTGTTAGAGGACGTTTGGTTGAACTTAATGCCCGTTATGGCGGCGAACGCTTTTTCCTGTTTCATCGCGAGCGGACCTGGAGTGATTCGGAACAGAAATTTATCGGTTGGGAACGGAAAAGAGGGAAGCTGGAAGAGTTGAACCGCTTGATTGAGGGGACCCGGGCTGAAAATGCTTCACCTCTTGTCTATCTTGGGAATCCGGATCATCTGGCGGATATTCGGTTCATAATTACCCTGGACAGCGATACCCAATTGCCTCACGGAACTGCGCGCAGAATGGTTGAAACCCTGGCGCACCCCCTTAACCAGCCCCGTTTTGATGCAAACGGAATGATCATGCCGGGCACTTATACGATTATTCAACCACGAGTCAGCCCGACCTTGTGCAGTACGAACGCTTCAATCTTCAGCAGGCTTTTTGCCGATGCAGTTGGGATTGATCCTTATACCCAGGCGGTCTCTGATGTTTATCAGGATCTGAGTGGAGAAGGGTCGTACCACGGCAAGGGGATCTATGATGTTCGCGCCTTCAGTAGAGTGCTTTCAGGACTATTCCCTGAAGAATGCATATTGAGTCACGATCTGATCGAAGGGGCACATGTCCGGGTGGGTTTGGCAAGCGATATTGAACTGCATGATGAATTTCCCCAAGGATACCAGAATTACAGCAGCAGGTCACATCGCTGGATTCGGGGTGACTGGCAGATTGCCTGGTGGATATTTCCACTAGTTCCTCAGGCAAAGGGAGGCCTTGGCGCTAATCCTCTTTCACTGTTGTGCCGCTGGAAGATCCTGGATAACTTGCGGAGGAGCCTGTTGCCGGTGAGCAGCATGGTTCTTCTGCTGTTATCCTGGTTCCTTTTACCAAAAGCGGGCGGGATCATCGCACTGGTTGTTGTGCTGCAACTCCTCTTTCACCCACTGGCGCAAGCGTTCACTTCGGCTACAATTTTTGAGGGTTTTAATTTCATTTCCCTGTCGAAATTATGGCACGATCTGCGCCGGGCGATTGCCGACGCCGCTTTACTTCCGCACCAGGCGGCAGTTGCACTGGATGCCATTGTCCGGGTTTTTTATCGGCGCATATTTTCACATCGCAGTTTGCTGGAGTGGACTGCACCGGTAATCCATTGCAGTGACTTCCGCCGTGAATCGCTCTTCGTCGCGATTTTGTCTTTCAGCAGTATTGCCAGTGTCATGGTGGGCATTGCGGTCTGGTTATTGAGGCCGGCCAACCTGCCGCTGGCAGCCCCCTGGCTTTTACTCTGGTTTTTCTCGCCATTTCTGGGTTGGTTTTTGAACCTTCGATCTGACATCGCGCAGCTTGTCAAGACGCTGTCTGAGCCTGATCGACGCATCCTGAGGCAGGTTGCAAGAAGAACGTGGCGCTATTTTTCGTCATTTGTAACTCTCGAAACCTCTTGGCTTCCACCTGACAACTATCAGGTTGCTCATCAAAACAGGTTGGCCATGCGCACCAGTCCGACAAATATTGGCCTCTGGATGGCCAGTGTTCTTGGCGCTCATGATAACGGTTATATCAGTACTAATCAGGTAATTGAAAAACTGACCGATACAATGGCAACCATACGTCGTCTTGAACTCTTTGAAGGACATCTTCTGAACTGGTATGACATTCAGACACTGGCGCCTTTAGAGCCTCGCTACGTTTCAACTGTCGACAGCGGTAATCTGTTGGGCGCCCTTTGGACTCTGGCGCAAGGCGTTGAGGAGTTGCAGCATGGATCACTTCTTGAAGACAAAGCTTTTACCGGCTTCAATGACACCGGAGCACTTTTGATAAAGTCCGAAGTTTTTGATCAACCCGATGGTTTTGATTTTGTGTCATTGCACGCCTGTATGAAGGAGTGGGAAGCGCCGCCACTCTGTTGTATTGACAAATTGCGCCTGTTAAGGCGGATGCAGACAACGTTCAGAACCTCTCCCGACTTGGGGGGTGTTCCCTCCTGGGCCAAAGAGTTGGAAGATCAGGTCATTTCCTGGGTGAAAATGGCAGATTGCTATCTCACCTGGATTGAAATTCTTGCTGAAAAATCCACAGAAGAATTGGCGCCCTTGGGTAATGAGGCGCTCTCAGCCATCTGTCAGAATTTGACACACGCCCCTTCGTTGTTCGCTCTGGCCCATGGTCATAGTGAATCAATCCGGTTACTGAAAACAGTCAGAGATAACGATTCCTCGCTTTCTGCGCCACTCTGCCTTTGGCTGGACAGGGTTTTTGCAGCCTTTGCCACTGCTAAGTGGCTCGCCGGGGAAACCCTGGATATGGCGGAGAAATTGATTGACAGCATCCATAAACTCTCTGCCGGAATGGGCATGAGCTTTCTTTATGATGCTAAACGGAAACTGTTTACTATCGGCTTCAACGTTTCAACAAATCGTCTTGACGTCTCCAGTTATGATCTCCTGGCCAGCGAAGCGAGACTCGGCAGTTTTATCGCCATTGCCCGGGGTGATGTCCCTCTGGAGCACTGGTACTCTCTGGGGCGCCCTTACGGAGCAGTTGGCAGGCAAAGGGTGCTGCTGAGCTGGACCGGGACGATGTTCGAATATCTGATGCCCCTTTTGTTCCAGAATTCCTACGGCAATTCTCTTTTGGATAAGGCTGCGAGGGAGGCTGTGGCAGTGCAGATCGGTTATGGTAGAGCCCAGAGTGTGCCGTGGGGGATTTCAGAATCCGCTTACGCTGATCTCGATCCGGAAAAAACCTACCAGTACAAGGCTTTTGGTGTGCCTTCACTTGGATTGAAGCGCGGCCTGGAAGAGCAGTTGGTTGTGGCTCCCTATGCTACGTTCCTTGCGCTTAACGTGGCGCCACAAGAGACTTTGAACAACCTGAAGCATCTGGAAGGTCTGGGATTACTTGGTGAATACGGTTTTTACGAAGCCATGGATTTCAGTCGTCAATCGCGCCGGGAAGGGCGACACGGTGTTGTCATTGAGGCATATATGGCTCATCACCAAGGGATGTCATTCCTGGCTTTAACCAACTTCCTTCATGGCAGCCCTTTCACTCGCCGTTTTCACAGCGATCCACGGGTGCGTGCTTTTGAATCACTGTTGCAGGAAAGAATTCCGGCCTTGCCACCGCTACAGCTTATTTCAACGCGGCAGAGTGAAACTCTGTTACCGAGCGGAGAGCAGGTAGTATCGTCGGGAATATCCTTTACCACCCCGCATACTGCTACACCAAGGAGTCTCTTGCTTGGCAATGGTCACTATGGTGTGATGATTACCAACAGCGGAGGTGGCTATAGTCATTGGAGAGGAAACGAGCTCAGTCGCTGGCGCTCGGATACAACCTGTGATAACTACGGAATTTTCTGTTATATTCATGAGTCAGAAACTGACCGTGTCTGGTCTGCCACGTATCACCCGGTCGGAGGAAAGGTTAAAAAATATTCGGTCGATTTTGCCCTTGACCGCGCCGTTTTCCGTCGTGAAGATCACGGTATCCATACGGAAACAGAGATTTTTGTTTCAACTGAAGATGATCTGGAAGTGCGCCGGATATCATTAATTAATCGTTCATCTCGCAATCGACAGTTAAATCTGACAAGTTATGTTGAGCTCTCCCTGGCGCCCCACAACTCGGACCGCCAGCATCCGGCCTTCAACAAACTGTTTATTCAGACCGAGGCAGCCCCTGAGTTGCAGACGCTTCTCGCCTATCGGCGGCAGCGAAGCGAAAACGAATCTTCAATATATGTTGCCCACTGTTTTTTGCTTCATGATCCGGATAACGTCTGTGAGCAAGGAAAAGGCTGGCAATTTGAAACCGACCGGGGGCGGTTCATCGGTCGCGGGCGAACTCTTGCTAACCCGATGGGCGCTCACCAGGATCTGGGCAACAATCAGGGATGTGTGCTTGACCCCAGCTTAAGTCTAAGGCGGTGCGTGACAATCAAACCTGGCCAGCGTGCGCAGTTCTCTCTGATTATTGCAGTCGGTGAAACGAGAGAAAAGGTTTTGATGCTGATGGAAAAATATCGTGAAACTCATGCAATTGAACGAGCCATGGATTTTGCCTGGAATTCGGCCCAGCAGCAGCTGCAGGTGTTACGCATTCAGCCCGAAGAAGCCCGGCGTTTTCAGCAATTGGCAAGTTATCTGCTGTTTCCCAGTCAACTCCTCCGTGCTCCTGATGAAAGACTGGAAGAAAACCGCAAAGGTCAGTCAGGTCTCTGGCCTTACGCCATTTCAGGCGATTTGCCCATTGCGCTTATTACCATTGGCGAAGCAAGGGAACTCGGTTTGGTACGCCAGATGCTCCGGGCTCATAATTACTGGCGAATGCATGGCTTGTCCGTTGATCTGGTGATTATCAACGAAGAGGCCGGGAGTTATGATAGACCGCTTCAGGAAAAACTGGAGCATATTATCCAGGCTCATTCCGTTTCAGCAGGAACTGACCTGGCCGGTGGTATCTATCTGAAGCAAGCGGCTCTTATACCGGAGACGGATCTTAATCTTCTCAAGACAGCAGCAAGTGTGATGCTTGTGGCAGCACGCGGGGCTCTTTCCCAGCAATTGGGGATACTTGCTGAGGTGTCGGAACTGTCTGAAGTGCTGGAACAAAAACTTTTTACACGGGAAGCTTCTGCACCGCTCCCTTTTATGGAATTAAATTATTTCAACAGTCTGGGGGGCTTTACCCTGGATGGCCGTGAATATGCGATCTATCTTGGGCCCGGCACCAATACGCCTGCTCCCTGGGTTAATGTCATCGCCAATCATGCATTCGGAGTCATGATAAGCGAAACTGGTTCCGGTTTCACCTGGTATGGGAACAGCCAGCGCAACCGTTTGACAGGCTGGTCGAATGATCCTGTTCTGGATCCTGCATCAGAGGCAATCTTCATCCGTGACGAGGAGAGTGCTGAATACTGGACGCCGACTGCACAGCCGATTCGTGAGGAGTTAGCGTATCGGGCTCGACATGGAGCGGGCTATACTGTTTTTGAACATAACAGCCATGGCATTGAACAGGAACTGACGGTTTTTGTCCCTGTTGACGAGCAAGGTGGCAAACCGATAAAATTGCAGCGGCTGCGGCTGCTCAATGCCTCCTCGCGAAGACGTCGACTTTCAGTGACCTATTATGTTGAATTAACTCTTGGCGAGAACCGCGAAACCTCACAAATGCATGTCATAACCAACTGGGATGACGAAACACATGCGATTTTGGCGCGAAATCGTTATCACCCCGAGTACGGCGAGCGGGTCGCTTTCGTGGCGATCAATCCGGAAGCTGATTCTTACAGCGGCGACCGGACTGCTTTCATCGGCCGGAACCGGAACTTGTCCCAGCCGGTTGCCATGGAGCAGATCGCGCTGTCAAAACGCACCGGGGCAGGATTGGATCCCTGTGCGGTACTTAGAGTCGTTGTGGAAATAGCTCCGGGTGAGCGACGGGATGTCATTTGCCTCTTGGGGCAAGCCGACACAGTGGTGCAGGCTCGGTCTCTTTTGCTTTCTTATCAGGAAGATCTGGCATTTGAACAGGAGTTTACCCGTACCAAGGGGTGGTGGGACGAATTACTGGGTACTATTGAAGTGCATACCCCTGATTTGTCTGCTGACCTGCTTGTGAATCGATGGCTGCAGTATCAGACTTTAAGTTGCCGCATCTGGGGGCGTTCCGCCTTTTACCAGTCCGGCGGGGCTTATGGTTTCCGTGATCAATTGCAAGATGTCATGGCATTTCTTTTTGTAAGGCCTGAACTGGCGCGAGAGCAGATTTTGCGTGCCGCAGGCAGGCAGTTCGGGGAGGGGGATGTCCAGCACTGGTGGCATCCGCCAAGCGGCGCCGGCATCCGTTCGCGAATTACCGATGATCTACTCTGGCTGCCATATCTGGTTGCTCACTATGTCAGAACAACCGGTGATCTGGACATCCTCCAGGTGGAAGTACCTTTCCTTAACGCTCCCCTGCTGACTGACAGTCAGCACGAATATTTTTCAATACCGGAAGTTACTTTTGACCAAGCATCTGTTTTTGAGCACTGTCGGCGCGCGACCGGTCGCGGTTTGACGATCGGACCTCATGGGCTCCCCTTGATAGGCACCGGGGATTGGAATGATGGCATGAATCTGGTAGGCGCCGGAGGGAAGGGAGAAAGCGTCTGGCTGGGCTGGTTCCTCTGTGAAGTATTACAGGGCATGGCTGATCTGGCAAAACTGACAGGGCATCAGCAGATGAGCTCGGCATATCGAGATGACAGGTCTGCCCTGATGAAACGGATCGAGACAGCTGGCTGGGACGGAGAGTGGTATTTGCGGGGAACCTTTGATGATGGCTCCCTGCTTGGTTCGTCACTAAACAAGGAAGCTCGGATAGATTCCCTGCCACAGACCTGGGCATGGCTTTCCGGTGCAGCTGACACTGAGCGGGCAGATCAGGCACTGGAATCAGCGTGGCGAAATCTGGTCTGCAAGGATGAAGCGCTGGTTCTGTTGTTCGCCCCCCCCTTCGATAAAGCTGATCCTTCGCCAGGCTATATAAAAGGGTATCCTCCCGGCGTCCGTGAGAATGGTGGTCAGTATACCCATGCTGCCCTCTGGATGGCAATGGCCATGGTTCGCAAAGGAGACGGTGAGCGAGCGGTGCAGCTCTTGCGTATGCTCAACCCGATTGAGCATACGCGTGATGCTGATGCGGTCTGGGTCTACGGAGTTGAGCCCTACGTGGTTGCTGCTGATGTGTACCGTTTACCCGGAAGGATAGGGCAGGGTGGCTGGTCGTGGTATACAGGTTCAGCGGCCTGGATGTACCGTGCCTGGGTTGAAGAAGTGCTTGGTATGCAGATCAGTAGTGAGGAGTTGCGAATCAACCCGGTTATTCCGCCGTCATGGCCCGGATTCAGTATTGTCTACCGGCATGGTGAAGCAATCTATTCGATTCAGGTAGAGAATCCGCAAGGCTTTGCTCAAGGAGTTGCCTGGGTGGAGATGGATGGCAGGAGATTATTCGGCGGTGTAATCCCTTTGGAGAAAGGATTGGTAAAACATATGATTTTAGTCCAAATGGGAACTTCCACCCAGTAGTTTCTGATCTTCCAAAGCTTTTACCATGATGCCGATATATGATTTGATCTGCTCCAGATCAGTGCCCAGCATCTCGGTTTCCGAAGTGGCTGACCATATGATTTTGTCGCTACCGGCGTTGTAAAGATTGCTTTCCATCAGAGCATATTCGTCTTCTGCCATATATCCGGGTATTAATACCTCATCAGAGCCATAGCCGTAATAGTCTCGCCAGCTGCCGTATTTTTCAGGTGGATGATAAACTTTTGCCGGCATATAGGTGTGCACGGTCTTTTTACTGACCAGCCTCGATATGAGGAGTGCATCGGCTCCATGTTCCTTCATTTTAGTGGCAATAACAGTATGATCATTCTGTTTTTTGTCAGACATGACCCTATAGCTCGCGATTGCGTCTGTTCCCCTGATTTTTAACTGTCGGACAAATTCATCCTCGAAAATCCTCTTGTTTATCGATTTTTTCGCCACACCGATGACCATGATCTTCTCTGGCTGCTTTTGATATGCCGGGTCTTTCCAGTCTGATGTGAGTATCGTAGTGGCGCATGCCGTGATCATCAGGGAGACAAGAAAACCAAGTCCAAGGGAGTTCCGCATAATTTTCTTCATTCTGATATTCTCCCGAAACCGGCAAAGTTAGTAAAGCAATAAGGACGCTCAGGGCGTCCTTATTGTGGAATTGACTTCGTAGACAATCGTTTGGGCTAGAGCACCCTGCGTCCTTGAATGACCCTAACAAGCACAACAATTATTGCAATTACGAGAAGAATATGGATCAGGCCACCCATGGTATACGACGTAACCAATCCCAGAAGCCAGAGTATTATCAGTACTACACAGATAGTCCACAACATGACGCCCTCCTGTTAACCTGTTGTTCCCAGCTTTGCCTATTTCTTCCCGGTGTACAACTCTGCCTTGATATCATCGAGTGCAGAGAGCACCGGCTTAAGGGACTGCTTTAATATCTCAAGATTTTGAACTGATTTTTTTGCAACAGGTGTTATTCCTGTTATCCCTTGCGGGGTCAGGTCGTTTGACAGGTACTTCTGGATCTCTTTTTGATCTGTCAGATACTCGTTGAATGCACCTTTGATTCCGGAGCCTGCGGCAGGAACCTGGGCATATATTTCAGCAAGCTTTGTGCGGCGCTCTTCACTCAGTTCGCGAATCTGCGGATTAGTGAAAGCGTCACCCT
Source organism: Geobacteraceae bacterium (assembly GCA_031401815.1). Lineage (GTDB taxonomy): Bacteria > Desulfobacterota > Desulfuromonadia > Geobacterales > DSM-12255 > JANNRW01. The sequence goes on along the minus strand of JANNRW010000417.1, from coordinate 3,917 downwards.
GTTTTTCCCACTCTTCAAAATAGTTTTTGCTGTTTAACTTCATCTCTTCCATTCGCTTCAGCACTTTCTTCCCTTCTTTATCAAGCATGGCAACATTTTCCGAATAAGTGTTGAACGGTTTTTTCAGATCAGGTTGAACTGCTAACATAAGGGCATCAAGTGAAGCAGCAGTTGCATCGATCTGAACCATCATTTTCCTGATTTCAGTATCCACTTCCTTGATTGAGTTGGATGTTTTGACGGATCTATCCATTCCGGTTGTTGCGCAACCGCCGAGAATGGCCGCTGTACTTACTAGAAGCATTGTGAAAATGGCTAATGTCCTGGTTCTGAGCTTCATGGTGTTCTCCTTTAGATGTGCGATAGTGGTTATGTTATCGACATCATCGCAATTACTCTGCCAAGAGTGTCAAATGGAAACAAAGTATAAATATGCCTGTTATATCGGTCTGTTAGGCGGGTAGATTACTGTTGCAGTAAAGAGATGTATGGATCGTCAGCCGCAATATATGGTGGAACCTCAACATGCTGAGGGGGGTAATAAGGTGGGGAAAGTCCAATTTGAGTTTCAATTGAAACTGAATAAAAACGATATGCAGATAAAAAATAGCCAGCTTTGATTGAGCTGGCCATGCGTGTTAATTGGTGGGCGATACTGGGATCGAACCAGTGACTTCTACCGTGTGAAGGTAGCACTCTCCCGCTGAGTTAATCGCCCTTTACATTCTGATAGCAGATGCAGGTTTTTGTGTCAAGTGGAGAAGATCTCTTCATTCAGGTGCGCCGACAGTAGCTAAAATATGGCGAATTAGCTTGAGTTTTTCAATAGATTCAGGTAAATAAAGAGTCGATCAGTTTCATGATAGCGCACACTACCTATTACACTGACAGCCCATTTCGGAAAACCGTTTCAGCGGTATTTTCTGATATGGGCTGTTCACTTATGGACAAACATGCAAGAACGACTTCAAAAAATACTTTCGCAGGCAGGTGTAACCTCCAGACGTGCGGCTGAATCCCTGATCACCTCAGGGAAGGTCGCTGTTAACGGTGTGACCGTCGATATACTCGGCAGCAAGGCCGACTCCGCCGTAGACCTGATTACGGTGGACGGCAAACCGATAACCGTTCCTGATAAAAAAATATACATCCTGCTCAACAAGCCATCCGGCTATGTGACAACAATGAATGATCCGGATAACAGACCTATTGTTTCCGATCTGTTGAAAGATATCAAGGTTCGCCTCTTCCCTGTCGGGAGGCTTGACTTCAACACAGAAGGGCTTCTGCTTCTTACAAATGATGGTGAATGGGCGAACAGGCTTGCCCATCCGAGTCACGAAGTGGTGAAAGAGTATCTGGTCAAGGTGCGGGGACTGATTACCCCTGAAATTTTGCGAATCCTTTCCACAGGGATAAAGCTTGATGATGGAATGACAGCTCCTGCCAAAGTAAGTGTTGTCAGGGTGCATGAAAAAAACAGCTGGCTCTCGATTGCAATCCATGAAGGACGATACCGTCAAGTACGCAGGATGTGCGAAGCAGTCGGGCTGCTTGTGGCTCGTCTGACGAGAACCAGTTATGGTACTGTTTCCATAGGTAATCTGAAAGCTGGTGAATACCGGCACCTATTACCTGAAGAAGTAGCAACGCTAGCAAGCTCGATCAAAAAACTGCGCAGCTGATTTTTCCCAGGATTGGCATAATAAAATTCTTGCATGAATCAACAACTTCATGCTAAATATTTCTCCTCACTGCCGAAGTGGTGGAATTGGTAGACACGCAAGATTCAGGTTCTTGTGCTCGCAAGGGTGTGCTGGTTCGAGTCCAGTCTTCGGCACCATAGTAAATAAGGGCTTCCGCGAGGATTGCCCTTTTTGTTTATCAACAGGTTATCAACATGGGCAGTTCGGAACATTTCGGAACAGTGATTATATGCTGGTTTTCTATATTTCACGGGTTGGCTGGTTGTCTATTTTGTCGGTGAAGTTGCCTGCTCTTTGTCTCATTGTTGAGCTTTCAAGGTGATTGTATATGTCCATGGTTGTTTGAATGTCTGCATGGCCGGCAAGCCCTTGTATGGTTTTTAGATCGACTCCGCTTTGGTGCAGGTGGGTTACAAAGTCGTGTCTGAGTAGGTGGTGGGTGATTCTTTTGTCTACTCCGGCTCGCTGGCTGGCTCCTTTTAGCCCGCCTCTTATGTTTTTGTAGTGTGTGCCGGTCATGGGGTTGATGTAGAGATAGCCGGTTTTGACTGTTTTGCTTTGATTTTTCAGTTGTTCGTAGAGTCTGTTTGTTAGTATTGGCAGCTGGCTTTCTTTCCCGCCTTTTCTGATTACGGTTATTACTCCATAGTAGTTTATGTTTCCGGGTAGATCTATCGGTTTGTCCGGTAGGCTGATTCTTTCTTTTGTGAGGGTGCAGGCTTCGTTTCTACGGAGTCCGGCATCGTACATAAGGGTTGCCAGTGCCTGGATGTCTGCTGCGTGCTGGTGGTGTCCTCTGGTTCGTGTCCTGCCGGTTTCTGCGATGATGTGGTTGATTTCTTCGAAGGTGTGGGTTGTCTGGATTGGTGATTTTGTCTGTTTCCTAGGAAAGAGGATGATTCTGATTGAGCTGTCGCAGAGTGGTGGATCTTCTCGCTGTGCCCATTTGATGATGCTGGAGAGGTAGGCGAGCTCTTTGTTGATGGTGCGCCTGGTGGTTGGTCTGTTCTGCCATGTCTGTGCAAGTCTTAAGTTTTTGTAGCCAAGTACTACGGTGTTGGTGATCTGGTTGAAGCGCATGTCTCCAAAGTGGGGAATGAGGTGGTTGCTGGAGCGGATGAAGTCTTGCATTGTTCCTGGAACGACTTCGAGGCGGTAGTAGTCGAGAAACTGTGGCAGTATGTCGCGGATGGTGGGGTTTGTGAGGTGTAGGAGCTGGTTGACTGGTTTGCGTTGCTGTTCTATGTCAAAGATCCTTACTGCTGCTTCTGTGCCAAAGAATTTGAAGGTTATTCGTTCGCCTGTGAGTTTTCCTGTTTTGTCGCGCTTTCTGCCGTTTGGCCAGATTTCGACGTACCACCATTGCTGTCCGTATTGATCGGGGTAGGTGTTTTTGTTTTTTGAGAGGTGGGGGCGGTAGCTCATTTTGTTCTCAGGAATTCAAGGAGTTCTTTCTTTTTATTGATTGGCAGTTTTGTGATTGTTGTGATGAGCTCTGCTGTGAAGGGGGTGTGTTCGCACATGAGGGCGCAGATCGGTTCGTTGTAGTAGTTGGATATTTTACGCAGGGTTTCGTATCTGGGTACGATGTCGGGTCTGTTGATGTGGTCGCTGATGGAGCCCAAGGGGAGGTTAGCGGCTTTGGAGAGTTCCCGGACGGTCATTTGCTTTAGCGATTCTGTTAGCAGGTGTTGGTAGCGTAGCATGTTGGTTCCTCTTAAGGGGCTATTATCCAAATGCGGATGTTGTATTTTTCGCCAATTATCTTCAGTTTGTTTAAGCTCCGGGTGTCTGTTTCGTTTTCCATGATAAGAAGTATGCCGGGTTTTCTCTCTGTTTTAATTCCGTAATAAAGGGATTGACCTACTGATTCTTTCCATTTTGATGCGAATTCGACTTCTACTGCGTATTCATCGGTGAGACAGTCTACACGGCTCTTGTCGTTAAGTACGTATTCTGTTATCCCGCCTTGTTCGCTGCACCAGATGCGCTGATAGTGGGCTTCGGTGTGGAGGTGGGCGGCGTTGGCGGTTAATGGTAGAATAAGTATAAAAATAACAAGATTATAATTGCGGTTCATCCGCAGAATCTGTGGGTAGATTCCAGAAAATGGGGGCCTAAACGGCCACCCAGTTAATGAAAATAGAGCATCCCGTCTTCAAATCTGGCATTGTGTGTTTCGACCAAGAAACCCAATACAGAAAAGGAGAA
>JANNRW010000416.1:0-6576 GCA_031401815.1 Geobacteraceae bacterium | reverse complement strand
AAATGCCTTGAATATGGCCTGACCCTTGCCGGCCAGTACTTTTGTGATCGCTGCTGTAAGGGTTGTCTTGCCGTGGTCAACATGGCCTATCGTGCCTATGTTTAAATGCGGCTTGTTCCTTTCAAATTTTGCCTTTGCCATAATATACGTCCTCCATAATTTGCTGATATACGCCCTGAAGTTCTCTTATTCATGAAAAGTGGAGCCCACATCCGGACTCGAACCGGAGACCTCTTCCTTACCAAGGAAGTGCTCTACCTCCTGAGCTATGTGGGCTTGAGCAACGAATTTGGAGCGGGAAACGGGACTCGAACCCGCGACCCTCAGCTTGGAAGGCTGACGCTCTAGCCAACTGAGCTATTCCCGCCAAAACAATCTGTTGGAATCCTTTATGAAACGCACCTTTAAAACTGCTGCCAGTACGGTTGACTTATCGTCTCCTCGCGCACAGTACCTAAAGACCGCTTCGATATGTTTTTTATGGTGGAGGGAGGAGGATTCGAACCTCCGAAGTCGTCCGACGACAGATTTACAGTCTGTTCCCTTTGGCCACTCGGGAATCCCTCCAGGGGATAAGCAAGAAACAATGTGGAGCTGGCGATGGGACTCGAACCCGCAACCTGCTGATTACAAGTCAGCTGCTCTGCCAATTGAGCTACGCCAGCGCGAATAAGCGTTATACTATAAATAAAAGTTTCCAGTCAAGCTATTTTTAAACCTGAATACCGTTAATCTTCAGCTAGCCTCACCAAACATTCCCTCCCCATTGACGGGGGAGGGTCAGGGTGGGGGTGATGGTGCCATCATATCAGCAAGTTGCAACTTCACTAACCCAAAAGACACCCCGCATCCTTCATTCTTCCGGCAATTTTAAGCGCCTCCAGTACATTTTTTCTCTCTTCGGGAAGATGCGCCAGCAGGAGCGATTTCTGTAGCCTCTTCTCCTTCACACCACGGGGAACATATACTGCTTCACCGGTAAAGGGATCGATACCGGTATGATAGATACAGGTCGAAAGCGTACCTGGCGTAGGGGTAAAATCCTGAACCTGTTCAACCTTCAGACCAAGGTTTTTCAACGCCAGTGCGAGTTCCACCATATCGTCAATCGAACAGCCGGGATGGCCTGAAATCAGGTAAGGGATGACCCCCTGGCGCTTGCCTGCTCTCCTGCTCATACTCCGGAAAAGCTCCAGAAAGTCGGAAAAAAGTTTTATCCCCGGCTTTCGCATTACCCTGGTGACGCTTTCAACAAGATGTTCCGGTGCGACCTTCAATAAACCTCCAACATGGTGCTCTACCAGCTCTGCAAAATAGATCGGCTGGCGCAAAAGAAGATCAAACCGAATCCCCGACGCAACTACAGCGTGACGAACTCCTTTGACTCTCCGGGCTTTCTGAAGCAGAGTAGACCCTTTCCTGTCGGCCACGTTCAGATATCGACAGATTGAAGGGTACAGGCAGCTCCCCCGGCGGCACTCACTACCTGAGTCAGGAGCAGAGCAGCTTACCCCGTACATGTTTGCGGTCGGCCCGCCGATGTCACTGATACTTCCGCGGCACCACTTCTCACCTGCTACCTTTTCAATCTCATTGAGAATGGAGCCTTCCGAGCGTGACTGGATGAATTTCCCCTGATGATGGGTTATGGCGCAGAATGCGCACCCGCCATTGCAGCCGCGATGCGTTGTTATCGAGCTTTTTATCTGCTCCCTGGCAGGTATCGGCTCTTTGTATGCCGGGTGAGGCAACCGGGTATAGGAGAGCGAATAGACAGAGTCGAGTTCAGCCGTAGTCAGGGGTAAAGAGGGTGGATTACATATCAGCACCCTGTCGCCATGAGATTGCATAACTCTCTTGCCGCAGAATGGATTCTGCTCGTTCGCAACAAGCCTAAAAGCCTCTGCAAACTTACTCTTGTCTTCGCTAACCTCCTGATATGAAGCAATTTCAAGACATGAAGCATCAACCGGAGCTGAGCGACTGACAATTGCAGTCCCAAGGACATTCTGCAGCTCATGGAACTTTTCTCCATTTTTAAGTCTCCTGGCAATAGTCAGGATTGGCGTCTCCCCCATGCCATACACCAGGAGATCAGCCTTGCTGTCAAAAAGAATCGACCTCCGAACTTTGTCTTCTTTGAAATCGTAATGGGCAAACCGGCGCAGGGACGCCTCTATCCCACCGATCAGCACCGGAACATCCTTGTACGCAGCCTTGCAGCAGGAGGTATAGACAATAGTCGCCCTGTCGGGTCTTGATCCGTGCCCCCCTCCGGGGGTATAGGCATCATTGTGTCGCAGTTTTCCTGCCGGAGTATAGTGCGCGACCATAGAATCCATAGCTCCGGCGGTAACTGCAAAAAAGAGCCGTGGCCGCCCCAGCGCCTTGAAAGGTTCACTGGTGTGCCAGTCCGGCTGGGCTATTATCCCGACCCGGAAACCGTGAAACTCCAGCCAGCGAGCCAGAAGAGGCACACCAAAGGCAGGGTGGTCAATGTATGCATCTCCGGTCACAAAGACAACATCAAGCTCTTTCCAGCCACGCTGAGCGGCTTCGTTCATATTTACAGGGATCATCATTTTATCTCTCACAGGCACAGAGGGCACGGGGGGAATCAATAAAACAGGCTTATTGCTTATAATCCAAAGTAACTATTGAGCATAATCTGAACTGTCATCAAAAACACCTGTCATCACCTAATGATTCTATACGGGGACCCATGATTTTAAGACTGGATTCCCGAGTACACCCTCTGGAATGACATCTTTCTTTATTGTGCTGAATAGGTAAAATCCAAAAAGATTTATGCCTTTCTCTGTGTTCCCCGTGCCTCCGTGAGAATATGCCTTTAAACCCTGCTCTCACAAGCACAGTGTCTCTGTGGCGCAATTGATTTTTTTAAATTCAGAAAGCCTTTACAAGCGCAAAGTGAAACGTCACATCCGGAGCAGTCCTAACAGATATGTCCTCGGAAACACCGATATCAAGCTGGTAGTTGTCGGGAAACTTCAATGCTCCGCCAGTAATCAGCATGAATGATGGTTTTGACAGTTCGGCAAGAGAGCTGCCTTTGTAAAAAGGGGTTGATGCATTAAGCTGCACCTTGAAAGAAATCCAGGGGTATGGCCCCCATCCGACCCCGGCACTGCCGAACCCGACAACATTATTATGCTGATCTGCCAGCACACGGCTGTCAGTCATTGAAAGAACGCCGACCGAGCCAAAAAGCCCAATAGTCCCCCATCGGGTAAAGCTGTTTGTCATTCCGCAAAAAGAGAGCGCCAGATCACTGCTGCCGCTCCCTCTAAGTGCTGCAACTTCACCAGTTGGCAGCTTCAAATCACCCCTGAAAGCTATTTCCTGCCTTGAGTCAGCGTCAACAAGGTCATGCAGCTTTATTCCGAAATTCAGACTGATATCGCCTATGCCTGATCCTGATCTGTTCTTCTGGAGCTTCTGAACACCATCTTTTCGATAGCTGTAGTTGACAGCACCTCTGGTTGCAGTATCACGCCCCCCCTGTGGCATTCCGAAAAAGCTGTGCCAGTCAATCAGGAAGCTGTCCAGAAACCCGCCATTATCCACTATATAGGGGACATTCAGACCCACCTCGAACTTCTCACTGATCCCGTATCTCATTATTATGGAGCTTCTGTAAATTTCACCATCGAAAACAAGCTGTTCGTTACTGCTGCGGCTAACAGTATAATTGCTGGCGATCTCCTGAATAAATGCAACAGTATACTTGCCGGATTGCGTGAGCCTGGCAGATGAATCCACTGGCAAGCCATAAATCTGGATTGTCGGCTGCTGGTTGAAAGCCCTGAAAGGGGTTATCTCCATATCTGCTGCAGTAGCTGCTGTTGTCGCTACCAGGATGCATGACATGATCACCAATCGAGGGAAAAGCATCTATGACACCTCTGATTTATTTTTTGGAAGGTCAGATGGTCAGAAGGCTGGAGGGTTAGAAGGTCAGCAAAATCCTCCAACCCTCCAGCCTTCCGACACTAAAGCAGAAGAGCCGCCCCGAAAGGGACGGCTCTTCTTGCTGCTGATTCAGAGAAATACGCCAAAATAACGACTGCTAGGGACCAAAGTAATTACTGATATCCACACCTATTACAGTAATTTTTTCGCCATTATGCGTAAACACTGTATTGCTGCCATCATAATTCCCTACCAAGTTACTATAATCTCCATCAGTGAAAATAATTTGATCTCCACCGTCCCAGCCTACTATTACGTCATTCCCTTCCCCGTCACTAGCACCGGTAAAACGGAATGTGTCGCCGCCAAGACCACCTGCAAGATAGTCATTGCCACCGTTACCGACTATTACATCATTCCCTGAACCGCCGTAGATCGCATCCCTGCCAGCACCACCTGTCAGCAGGTCATAACCTGCATAACCATACAGAGTATCGCCATTAGCGCCTGCTATAAGCTGGTCACCTGTATTTACAAGATTGGAGCCTCTCAGTATGGCTGTTGCGCCATTGTTGGTCTTCAGCAGTGAGCCGTCTGCAAAGATTATATCCGTGCCATCAAGCTCGACCGTGAAGCCTTCAAAGTACATCGTGAATCCGTCATCCATTGTAAGAACAAGGTCGCCAGAACCACCTGCAAGAGCCGCCCCATCCTCAACAGTTACATAAACTGCTGAATCATCATATATAGTCATGGTATCGCCACGCGCAGTATCAAAATCAAACGAAGCAAACCACCCTTCAGAGATAGATACGCCTTCGCTCTCTTCAATAACGAAGGAGTCACCCCATGTATAGGTATAAATCTTCTCGATCATGGTTACGGCGAGAGTCGCTTCAGCAGCGACCGGATCAGTAAATGTATCGGTAACAGTGAAGGTGAAGATTACCGACCCTTCAAATCCTTCAGCAGGTGTGTATGTCCAGGTACCATCCTCATTGTCAAGAAGAGTTCCCCCTCCAGTTGCAACCACAACATCTGCAACAAACAGGGTATCGTTATCACCATCAGTGCTGTTGGCAAGCAGATCAGCTGCTGTAAATGTAATACCTACAGGGCTGTTTGAAGGAATCTCTCCAAGGTCGACATTTCCGGCAACCGGAGCAAAGTCATTGACACCGTTAATGGTTATTGTCAGGTTTGCCATATCTGTCAATAGACCGTCACTCACAGTATAGGTGAAAACATCAGTTACGAAATCATCAGCTCCTAGCGCAATCAAAGCCGGATTCAAGACATTATCAATTGAGTATGAGTAGCTGCCATCACTCTGAACTGTGAGAGTTCCGTAGATACCGGGATATACAACGCTACCTGCAACTGCTGTATTCTCTACAAATGTGACTGTTAGTGGATCGTTATCTATATCGATATCTGCGCCAGCTCCGAGAATCCCGCCAAGGATCAGATTGCCTGTGACAGCAACTGCCGAATCAGCTGAAATGCTTGCAGCATCATCAACTGCAACCGGCGCTACGTTGATATTTGCAACTGTAATCTCAACCAGACCTGTGGCGATAAATTCAACATCGCTTACAACATAGGTGAAACTGTCCGGGCCAATATAGTCAGGATTAGGTGTGTAGGTGTAAGTTCCGTCATTATTAAATACCAGCAAACCGTTTAAAACATTCCCGCCATCTGCAATGCCGTAAACCAGGGCAGAATCCGGGTCAGTAGCCACAACCTGATCTGTAAGCGTTGTGTTTTCATCAATGATGAATGTGTAATCAGTACCAACTGGCGCATCGTTTGTGCCGTTGATGTTTATAGTGACAGAAGTTGTCGTGCCATCAGAGCTCTCTACAGTAAAGATGTCAGTGTTTGTATCACCAACGTTGAGCCCGTTAAAGGCTCCAGAAGCTGCATAGGTCCAGCTACCGCCAGCAAGCAGATTAAAGGTGCCGTAGCCTCCAGCGACATCTGTCTGCGCTACAAAGGTTGCCGGGTTGTCAACATCTGTGATTGTCAATGTCCCACTTGTGCTAAGCGGTGCGTCGGTTTCGTCCAGATTGACTATGTCAGCACTCAGAACTGCTGCGTCGTTTGTGCCGTTAATGTTGATAGTAACGGTTGTAGTTGTTCCATCCGCACTTGATACTGTAAAAATGTCAGTGAGCGTATCTCCAACATTCAGCTCATCAAAGGCAGAACTGGCAACATATGTCCAGACACCGGCAGCATCAATGTTGAATGTGCCGTAGTCACCTAAAGCATCGACCTGCGCAACAAATGTTTCAGCGCTGTCTACGTCTGTAATGGTCAGTGTGCCGCTCGTACTCAAAGGTGCGTCTGTCTCTTCCAGATCGGCTGTTGCAGAGCTTAGAACTGCTGCATCGTTCGAGCCGGTGATGTTGATAGTTACACTGGTTTGTGTGCCGTCTGAGCTCTCAACTATAAATTCGTCGGTAACTGTGTCGCCAACATTAAGTTCATCCATTACGGTAAATGCAACGTAAGTCCAGTTTCCGTTTGCATCTATGTTGAACTCTCCATAAGCACCTTGAATTGCGGCCTGGGAAACAAAGAGTTGATCGTTGTCTACATCTGAAATGGTCAAAATACCGCTTGTGCTCAGAGGCA